>NZ_JBITSF010000001.1:985477-1253357 GCF_044540485.1 Streptomyces sp. NPDC085946 | reverse complement strand
CCCGTGATCGGGTGACACATCACGAGAGCGGAACATCGGGAGGAATAGTCCCGACGTTCACAGCGTCCTCGCTGTGTTTTTTCAAAGGAACCTCGACCGTCGGATGTCCGATGGACGGGGTATCAACATATCTGGCGTTGACTTTTGGCACGCTGTTGAGTTCTCAAGGAACGGACGCTTCCTTCGTACTCACCCTCGCGGGCTTTCCTCCGGGCGCTTCCCTTCGGTCTTGCGTTTCCGACTCTATCAGATCTTTCCGATCCGATTTCCTCGGTGCTTTCCAGGTTCCCGCTTCCGCGTTTCCCTTTCCGGCGGTTCCGACTCTATCAGATCCTTTCGGACCCGATTCCCAGTCGGCGGGTTTCGTCTAGGGCTTGGGCTTTCGCCGGCGCCTTTCGACATTCACTACGCTAACCGATTCCCCCGGCCGATTCATAATCGGGCTTCGCGGATTCGCATTCAGGCGTGCGGACACGTCTGAGGCGACCCCGCTGGAGGGGGCTGTCGTAGGTAGTGGGTTGGCCGCTCCGGCTGCTGACGATCGCAGTACCCGGTTCAGCGGCTCGGAATACATTACGCACCTGCGGGGGGCGCGTCAACCCGGCGGCGCTTCGGGACGTGGGCTCGGTAGGGGCTCACCGTCGGGTCGTCGGCGATCCAGTAGCGCCAGGGGTGGACGGCTCCCTCGCCGGACACTCCGGTGCGGGGGCCCTTCCGTACCTGGTGGGCGGGGACGGGGGTGCCGGTGAGGATGCGCAGTGGGGTGTCGCCGGAGGCGCAGGCGTCCGTGCCGTTCAGGGCACGGTCGACGTCCAGGGCCGTGGCCAGGCGGGCGGGGCCTTTGGCCAGTTCCTTGTCGTTGCGGGCCGAGAGTCGTCGGGTACGGGCCAGCTCGGCGCCCTCGATGATCTCGCCGGCGCGCAGCAGTACGGCGCTCGCCCTGCCGTCGGGGCCGCACACCAGGTTCATGCAGAACCACATGCCGTAGGTGAAGTAGACGTACACGTGTCCGGGCGGGCCGAACATCACGTCGTTGCGCGGGGTGCGGCCGCGGTAGGCGTGGGAGCCGGGGTCGTTCTGGCCGTCGTACGCCTCGACCTCCGTGATGCGGAGGGCGATCGGACCGTCCGGGGTGGTGCGTACGAGGATGCGGCCGAGGAGGTCCGGGGCCACTTCCAGGACGGGCCGGTCGAAGAAGTTCCTGGGCAGGGGCGTACGGTCGGGGGTCGCGATCATGCCGTACGAGGGTACTGGAGTCCGGTGGCGTGGCGGGGTGGCCGCAGAACGCCCGGCTTGCCAGGGTGAGGGTACGGAACCGGTCGCGGCCGGGTCGCGTTTAAAGGGATCAAGGGTTCGGACGTTCGGGTTCGGAGTTAGGGAGAGTCATGGCGTTCAAGAAGCTGCTGGCGAGCCTGGGTGCCGGTGGGGCCTCGGTCGAGACCGTGCTGAACGAGATCAACGTCGTTCCGGGCGGGGTCGTGCAGGGCGAGGTGCGGATCCAGGGCGGGTCGGTGAACCAGCAGATCGAGGGGCTCTCGGTCGGGCTGCAGGCCAAGGTCGAGGTCGAGGGGGGCGACCAGGAGTACAAGCAGGACATCGAGTTCACGAAGGTGCGGCTCGGCGGTGCCTTCGAGCTGGAGGCGAACGCGGTGCACGCGGTGCCGTTCGGGCTGGAGATCCCCTGGGAGACGCCGATCACCATGATCGACGGGCAGCAGCTGCGGGGCATGGACATCGGTGTGACGACGGAGCTGGAGATCGCCCGGGCCGTGGACTCCGGCGACCTGGACCTGATCAACGTGCACCCGCTGCCGGCGCAGAAGGCGATCCTCGACGCCTTCCTCCAGCTGGGCTTCCGGTTCAAGAACGCGGACATGGAGCGCGGCCACATCCGCGGCACGCGCCAGAAGCTGCCGTTCTACCAGGAGATCGAGTTCTTCCCGCCGCAGCAGTACCGGGGGCTGCACCAGGTCGAGCTGAGCTTCGTGGCCGACGAGCACACGATGGACGTGGTGCTGGAGATGGACAAGAAGCCGGGGCTGTTCGCCGAGGGCAGCGACACCTTCCGGTCCTTCCAGGTGGGGCTGAACGACTACCAGGGGACCGACTGGGCGGCGTACCTCAACCAGTGGCTGGCCGAGGTCGGCAGCAGGCGGAACTGGTTCTAGGCTCGGGACCGACGCAACGAACGATCAGGAGGTACCGAGGTGACCGAGCTCAAGCGGCGGCCGCTCCCCCACGACTTCCACCCGCCCGTGCCGTCGTTCACGGTGACGAGCAAGGACATCGAGGAGGGCGCGACGCTCCACGGCGCTCAGGTCCACGCGGAGGGCAACACCTCGCCGCATCTGCGGTGGGACGGCTTCCCGGAGGAGACCAAGAGCTTCGCCGTGACCTGCTACGACCCGGACGCCCCGACGGGCAGCGGGTTCTGGCACTGGGTGGTGTTCGACATCCCGGCCTCGGTGACCGAGCTGCCGGCGGGTGCGGGCAGCGGCTCCTTCGAGGGGCTGCCGGAGGGCGCGGTCCAGGTGCGCAACGACTACGGCACCAAGGACTTCGGCGGTGCCGCGCCGCCGCCCGGGGACGGGCCGCACCGGTACGTGTTCACGGTGTACGCCGTGGACCAGGAGAAGCTGGGTCCGGACGCGGACGCGACGCCCGCGGTCGTGGGCTTCAACCTGCGGTTCCACACGATCGCGCGGGCGCAGTTGATCGGTGAGTACGAGGTGCCCGCGGAGGGCTGAGCCCGCTCCGCGCGCCGGTCGGGAGTTCATTCGACGTTTGCCCGCCCCTGGTCTTGGAAGTGATCAGGGGCGGGCATTTTTTTGTTGCCGGGGGCGCGGGGGTCACCTCCTGTGGGAGCAGCAGATATTGCGTTGTCCATCTCGGCGTGCCCGGCCAGAGTTATCCCAGCCCGCCGAGGGGTGGGCCAGGGCACACGGGAGGTGGGCTGGTATGCGGGACACGCTGGTGCTGAACGCGAGCTTCGAGCCGCTGTCGACGGTGACGCTGAACCGAGCCGTCGTTCTGGTGCTGCAGGACAAGGCCGTCGTCGAGCAGGCCCACCCCGAACTGCGGATGCGGGGAGCCGCGGTCGACATACCGGCGCCCCGCGTGATCAGGCTCTGCCAGTACGTACGGGTGCCGTTCCGAAGACAAGCCCCGTGGTCGAGGCGGGGTGTGCTGGTGCGGGACCGGCACCGGTGCGCGTACTGCGGCAGGCGGGCGACGACCGTGGACCACGTGGTGCCGCGGTCCAGGGGCGGGCAGGACACCTGGCTGAACACCGTCGCCGCGTGCGCGGAGGACAACCACCGCAAGGCGAACCGGACTCCGGCGGAGGCCGGGATGACGCTGCTGCGGGAGCCGTTCGAGCCGACGCCGGCGGATGCGATGCTGCTGGCGCTGGGGCGTGAGGACTTCGACGCGCTGCCCGAGTGGCTGGCCGGCGAGGCCGCGTAGCGCCTGCCGGGTCCGGTCGGTCCGCGGCCGCGGGTCGTCCGTGGCCGGTCACGCAGTTCCCCGCGCCCTTCGGGGGTGCGCGGGGAACTGTTCGTTTCCGGGATCCGTCAGTCGATCGAGGGCTTCTCGCGGCGTTCCGTGGCGCCGTTGCCGCCCGCTCCGTTGCCCGAACCGCCGCCCATGGGGCCGAAGTTGCCCATGGCGCCGGACAGGCCCTTGAGGGCGTCGCCGATCTCGCTGGGGACGATCCAGAGCTTGTTGGCGTCGCCCTCGGCGATCTTCGGCAGCATCTGGAGGTACTGGTAGCTCAGCAGCTTCTGGTCGGGGTCGCCGGCGTGGATGGCCTCGAAGACCGTGCGGACGGCCTGGGCCTCGCCCTCGGCGCGCAGGGCGGCGGCCTTGGCCTCGCCCTCGGCGCGCAGGATCTGGGACTGCTTCTCGCCCTCGGCGCGCAGGATCTCGGACTGCCGGACGCCTTCGGCCTGGAGGATCGCGGCGCGCTTGTCGCGGTCGGCGCGCATCTGCTTCTCCATCGAGTCCTGGATGGAGGTGGGCGGCTCGATCGCCTTGAGTTCGACGCGGTTGACGCGGATGCCCCACTTGCCGGTGGCCTCGTCGAGGACGCCGCGCAGGGCCGCGTTGATCTCCTCGCGGGAGGTCAGGGTCCGCTCCAGGTCCATGCCGCCGATGATGTTGCGCAGCGTGGTGACGGTGAGCTGCTCGATGGCCTGGATGTAGCTGGCGACCTCGTAGGTCGCGGCCCGCGCGTCGGTCACCTGGTAGTAGATGACGGTGTCGATGTTGACGACCAGGTTGTCCTGGGTGATCACCGGCTGCGGCGGGAACGGGACGACCTGTTCGCGCAGGTCGATGCGGTTGCGGATGGTGTCGATGAACGGGACGACGATGTTGAGGCCCGCGTTCAGCGTCCGCGTGTAGCGGCCGAAGCGCTCGACGATGGCCGCGCTGGCCTGTGGGATGACTTGGATCGTCTTGATCAGGGCGATGAAGACCAACACCACCAGGATGATCAGAACGATGATGACCGGTTCCATCGTCGGCTCCCCGTACCCTTCTCCGCCTCGGCTCCTCGGCAGATCTCGTGTCTGTGGAAGATCTCGCTGTTGAAGATCTTGCTCGTCGAGTCTGGCAGAACGCCGCGTACCTCGTGGGCCGTTCCGCGCAGTTGTGCCGTGCGAGGTCACATGACGATGGCCGTGGCTCCCTCGATGTCGACGACGTCCACCTGCTGGCCCACCTCGTAGGCCTGGCCGGTGTCGAGGGCGCGGGCCGACCAGACCTCTCCGGCGAGTTTGATGCGGCCGCCGGAGGCGTCGACGCGTTCCAGGACGACGGCCTGCCTGCCCTTCAACGCCTCGACCCCGCTGACGAGTTGGGGTCTCTGGGCGCGGTGCCGGTTGGCGACGGGACGGACGACGGCGATGAGTGCGGTCGAGACGACGACGAAGGTCAGGACCTGCACCACGGCGTCGCCGCCGAAGAAGCCGGAGGCCACCGCGGCCGCGACGGCGCCCACCGCCAGCATGCCCAGTTCGGGCATCGCGGTGATCACGAGCCCGATGCCGAGCGCTGCCGCGCCGATCAACCACCACACCCACGCGTCCATGTCCACAGGGTCATGGTAGGACCGCGGACCCCGTCGCGGACAGGGCGCCGATCAGGCGGAAAGGGCGTTGCCCCGTGGGGTGTTGGGGTGCGGCCGGCCGGGTCAGGACAGCGGGAGGCCCTGCGCGGTCCAGCGGTCGCCCACCTGCTCGACGACGAGGGGCAGGCCGAAGCAGAGGGAGAGGTTGCGGGAGGTGAGTTCGAGCTCGAGCGGGCCGGCGGCGAGGACCTTGCCCTGGCGGATCATCAGGACGTGGGTGAAGCCCGGGGGGATCTCCTCGACGTGGTGGGTGACCATGATCATCGAGGGGGCGATGGGGTCGCGGGCCAGGCGGCCGAGGCGGCGTACGAGGTCCTCGCGGCCGCCGAGGTCGAGGCCGGCGGCCGGCTCGTCGAGGAGGAGCAGCTCGGGGTCGGTCATCAGGGCGCGGGCGATGAGGGTGCGCTTGCGCTCGCCCTCGGAGAGGGTGCCGAACTTGCGCTCCAGGAACTCGCTCATGCCGAGCCGGTCGAGGAAGGCGCGGGCGCGCAGCTCGTCGATCTCCTCGTAGTCCTCGTGCCAGGTGGCCGTCATGCCGTACGCGGCGGTCAGGACGGTCTGCAGGACGGTCTGGCGCTTGGGGAGCTTGTCGGCCATGGCGATGCCGGCCATGCCGATGCGGGGGCGCAGCTCGAAGACGTCGCTGCCGGGCCTGCCGAGGGTCTCGCCGAGGATGGACGCGGTGCCGCTGCTGGGGAAGAGGTAGGTGGACGCGACGTTCAGGAGGGTGGTCTTGCCGGCGCCGTTGGGGCCGAGGATGACCCAGCGCTCGCCTTCCTTGACCGACCAGGAGACCTGGTCCACCAGCGCTCGGCCCTCACGGATGACGGATACGTCCTGAAGTTCCAGAACATCGCTCATGAGCGCGTTGTCTCCCCTTGCAGTGTGGCCGGTCTCGGCTGTCGCGTACGCCTGTGGCTCGGTCCGCCGCGCCGGTGGGCGCAGCCCTCAAGGAAATCTACGCCACCGGTCGGCCCGTCCATTCCATCGGTCCGGTCCTTAGGGTGGGGGCATGTTCTCGGAACCGCGCTCGGGCCGTGTGGCCGCTTGGGGAAATGCCCTTCTCGCCGGACTTGTCCCGCCCGACGACGCCGTCGTCGCGATCGTCGGCGAGGACGCCGTGCACCGGGTGGCGGGGCTGCCCGGGGAGTCCGGGCCCGTCGGGCTGACGCTGGCGCTGGGGCGGCTGCGGGCGCTCGGGGTGTCCGGGCTGCGGGTCGCGCTGCCGGTGCCCGGGCATCCGCTGGGGCTGAGCGGGCCGCCGGAGTTCAACGCGCGGGCGCTGGAGGCGGAGGAGGCCGTGGTGTGCCACGGTGCCGCGTTCGGGCTGGTGCCGGAGGTGCGCGAGGCCGGGCCGGCAGGCGATGTGCACGTCGAGGTGGTGTGGCACTGCCTGCCCGTGCGGGAGGCGCCGCCCGCCGACGTGCCGTCGCTGGGCGAGGCCGAGCGGGAGCTGGCGGAGGCGCTGCGGGAGGCGACCGAGGTGCTGACGCGGCTGGACGTGGCCGGGTCGGGGCCGGTGGCGGAGGCGGCGGTCGACGCGTACCGGGCCCGGGCGGAGAGGGGCCGGGAGGTGCTGGCGCCGGGGTACCCGCCGCGGGCGGTGCGGGTGCTGGAGCTGGCGCAGCGGGTGGGGGCGCTGATCTCGCTGGCGCTGGACCAGGGGCGCGGGCACGGGGGTGCGGTGAGCGCGTCGGAGATGGCGGCGCGCGGGGAGGCGCTGCGGCCGGTGGAGCGGACGGCGCGGCGGGCGCAGGTCGCGGCGTACAACTCCGTTGTGGAGGAGCGGGAGCGGGGGGCGCGCTGAGCGTTCTCCGAGCTGTGTCGGGGGTTCCGCGGGGTGCGTCGGGTGCTTCCCGAGGTGCGCTGAGCGTTTCCTGAGGTGCACCGAGCGTTTTCCAGGTGCGCTGGGCGCCGGCGGCGAGGTGCGCTGGGCGCCGGCGGCGAGGGGTGGGGGCGCGGCCCGGTGCTGCCGCCCGCGGGGTGCGGGGCCGGTCGCCGGTACCGGTCGCCGGTGCCGCCGCCGCGGTACGGACGCGCACGGCCTGCGTGCGCATGGCCCGCGTACGCGCGGCTTGGGTGCGCACGGCCTGCGTGGCGGACGTGCCCGGAACGCCCGACCGGCCTCCCGGGCGTGTCCGGGAGGCCGGTGGTCACCTCCGGCTCGGAGACGGAGGTGGGCGTCAGTGGTTGACGGCCTGGTTGCCGAAGGCCGGGTTCAGCACGCCGATGACGTTCACGCTGTTGCCGGAGACGTTGACCGGGACGTCCACGGGGACCTGGACCAGGTTGCCCGACGCGACGCCCGGGGAGCCCACGGCCTGGCCGTCGGCGTGCGCGCCGCTGGTGGCGGAGGCCATGCCCGCACCGGCGGCCAGCAGGCCACCGGCCACCATCGTCACAGCCGCTGCCTTCTTCAGGTTCTTCACTTCTGAGCCCTCCTTGCGATGGCCGCGGCAGGCGCCGCAGCACGCACTGGAGAACGGCGGGGACCGGCGGGGGATACGCCGAGTGGGGGACATTCCCACGACGGTATGAATCTCGGCCCGGAGCGCAACCTTCCGTATTGCCGTCTTATCACTCCGGCCGCACGGACACGGGCCGGAGGTCAGCCGGCCACGCCGTGACGGACGGCCCACAGGGCGGCCTGGGTGCGGTCGGCGAGGTCGAGTTTCATCAGGATGTTGGAGACGTGCGTCTTGACGGTCTTCTCGGAGAGGACCAGCGCGCGGGCGATCTCCCGGTTGGAGCGGCCGTCCGCTATGAGACCGAGCACCTCCCGCTCCCGCTCCGTGAGCGTCCCGGCCCGGCCCTGGCCGGTACCGGTCCCCTCCTCCGACAGCAGCGCGCCGGCGACCTCGGCCTGGAGGAGGACGTGGCCGGCGTGGACGGAGCGGATCGCGCCGGCCAGCGCGTCGGGGTCGACGTCCTTGTAGACGTAGCCGGCGGCGCCCGCGCGCAGGGCCGGGACGACCGTGCGCTGCTCGGTGAAGCTGGTGACGACGAGCACGCGCGCGGGGTGGTCGAGCTCGCGGAGCCGGCGCAGCGCCTCGACGCCGTCCATGCCCGGCATCTTGACGTCCATGAGGATGACGTCGGGCCTGAGCTCCTCGGCGCGGGCCACGCCCTCGGCGCCGTCGGCGGCCTCGCCGACGACCTCTATGTCGTCCTGGACCTCCAGGAAGGTGCGCAGGCCCCGGCGTACCACCTGGTGGTCGTCGACGAGCAGCACCTTGATTGCGTCAGCCACCGGGGACCTCCATCTCGATCGTGGTGCCCTTGCCGGGCGCCGATTCCACCGTCAGGCTGCCGCCGGCCCCGCTCGCCCGGTCCCGCATGGAGACCAGGCCCAGGTGGCGTCCCGCGCGGCGGACCGCCTGCGGGTCGAAGCCGCTGCCGTCGTCCGTGACCCGCAGGACGGCTCCGGAGCCGCGGCGGTCCAGGGTCACGTCGACGTGTTCGGCGCCGGAGTGCCGCAGCGCGTTGTGCAGGGCCTCCTGGGCGACGCGCAGCACCGCCTCCTCCTGGGCGGCGGGCAGGGCGCGCACCCCGCGGCCGGCGAAGGTCACGCGCGCGCTGTGGGCGCGGTCGAGGACCTGGACCTGGGTGCGCAGGGTGGCGACCAGGCCGTCCTCGTCGAGGGCCGCGGGGCGCAGTTCGACGACGGCGGCGCGCAGTTCGTCGGCGGCCTCGGCGGCCAGGGCGGCCACCTGCTGGAGTTCGCCCTTGGCGCGGGAGGGGTCGCGGTCCACCAGGCGGGCGGCTGCCTGGGCCGTCAGGCGCAGGGAGAACAGCTTCTGGCTGACGGCGTCGTGCAGCTCGTGGGCGAGGCGGGAGCGCTCCTCGGCGATGGTCAGCTCGCGGCTGCGCTCGTAGAGCCGGGCGTTGGTGAGGGCGATGGCCGCGTGCTGGGCGAGGATGCCGAGCAGCTCCTCGTCCTCCTCGGTGAAGCCGCAACCGCCTTCCGGTTTCGGGCAGTTCTTGTTGGCGAGGAACAGCGCTCCGATGACCTCGTCGCCGTCGCGGATCGGCAGGCCCAGGAAGTCGGCCAGGTCGGGGTGGGCGGCGGGCCAGCCCTCGAAGCGGGGGTCCTTGCGCACGTCGGCGAGGCGCTCGGGCCGGGCCTGGTGCAGCATCGCGGCGAGGATGCCGTGCTGGCGGGGCAGGGGGCCGATGGCCTTCCACTGCTCGTCGCTGACGCCGTCGACGACGAACTGGGCGAAGCCGCCGTGGTCGTCCGGGACGCCGAGCGCGGCGTACTGCGCGTCGAGCAGCTCGCGGGCGGAGGCGACGATCGTCTTGAGGACGTCGCGCACCTCCAGGTGCCTGCTCATGGCCAGCAGCGCGGAGCTCACCGCGGCGAGGCCGGACCGGGGACCGTGACTCATGACCTCACCGTACCGGCGGGCCGTGACAGCGGGGATCGGGCCGGTGGCGGCGGCCGGCTGCGCCGGTGGGCCTAGGACGGAGGTCCTGGTTCCCCGCCCCGCACCCGTCGGTCCGGGGAGTGACGTGGGACCGGGTCGTGGGACCGGGGTCGCGGGACCGACGGAGCAGGGCGGGAGGACCCGGTGCCGTGCGGCCCGCGTCCGAGGCGGCCCGGCGGCCGTGTTTCCAGGTCGTGGACACGCCGAGGGAACGAGGGGGCACACCATGCCGGCAGGGATCGTCACGAGGGCTTCGAAGGGGGTGGGGAGGGCGTCCGGCACCGGGCCGGGTCGGTGGAGGCGGTCCGGTGGCCTGGGCCTGGTGGTGCACCACGTGAGCGCGATGGGTGCCGGGCCGCCGGTCCGGTCCTTCCAGGGGCCGCGGCAGGCGCTGGAGGTGAGCGCGGTGGCGGCGCTGGGCCTGGTGCAGGGGGCGCTGCCGCTGCCGCGCGCCGCCCGGGCGGGCACGGTGATCGCGGTGAGCCCGGACGCGGCCGCCGGGGCGTACGGGACGTGGGGCGGCTGCGGCGCGTCCAAGGCGGCCCCGGAGCGGCTCGCGGCCGTGCTCGGGTGGAGGAGCCGAAGCCCTTCCGGCAGGGCGGTCGGTCCCGGGGAGGTGGCCACGGACCTGTGCGCGGCGGCCGTACCGGGGGACGACGGCCCGCGGCCGGAGCCGGTCCGTGTGGTGCCCGCCTTCCCGCGACCGCTGCGGGAGCGCCCGTCGAGCGGCCGGTACGAGGCGTCCGCCCTGCCGGCGGGGCTCCGGTGAGCCCGGCCTCGGGAGTTCCCCCGCGCGGGTCCCTCCCTCGGCGGACGGTGCCGGAGGAGTTGTCCGCGCGCGGGCCCGGGCCGGACCGGGACGCCGTACGGCTGCTGGTCTCGCGGGGTACCGCGGTGGCGCACCACGCGTCCCCGGAGCTGCCGCGGCTGCCGCGGGCCGGGGACCTGCTCGTGGTGAACACGTCGCCCATGCCGGCGGCCGCGGTCGACGGGCGGGCCACGCACGCGCGCGCGTGCGCGCGTACAGGGGAAGGTGAGCCGCTCCAGGAGGCGGGGAGCGGAGGCGTGGGAGGGCTCGCCGGTACGCGGGTGGGCTGCCCCGGGGAGGTGCGGCCGGCGTTGGAGGAGCCGCCGAGCGCGCGCGGTGAGCGGCTGTGGTGGAGCGCGGGCGGCGGGGACGTCCTCGGGCTGCCGCGGGAGTACGGGCGGTCCCTCCGCTGCTCCCGCGCGGAGCGGGACCGGCCGCCGCCGGTGGACCGGACGGTGTTCGCGCCGCCGGCGCCCGGCGGGGCGGGCGGCGCGGAGATGCCGGGCGCGGCACGGCCCTTCACGGCGCGGACGGCGGTGGAGCCGATGAGCCGGGGGTGGCGTTCGCGCCGGTCGCCCTGCACACCGGGGTGGCGTCGGCGGAGGCACCGCAGGAGCCGCCGGGTCCGGAGCGGTTCGCGGTGCCGGAGGCGTCCGCGCGGCTGGTCGACGCGGTCAGGGCGGGCGGTGGCCGGGTGATCGCGGTGGGGACGACGGCCGTGCGGGCCGTGGAGTCGGCGGGGCCGTCCGCGCGCGGGCCGGACGGACGGACCTGGTGGTCACCCCGGAGCGGAGGTGCGGGTGGCGGACGGGCTGCTGACCGGGCTGCACGAGCCGGAGGCCTCGCACCCGCTGACGGTGGAGGCGGTCGCGGGGCGGGCGGCGGTGGACCGGGCGTACGAGGAGGCGATGCGGGCGCGGTACCTGTGGCACGGGTTCGGCGACGTGCGCCTCGTCCTGCCGTTCCGGGCCGCTCACACAGTGCATTGCGCCAGCAACTCGCGGTGAGAACACCGAGGGCCCCATGTGAGCCCGCACATAGGGCGCAGATCACGTACGAAGGACAATAGGAGACAAACAGGACCCGCGTGAACGGGGCGAACAGTCCCGTGTGCCCCGTTTCGCCCACCCCTGATCCACTACCCGGCTTCGTACGTCACACCTTTGCCTGGCGATTTTGCGCCAGCTAAGAATTGCTCCCGTCGCTCAGCGCCGCGGATTCCGGTCCGCGGCGTTCGTGCCGGAAGCACCCTCTGTCCCCCCTGGACGCAGAGCGACCTCCGCGCTACTCGAAGAGGTCCCTTTCCCATGCCCAAGAACCTTCTCAGTCGTGTTCGCAGTCGTGCCGTGACCCGTCACCAGAAGATCGCGACGGCCGGTGTCGCCACCCTCGGCGCCGTTGCCCTCGGCTTCTCGGCCGTGCCCAGCAACGCCTCGACGACCACGGCCGAGGTCGCTCCTGCGGCTCAGGTGGCGGTCAGCTCCGAGAAGATCGACTCCGCGCAGATCAAGGACGTCAAGGCCAGCATCACCGACCAGCTCGCCGGTGCCAGCCTGAAGGCCGAGCAGATCGCGCAGAAGAAGGCCGAGGCGAAGGCCGCCGCGCAGAAGGCCGCCGAGGCCGCGCGGAAGAAGGCCGCCGCCGAGGCCGCGAAGAAGGCCGAGCAGGAGCGGAAGGCCGAGCAGGCCGCGAGCCGCACCGTCCAGCGCGCCGCGCTCAAGAAGGCCGCCGCCAAGGCGTACCCGAACACCCTCGACGGCTGGATCCGCGAGTCCCTCGACATCATGAAGAAGCACGGCATCCCGGGCTCCTACGAGGGCATCCACCGCAACATCATGCGCGAGTCCTCCGGCAACCCGAGGGCCATCAACGACTGGGACATCAACGCCATCAACGGCATCCCGTCCAAGGGCCTGCTCCAGGTCATCCCGCCGACCTTCCAGGCCTACCACGTGCCCGGCACGTCCTGGAACATCTACGACCCGGTCGCCAACATCACCGCCGCCTGCAACTACGCGGCCGACCGGTACGGCTCCATGGACAACGTCAACAGCGCGTACTGAGGCCGGCGCGGACCTCTTCACGCGATCGCGGACGCCGAAGGGCGGCACCCTCCTGACGGGGTGCCGCCCTTCGGGGTCGACGGACCCGGACGCGTGGTGGTGCGCCTACTTCCGCATGACCTCGGGCTCGTGGCGGCGCAGGAAGCGGGCCACGAAGAAGCCGCAGATCACGCCGAGGACGATCAGGGCGGCCATGTCCAGGCCCCAGGTGGCGACGCTGTGCTCCCACAGCGGGTCCTCGTTGCCGGCCTCCTCGGGCGGGCTGATCCTGTTGAAGTCCAGCGTGGCGCCCGCGGCGGCCACCGCCCAGCGCGACGGCATCAGGTACGAGAACTGGTTGACGCCGACCGTGCCGTTCAGGGCGAAGAGGCAGCCGGTGAAGACGACCTGGATGATCGCGAACATCACCAGCAGCGGCATCGTCTTCTCGGCGGTCTTCACCAGCGCGGAGATGATCAGGCCGAACATCATCGAGGTGAAGCCCAGCGCCATGATCGGCAGGGACAGCTCGACGAGCGTGGCGCCGCCGAGGACCAGGCCCTCCTCGGGGATCTCGCGGGTGGAGAAGCCGATGACGCCGACCAGGAGGCCCTGCAGCACGGTGATCATGCCGAGCACGAACACCTTGGACATCAGGTACGCCGAGCGGGACAGGCCGGTGGCGCGCTCCCGCTCGTAGATGACCCGTTCCTTGATCAGCTCGCGGACGGAGTTCGCCGCGCCGGCGAAGCAGGCGCCGACGGCGAGGATCAGCAGGACGGTGGTGGCCGTGCCGTTCGGGATGATCCGGCCGGTCTGCGGGTTGGCCGGGTTCGGCAGCAGGCCGCGGTCCGGGTCGATGAGCAGGCTCACCGCGCCGAGGACGGCCGGCAGGATCACCATCAGGGCCAGGAAGCCCTTGTCGGAGACGATCACCGAGACGTAGCGGCGCACCAGGGTGACGAACTGCGACATCCAGCCCTGCGGCTTCGGCGGCCTGATCGCCTGCATCTGCGGCATCTGTACGGACTGCGGCGCGACGGCGTCGATGTCCGCGGCGTACATCTGGTAGTGCTGCGAGCCCTTCCAGCGGCCCGCCCAGTCGTAGTCGCGGTAGTTCTCGAAGGCGGAGAAGACGTCGGCCCAGGTGTCGTAGCCGAAGAAGTTCAGCGCCTCCTCCGGCGGACCGAAGTACGCCACGGCACCGCCGGGCGCCATCACCAGCAGCTTGTCGCACAGGGCGAGCTCGGCCACGGAGTGGGTGACGACCAGGACCGTGCGGCCGTCGTCGGCGAGGCCGCGCAGCAGCTGCATGACGTCGCGGTCCATGCCCGGGTCGAGGCCGGAGGTCGGCTCGTCCAGGAAGATCAGCGACGGCTTGGTCAGCAGCTCCAGGGCGACCGAGACGCGCTTGCGCTGGCCGCCGGAGAGGGAGGTGACCTTCTTGTCCTTGTGGATGTCGAGCTTCAGCTCGCGCAGCACCTCGTCGATGCGGGCCTCGCGCTCGGCGGCCGTGGTGTCGGCCGGGAAGCGGAGCTTGGCCGCGTACTTGAGGGCCTTCTTGACGGTCAGTTCCTTGTGCAGGATGTCGTCCTGCGGGACCAGACCGATGCGCTGGCGCAGCTCGGCGAACTGCTTGTAGAGGTTGCGGTTGTCGTACAGCACCTCGCCCTGGTTGGCGGGGCGGTAGCCGGTGAGCGCCTTGAGCAGGGTCGACTTGCCGGAGCCGGACGGGCCGATGACCGCGATCAGCGACTTCTCGGGGACGCCGAAGGAGACGTCCTTGAGGATCTGCTTGCCGCCGTCGACCGTGACGGTCAGGTGGCGGGCGGAGAAGGACACCTCACCGGTGTCGACGAACTCCTCCAGCCGGTCGCCGACGATCCGGAACGTCGAGTGGCCGACGCCCACGACGTCGGTGGGGCCGAGGAGTTGCGAGCCGCCCTTGGGGATCGGCTGGCCGTTGACGTACGTGCCGTTGTGCGAGCCGAGGTCGCGGATCTCCATGCGGCCGTCGGGCGTGGAGTGGAACTCGGCGTGGTTGCGCGAGACCTGCAGGTCCGAGACGACCAGGTCGTTCTCCAGGGCACGGCCGATGCGCATGACGCGGCCGAGCGAGAACTGGTGGAACGTGGTCGGGCTGCGGTCGCCGTACACCGGCGGCGCCCCCGCCGCGCCACCGGGGCCCTGCTGCTGCGGGATGTTCGCGGCCGGCCGCTGCGGCTGCTGCCAGCCGGGCTGCGCGGCGGGCGCCTGCTGCTGCGGGGCCTGCTGCTGCGGGGCGGGGGCCTGCGGAGCCCAGCCGGCGTCCGCGCCCTGGGCGGCGAACGGCTGTTGCCGAGGCTGGGCCTGCGGCGCGGCGACGGCGGCCTCGGCGCCGGACAGGTTCACCCGCGGCCCGTCGGTCGCGTTGCCGAGGTGGACCGCCGTGCCCGCCCCGATCTCCAGGTGGTGGATCCGCTGGCCCTGCACGAAGGTGCCGTTGGTGCTGCCGTGGTCCTCGATGACCCAACTGCGGCCGTTGAAGCTGACCGTGGCGTGCCGCCAGGAGACCCTGGCGTCGTCGAACACGACGTCTCCTTGCGGATCGCGTCCGAGCGTGTAAGACCTGGACGGATCGAGCGTCCACGTCCGTCCGTTTGATTGCAGTACGAGTTCCGGCACTCCATGCCCCACTGAGTTGTCCCCCGAATTACCCCCGGCATGGGGAGTCTAGGGATGTCGAACATCGGGGGGAACTATTTCAGGCTCGGCCCCCTGACCGAAAGTCGGGCCTTGTGAAGACCGGGCACGCGGCCCTCGGCCGGATCCGTTGACGGGGTGGAAAACGGCCCGGAGAGTGGTAATCCACGCGAGGGGGACAAGCGCGGCGATCGTGCCGCACCGCGGGTCGGGGGATCTGCCATGGGCGCGTCCACAGGCGTCGGGACGGCCGGGGGCGGCACGCGCGTGCCGTGGGGGGACGTCGTGCTGACCGCGATCGCCTCGGTGAGCTGGGCGTTGATCGGCATGGCGGGCACGGCGGCCGCGGGCCTGCATCTGCTGCGGGCCGACGCGGCGGGCTCGTTGGGGCCGATGACCGCGGCGGTCGTGGCGCTCGGGGCGGGTGGGTCCGTCACACCGTCCGGTGAGGTGTCCGTGTTCGGGCTGACCGGCGCGCGGGCCGACACCGCCGTCGAGATCACGCCACTCGGTGTGAGTCTGGTGGGGGCGCTGCTGCTGTCCTTCTTCTTCCTGCGGTCCCTGCGCACGGCGGGATGCTGGATCTCCCCGGCCGAACTCCTCGCGCGCGCGGGCGCGGTGGTCGCGCTGTTCGTGGCGATGCTGGGCGGTCTGGCCCGGGCGGGGCACGACGTCGTCACCCTCGACGGGAGCTCGCTGGAGCTCGGCGACCTGCCCGGTGCGGACGGGGACGGCGGTGCCGGGGTGCCGGGGCTCGGGGACCTCGGCGGCATCGGGGACGTCGAAGGGCTGCTGCCCGGCCGGATCGGAGACCTCGTCGACGCGCGGGCGGCGGTGGGCTTCACGGTCGACACCGCGCCGACGCTGCTCGGCGGCGCGGTGTGGTCCGCCGGGATCCTGCTCGTCGCGCTGCTGGCCTCGCGCCGCACTCCCCTCCCCCGCGGCTGGGACGCCGTGCACCGGGTCGTGCGGCCCGCCGTGTCCGCGGTGGTGACCGTGCTGCTGCTGGCGGTGGCGGCCGGGCTCGCGGCGGCGGCGTACGCGGCGACCGGGGACGGCCGTCCGCGGCGGATCGCGGGCGCTGCCCTGCTGGGCGCGCCCAACGGGGTCTGGCTCGGCGTCCCGGTCGGCCTGTTCGTGCCGTGGGACGGGCGGTCCACGGGCGAGCTGACCGGGGTGCTGCCGGATCCCCTGGACGAACTGCTGGGCGCGGGCCGGGCGGAGCCGGTCACGCTGGCGCGGCTGGCCGAACTGGAGCCCCGGGTGTGGCTGCTGGGGGTGGCCGCGGCGGTGGCGATGCTGCTGGCGGGAGTGCTCACGGCGGTACGGACGCCCGTGGTGCCCGCGCCCGGGGGCGGGAGCGTGGGGGTCCTGGGTTTCGCGGGGCGGTGCGCGGTGCGGCTCGGGGCCGCCACCGCGCTGGCGCTGCCGCTGCTGACCTGGCTGACGGAGGTGTCGGTGAACGCCTCCCTGTCGGTCCTCGGCTTCGACGCGTTCGGTGCCGGCATCGACATGCGCGGGCACCTCGGCGCGGCGCTGCTGCTGGGCGCGGTGTGGGGTGCGGGGGCGGGTGCCGCGGGGGCGCTGCCGGCGTGGGCGAGCGGGGCGGCCGGGCGGGGGGCGGTGGCGTGGGCGGTGGCCGGGAGCGGTGCGGGGGTGGGCTCGGGAAACGGAGCGGTGCCGGAGGGCGGAGTGGTTCCGGGGACCGGGGCGGGGGCGGCGGGCGCCGGGGGCTCTTGGGGCTCCTGGGGCGGAGCGGGCACCGGGAGTCCGGCGTACGCGGAGCGCCCCGGCCCGTACGAGCCGGGTACGCCGTACCGGCCGCCGGACCCGGCCGCCAACCCGTACCTCCGTGTGCCCGGGGAGCCCCGCCCGCCGCAGGACGCGCGGCCGGGCGGAGCCGGGCCGGGACCGGGCGGTCCGCCCGCGGGGCAGGACGGGACGCGTCCCCCGGGCGGGTCCCGGCGGGACGAGGAGTCCCCGCCCGACGGGGAGGACGGGGACGTGCACGGCGCGCCGACGGTGGCCCGGCCGAGGGGAGCGCCTCCGCGCGGGCCCGGGCGGCCTCCCGCGCCGCGGGCCGGGCAACGACCGCGCTCCCGGCCGGACGACGGGCCGCCGCCCCCGCCGCCGCCTCCCCCGCCGGCATCGCCACGGAGGCCGGGCGGAGGGCGGTGACCCGTCCGTGACGCCCGCGCCGCGGCCCGGACGGAGGGTACGGGCCCCACGACCCCGACGGAGGACGGGCGCCGCGACCCCGACGGAGGGCGCGGGCCCCACGACCCCGACGGAGGGTACGGGCCCCACGACCCGGACGGAGGGCGGGCGCCGCAGCCCGGACGGAGGGTACGGGCGCCGCGACCCCGACCCGGGGGCGGGCCCCGCGACCCGGACGGAGGGCGGGCGCCGCGGCCCGGACGGAGGGTGCGGGCCCCGCGACCCCGACGGGGGTGCGGGTGCCGCGACCCCGACGGGGGCGGGCCCCGCGACCCGAACGGAGGCGGGCCCCGCGACCCGCGGTGCCGGTCCGTGGGGCGTCGGCGGGAGCACGGTGACGCAAGGCGCACGCCACCGACGCGACACCCACTGTTCGCTGTCCGCCAGACGGACCTCGGCGGCGGAAGGCACGGGGTGCCGGATACGGTGGAAGCACCATGAGCGCTTCGCAGACCTCTGACGTTCCCACTCTCCTTGTCAAGATCTTCGGCAAGGACAGGCCGGGCATCACGGCCGGCCTCTTCGACACCCTCGCGGCCTACTCCGTCGACGTGGTCGACATCGAGCAGGTCGTCACCCGTGGCCGGATGGTGCTGTGCGCGCTCGTGACCGAGCCGCCCCAGGGGCTGGAGGGCGACCTGCGGGCGACCGTGCACAGCTGGGCGGAGTCGATGAAGATGCAGGCGGAGATCATCTCCGGCCTCGGCGACAACCGTCCGCGCGGCCTCGGTCGCTCCCTGGTCACCGTCCTCGGCCACCCGCTCACCGCCGAGGCGACGGCGGCCGTCGCCGCCCGCATCACCAAGGCCGGCGGCAACATCGACCGCATCTTCCGGCTCGCCAAGTACCCGGTCACCGCCGTCGAGTTCGCGGTGTCCGGGGTGGAGACCGAGCCGCTGCGCACCACCCTGGTGACCGACGCGGCGAAGCTCGGCGTCGACGTCGCGGTCGTCGGGGCGGGGCTGTACCGGCGGGCCCAGCGCCTGGTCGTCATGGACGTGGACTCGACGCTCATCCAGGACGAGGTCATCGAGCTGTTCGCGGCGCACGCCGGCTGCGAGGACCGGGTCGCCGAGGTGACGGCGGCCGCGATGCGCGGGGAGCTGGACTTCGAGCAGTCGCTGCACGCGCGCGTGGCCCTGCTGGAGGGCCTCGACGCCTCCGTGGTGGACAAGGTGCGCCACGAGGTGCGGCTGACACCGGGTGCCCGCACCCTGATCCGCACGCTGAAGCGGCTCGGCTACCAGGTGGGCGTGGTCTCCGGCGGTTTCACCCAGGTCACGGACGACCTGAAGGAACGGCTGGGGCTGGACTTCGCCCAGGCCAACACGCTGGAGATCGTCGACGGCAAGCTGACCGGCCGGGTCACCGGCGAGATCGTCGACCGGGCGGGCAAGGCGCGGCTGCTGCGCCGGTTCGCCGCCGAGGCGGGGGTGCCGCTGTCGCAGACCGTGGCGATCGGCGACGGTGCCAACGACCTGGACATGCTCAACGCGGCCGGCCTCGGCGTGGCCTTCAACGCCAAGCCGGTCGTGCGCCAGGCCGCGCACACCGCGGTGAACTTCCCCTTCCTGGACACGGTCCTGTACCTGCTGGGCATCACCCGCGAAGAGGTCGAGGCCGCGGACACGCTCGACACCCTCTGAGGCTTCCGCGCATCCCCTGAGGCTTCCGCGCGCGGCGCGCGCACGGGGGGTCCCGCGCGCGGGGCCCGGCACCGCGCCGTGCCGGGCCCCGCGTCACGCCGGGCGGGTCACTCGGTCGGCGCCCAGTAGTCGAGCAGTGTCGCCACGCCGGGCTCCAGGCTCTTCCAGGACCCGGTGAACGACAGGACGGCGAAGGCGGCGGCCGGGAAGCCCCGGCGGCCCATCCGCTCGCCGGCGTCGCCCTCGGCGGAGCCGGCCAGGACCTCCGCGAGGCCGTGCACGCCCGGGTTGTGGCCGACCAGGAGGACGTTCTGCGCGTCGTCGGGCGTCTCGTTGAGCACGGCGATCAGCTCGCCGGGCGAGGCCTCGTAGACCCGCTCCTCGTAGACGGTCCTCGGCCGCTGCGGGAACTCCTGGACGGCGAGTTTCCAGGTCTCGCGGGTCCGGGTCGCGGTCGAGCACAGGGCCAGGTCGAAGGGGATGCCGGTGCCGGCGAGCTTGCGTCCGGCGGCTGCGGCGTCCAGCCGGCCCCGCTCGGCGAGCGGACGCTCGTGGTCGGCGACCTGCGGCCAGTCGGCTTTCGCATGCCGGAAGAGGACGATCCTGCGGGGTTCTGCGACGCTCATGGAACCCAGCTTCGCATGAAACAGGCCACGCGGCGCAGGGAGTTGACCGGCGGCGCGGTGCGGCTCAGCGGGCCGTGAACTGCTGGATACGCTCGAAGAGGTGAGTGATCGAGTAGGTGAGCGCGGGATCGTCGGCGACCGCGTGGGCGTCGGCCGGGTTCAGGATCAGGACGAACAGCGTCACGAAGGCGAGGGCGGGCAGCGCGAGGGCCCACCAGGGCAGCCGGATGTCGACGCCGCCCCGGGTCGCCGGGTGGGGCCGGGTGTGCGTAGGGGCCGGCATGGGTGCCTCCACTGGTCTGCGCGTGGTCCGTGGTCCGTCCCGCGCTCCGCGACGCGCCGCTCGCGGGCACTTCTCGAAGGTACGGAATCCGCGGTCCCCGGCCCATCCGGTGATCCACCCACTCGACCCTGAGCCCCGCCCCCTAGGGGACGGGGGGTTAACCCCACCCCCGGCGGGGCGGTCAGGGGGCCACGAGTGTCGCGATGACGGCGATGACGATGAAGATCGCGAAGAACGAGCCGAAGACGAGGAGCAGCTTCTTCTGGCCGTTCTGGGGGTTCGGGTCGAGCACTGGCATGGGGCAAGTCTCGCATCCCCCGCCCCGGCCCGGCGCCACGGGTCGCCCCTCGGCGGGTCAGCGGGCCGCCTCCTCCTCCACCGTGCGGTCGCGCCCGGCCAGGACGCCCACCACCATCTGCGGGACCATCAGGCCGACCATGAGGGCGAGCGGCAGTCCCCAGCCGCCGCTGTGCTGGTAGAGCACGCCGACCAGGAGCGGGCCCGGGATGGAGATCAGGTAGCCGGTGCTCTGCGCGAAGGCCGACAGCTGGGAGACGCCCGCGCCGGTCCTGGCCCGCATCCCCACCATGGTCAGGGCCAGCGGGAAGGCGCAGTTGGAGACGCCCAGCAGCAGGGCCCACGCCCAGGCGCCGGCGGCCGGGGCGACGTACAGGCCGGCGTATCCGGCCAGTCCGCAGACGCCCAGCGCGACCACGATCGGGCCCTGCCGGGGCAGCCGGGTGGCCAGGCGCGGGATGACGAAGGCCAGCGGCACGCCCATGACCATGGTGACCGCCAGGAGCAGTCCGGCCGTGCCCGCGGGCACGCCCGCGTCCCGGAAGATCTGCGCCATCCAGCCCATCGTGATGTAGGCGGCGGTGGCCTGGAGGCCGAAGAAGACGGCCAGCGCCCAGGCGGTGCGGCTCCGGGTGATCCGCAGCACGGGCGTCTCCCCCGGCCCGGCCCCCTCCCGGGCGGCGTCCCGCGCGGCGGAAGCCCGGCCCCGGTCCCGTACGAACGGCGCCCAGGGCAGCACGGCCGCCGCGGCCAGGGCCGCCCACACGGCGAGGCCGGACTGCCAGTTCCCGCCCAGTGCGCCGGTCAGGGGCACGGTCACCGCGGCGGCGGCCGAGGTGCCGAGGGCGAGGGCCATGGAGTACAGGCCGGTCATGGACCCGACCCGGTCGGGGAACCAGCGCTTGACGATGACCGGCATGAGCACGTTGCTGACCGCGATGCCCATCAGGGCGAGGGCGCTGGCGGCCAGGAAGCCGGGCGTGCCGCCGGCGTACGGGCGGACGAGCAGGCCGGTGGCGATGGCGGCCATGCCGGCGCAGACGACGGCGCCGGCGCCGAAGCGGCGGGCGAGCCGGGGGGCGGTGACCCCGAAGACGGCGAAGCAGAGCGGGGGGACGGAGGTGAGCAGCCCGGCCACGCTGCCGCTCATGCCGAGCCCGTCGCGGACCTCCTCCAGGAGGGCGCCGAGGCTGGTGATGGCGGGGCGGAGGTTGAGGGCGGACAGCACGATGCCGAGGACGATCAGGCGGGTCGTCCACGTGCGCGCGGCGGGGCCGCCGGGCTCGGGGCCGCCGGGCTTCCGGGCGTCCGGCGCGGCCGAGGTGCGTACGGTCGGGGACGTCGGCGTCCGGGTTTCCTCACTAGCCATGAGGCCCATCATAGAATCATAGGATGATTGGTTGTCGAGTGCCCAGGGCCCTCCGGCGCCGGCCGGTGCCCGCCGTGTGCGAAGGTGTGCCATGCCTCTGAGCCACCCCCGTCGTTCGGCCCTGTCCGAACAGGTCATCGCAGCGCTGCGCGCCCAGATCACGTCGGGCGAGTGGCCGGTCGGGTCCCGGATCCCGACGGAACCCGAGCTGGTCGAGCAGCTGGGCGTCGCCCGCAACACGGTCCGCGAGGCCGTCCGCGCGCTCGCGCACAACGGTCTGCTGGACATCCGCCAGGGATCGGGCACGTACGTGGTGGCCACCAGCGAGCTGGCGGGCGTGATGCACCGCCGCTTCGCCGGCGCCGACCCCCGGCACATCGCCGAGCTGCGCTCCGCGCTGGAGTCGTCCGCCGCGCGGCTGGCGGCGGAGCGGCGCACGGAGAAGGACCTCAAGCAGCTGGACGCGCTGCTGCTGCGGCGCGAGGAGGCCTGGGAGTCGGGCGACGCCGAGGCGTTCGTGGCGGCGGACGCGACCTTCCACCTGGCCGTCGTGGCCGCCTCCCACAACGACGCCGTGACGGCGGTCTACGCGGACCTGGGCGAGGTGCTGCGGGACTGGCTGCGCGCGGACGTCGGCGAGGAGCTGACGCCCGAGACGTACATGGACCACGGGCGGCTGGTCGACGCCATCCGGGCGGGCGACGCGGCCACCGCGGCCGCGGAGGCCGCCGGGTACCCGTTCCTGTGCCGTCCGGGGCGGTTCAGTCCGCCCGCCGGTGACTGACCCACACCGGGCCGACCTCCTTCCAGCAGCGGCCGGCCAGCCGCACGGTCTCCGCGGGCCCGGCGTCCACCGGGGAGCCGTCGCTGTCGAGGTCCCACCATCGGACGCACTCGACGTGCAGGCTGACCCGGTCGGTGTCCGGATAGGGGTTGTGGCAGTACGCGGTCACCTCGGAGCCGGTGACGCGGATGCGGCACGCGGCGCCGAACGGCGCGTCCGACGGCTCGTCGGCCGGCTCGTCGGCCGGCTCGTCGGACGCGGTGCCCGCGGCGGGCACGCGCACGTGGGACAGCGCCTCGTGCGGCAGGGCCAGCACGAGACCGGCGGCTACGGCGACGGTCACTGAGGCGACTCGGTGGGACAAGCGCACAAGGGGACCTCCTCGGCCGTGCTGGGGAGGGGATCGCGTGGTGGACCTGCCTCTCCAGGGTGCGCCGGCACCTGCCGTGCCGCCCGGCCGGATGAGCCGTCCGGGTGACGGGCGAAGGGCCCGCACCCGGTCGGGTGCGGGCCCTTCGCGGACCGTCCGTGATCAGGCGCCGATGGCGTGCAGGCCGCCGTCCACGTGGATGATCTCGCCCGTGGTCTTCGGGAACCAGTCGCTCAGCAGCGCGACGACCCCGCGGCCGGCCGGCTCCGGGTCCTTCAGGTCCCACTCCAGCGGGGCGCGGGTGTCCCAGACGGACGCCAGCTCGTCGAAGCCGGGAATGGACTTGGCGGCCATCGAGCCGATCGGGCCGGCCGAGACGAGGTTGCAGCGGATGTTCTGCTTGCCCAGGTCGCGGGCCATGTAGCGGCTGGTGGCCTCCAGGGCGGCCTTGGCCGGGCCCATCCAGTCGTACTGCGGCCAGGCGTACTGGGCGTCGAAGGTGAGGCCGACGACGGAGCCGCCGTTCTGCATCAGCGGCAGGCACGCCATGGTGAGCGACTTCAGGGAGAACGCCGAGACGTGCATCGCGGTGGCGACGGACTCGAAGGGCGTGTTCAGGAAGTTGCCGCCGAGGGCGTCCTGCGGGGCGAAGCCGACGGAGTGGACGACGCCGTCGAGGCCGCCGAGCTCCTCGCCGACGACGTCCGCGAGGCGGCCGAGGTGCTCGTCGTTCGTCACGTCGAGCTCGATGACCTTGGTGGGCTTCGGCAGCTTCTTGGCGATGCGCTCGGTCAGCGTGGGCCGCGGGAACGCGGTCAGGATGATCTCGGCACCCTGCTCCTGGGCCAGCTTGGCGGTGTGGAAGGCGATGGAGGACTCCATCAGCACACCGGTGATCAGGACGCGCTTGCCCTCGAGAATTCCGCTCATGGTGATCAGTGACCCATTCCCAGTCCGCCGTCAACGGGGATGACGGCTCCAGTGATGTACGAGGCGTCGTCCGAGGCGAGGAACCGCACCGTCGCGGCGATCTCCTCCGGCTGCGCGTACCGGCCGAGCGGCACCTGCGAGACGATGCCCGCGCGCTGCTCGTCGGTGAGGACCTTGGTCATGTCGGTGTCGACGAAGCCGGGCGCGACGACGTTGAAGGTGATGTTGCGCGAGCCCAGCTCACGGGCGAGGGAACGCGCGAAGCCGACCAGGCCGGCCTTGGAGGCGGCGTAGTTCGCCTGCCCCGCGGAGCCGAGCAGCCCGACGACCGAGGAGATGAGCACGACGCGGCCCTTCTTGGCGCGCAGCATGGCGCGGTTGGCGCGCTTGACGACGCGGAAGGTGCCGGTGAGGTTGGTGTCGAGGACGGAGGTGAAGTCCTCCTCGGACATGCGCATCAGGAGCTGGTCCTTGGTGATGCCCGCGTTGGCGACCAGGACCTCGACCGGGCCGTGCGCGTCCTCGATCTCCTTGTAGGCCTGCTCCACCTGCTCGGCGTCGGTGATGTCGCACTTGACGGCCAGGCAGCCCCGTTCCGTCAGGGCGGCGGGCGGCTCACCCGAGCGGTACGTGATCGCGACCTTGTCGCCGGCGTCGGCGAACGCGCGGGCGATGGCGAGGCCGATGCCCCGGTTGCCTCCGGTGACGAGAACCGAGCGGCTCAACGGATCACCCTTTCCATAACGGTCCGGTACCCGCCCGAGCACCTGGACGACAGGTGGCGATGAACAGGCGGCTTCCTCGAAAACCTATCGGTCGGGGAGCGCGCGGGAACAATCGGGCACCCACAGTGGCTCGGGGGCCGCACTGTCGGATCCCTACAGAAACGTCCCGGCCGGGGGAGCAAACGTGTGGTCCCCGCACGGACGCACGCGACATGATCGGGGCACCCACAGGTCACACGACAGGGAGAGACCTCGGTGCCTCATACGATCGACGAAGCCTTCACGGCACTTCCCCTACGCGCCCTCGCCGACGCCGCCCTGGCACGCGCGCGTGCGCTCGGGGCCGAGCACGCCGACTTCCGGCTGGAGCGGGTGCGCAGCGCGTCCTGGCGGTTCCGGGACGCCCGGCCCGCCGGCTCGTCGGACACCACCGACCTCGGCTACGCGGTGCGCGTCGTGCACGGCGGCACCTGGGGGTTCGCCTCCGGTGTCGACCTGACGATGGACGCCGCCGCCAGGGTCGCCTCCCAGGCCGTGGCCATGGCGAAGCTGTCCGCCGAGGTGATCAGGGCGGCCGGGTCGGAGGAGCGCGTCGAGCTCGCCGACGAGCCGGTGCACGCCGACCGGACGTGGATCTCGTCGTACGGGATCGACCCGTTCGCCGTGCCCGACGAGGAGAAGGCCGGGCTGCTGGCGGAGTGGAGCGCGCGGCTGCTGGCGGCCGGCGGGGTGGACCACGTCGACGCCTCGCTGCTCACCGTGCACGAGAACAAGTTCTACGCGGACACGGCCGGGACCTCGACCACGCAGCAGCGGGTGCGGCTGCACCCGGTGTTCACCGCGGTGTCGGTGGACGGCTCCAGCGGCGAGTTCGACTCCATGCGCACGCTCGCGCCGCCCGCGGGACGCGGCTGGGAGTACCTGACGGGCACCGGCTGGGACTGGGACGCGGAGCTGGAGCGGATCCCGGAGCTGCTCGCCGAGAAGATGCGGGCGCCGAGCGTGGAGCCGGGGCTGTACGACCTGGTCGTCGACCCGTCCAACCTGTGGCTGACCATCCACGAGTCCATCGGGCACGCCACCGAGCTGGACCGGGCGCTGGGCTACGAGGCGGCGTACGCCGGGACCTCGTTCGCCACCTTCGACCGGCTGGGGAAGCTGCGGTACGGCTCGGAGCTGATGAACGTGACCGGCGACCGCACCGCCGAGCACGGCCTGGCGACCGTCGGGTACGACGACGAGGGCGTCGAGGCGCAGTCCTGGGACCTGGTCAAGGACGGCATCCTGGTCGGCTACCAGCTGGACCGGCGGATCGCGAGGCTGACCGGGCTCGGGCGGTCCAACGGGTGCGCGTTCGCCGACTCCCCCGCGCACGTGCCGGTGCAGCGCATGGCCAACGTCTCGCTCCGGCCGGACCCCGCCGGGATGTCCACGGAGGACCTGATCGGCAGCGTCGACCGGGGCATCTACGTCGTCGGCGACCGGTCCTGGTCGATCGACATGCAGCGGTACAACTTCCAGTTCACCGGCCAGCGGTTCTTCCGGATCGAGAACGGGCGGCTCGCCGGGCAGCTGCGGGACGTGGCCTACCAGGCGACGACCACCGACTTCTGGGGGTCCATGGCGGCCGTCGGCGGCCCGCAGACGTACGTCCTGGGCGGCGCCTTCAACTGCGGCAAGGCCCAGCCCGGGCAGGTGGCCGCGGTCTCGCACGGCTGCCCCTCCGCCCTGTTCCAGGGCGTCAACATCCTCAACACCACGCAGGAGGCCGGCCGATGAGCCCGCGTACCCACCAGCCGCACGAGGTCGTCGAGCGCGCCCTCGACCTGTCGCGGGCCGACGGCTGCGTGGTGATCGCCGACGAGCGGTCGACCGCGAACCTGCGCTGGGCGGGCAACGCCCTGACGACGAACGGCGTCACCCGCGGACGCACCCTCACCGTGATCGCGACCGTCGACGGCGCCCAGGGCACGGCCTCCGGTGTGGTGTCGCGGTCCGCCGTGACCGTGGACGAGCTGGAGCCGCTGGTACGGGCCGCCGAGGCCGCCGCGCGCGGCGCCGGGCCCGCCGAGGACGCGCAGCCGCTGGTCACGGGCGTGCCGGCGTCCCCGGACTTCGCGGACGCGCCCGCCGAGACCTCCTCCGCGGTCTTCGCCGGCTTCGCCCCGGCCCTCGGCGAGGCGTTCGCCCGCGCGCGGGCGGGCGGCCGGGAGCTGTACGGCTTCGCCCACCACGAGCTCGTCTCCACCTACGTCGGCACGTCGACGGGGCTGCGGCTGCGGCACGACCAGCCCAACGGGACGCTGGAGCTGAACGCCAAGTCCCCGGACCGCACGCGTTCGGCGTGGGCGGGGCACTCGACGCGCGACTTCACGGACGTCGACCCGGTGGCGCTGGACGCGGAGCTGGCCGTGCGCCTCGGCTGGGCCGAGCGGCGCGTCGAGCTGCCCGCCGGCCGCTACGAGACGCTGCTGCCGCCGACCGCCGTCGCGGACCTGCTGATCTACCAGATGTGGTCGGCGTCGGGCCGGGACGCGGTGGAGGGCCGCACGGTGTTCTCCCGGCCGGGCGGCGGGACGCGTCTCGGCGACACCCTGGCCGGGCTGCCGCTGACCCTGCGCAGCGACCCCGGCGAGCCGGGCCTGGAGTCGGCGCCGTTCGTGATCGCGCACTCCTCCGGGAGCGACCGGTCGGTGTTCGACAACGGGCTGCCGCTCGCGCCCACCGAGTGGGTGCGCGCGGGCGAGCTGCGGCACCTGACGACCAACCGGCACACCGCGGGCCTGACCGGGCTGCCGCTGGCCCCGGCCATCGACAACCTGGTCCTCGACGGGGGCGAGGACCGCTCCCTGGAGGAGATGGTCGCGGCCACCGGGCGCGGGCTGCTGCTGACCTGCCTGTGGTACATCCGGGAGGTCGATCCGGCGACGCTGCTGCTCACCGGGCTGACCCGGGACGGCGTCTACCTCGTCGAGAACGGCGAGGTGACCGGGGAGGTCAACAACTTCCGGTTCAACGAGTCGCCGGTGAGCGTGCTGGGACGGGCGACGGAGGCGGGCCGCACGCAGAAGACGCTGCCCCGGGAGTGGAGCGACTGGTTCACCAGGGCGGCGATGCCGCCGCTGCGCATCCCGGATTTCAATATGAGCTCTGTCAGCCAGGGCGTATAACCTCGTAGGCGTCCGCGGCCGGACGCAGGTCCGGCCGCCCGAAGACCACCGAGGAGACACGAGCACCGTGACGGACATCGTCGACGAGCTGAAGTGGCGTGGGCTGTTCGCCCTGTCCACTGACGAGGACGCTTTGCGCAAGGCGCTCGCGGACGGTCCTGTCACGTTCTATTGCGGTTTCGACCCGACCGCGCCGTCGCTGCACGTGGGGCACCTGGTGCAGGTGCTCACCGTGCGCCGGCTCCAGCAGGCCGGGCACCGGCCGCTGGCCCTGGTCGGCGGTGCCACCGGCCTGATCGGCGACCCCCGCCCGACGGCGGAGCGCACGCTGAACGACCCGGAGACGGTCGCCGGCTGGGTGGACCGGCTGCGCGGCCAGATCGAGCCGTTCCTGTCCTTCGAGGGCGAGAACGCCGCGGTCATGGTCAACAACCTCGACTGGACGCAGAACCTGTCCGCGATCGAGTTCCTGCGCGACATCGGCAAGCACTTCCGGGTCAACAAGATGCTGACCAAGGACTCCGTGGCCCGGCGCCTGGAGTCCTCGGAGGGCATCAGCTACACGGAGTTCAGCTACCAGCTCCTGCAGGGCATGGACTTCCTCCAGCTCTACCGGCGCTACGGCTGCACGCTCCAGCAGGGCGGCAGCGACCAGTGGGGCAACCTCACGGCGGGCCTGGACCTGATCCACCGCCTGGAGCCCGACGCCACCGTCCACGCCCTGGCCACGCCGCTGATGACGAAGGCGGACGGCACCAAGTTCGGCAAGACCGAGGGCGGCGCCGTCTGGCTCGACCCGGAGATGACCACGCCGTACGCGTTCTACCAGTTCTGGCTGAACGTGGACGACCGGGACATCTCCCGGTACATGCGGATCCTGTCCTTCAGGTCCCGGGAGGAACTGGAGGAGCTGGAGAGGCAGACGGAGGAGCGTCCGCAGGCCCGGGCCGCGCAGCGGGCCCTCGCCGAGGAGCTGACGACGCTGGTGCACGGCGCCGGGCAGACGGCCGCCGTGATCGCCGCGTCCAAGGCCCTCTTCGGCCAGGGCGAGCTCGCGGGGCTCGACGAGCGGACGCTGGCGGCGGCCCTCGCGGAGGTGCCGCACGTCCGGGTCGCCGAGCTCGGCCCGGTCGTGGACCTGTTCGCCGAGGTCGGCCTGGTGGCCAGCAAGTCGGCCGCCCGCCGCACGGTGAAGGAGGGCGGCGCGTACGTGAACAACGTCAAGGTCGCCGCCGAGGACGCGGTCCCCGCCGAGGAGGACCTGATCCACGGGCGCTGGCTGGTGCTGCGCCGCGGCAAGAAGAACCTGGCCGCGGTGGAGGTCACGGGCGCCTGAGCCGGCGGCACGGGTGTGCGAAGGGGGCGGCTTCCGGTTCCGGGGCCGCCCCTTTCGGTCAGGCTCTGCGCCTGCTGCTCCTCATTCCGGCCCAGGCCCGGTCGCCGAGGCCGACCAGGACGACGGCGGCGACCAGCTGGAAGACGTGCCGCCACCAGTCGATGCCCGCCGTCGCGTCGACGCCGGCCGCCCGCGCGATCGCGTTGCCGGCGATGGCACCGACGATGCCCAGGATCGTCGTGAGCCACAGGGGGATGTGCTGCTTGCCGGGAAGGATCGCCTTGGCGATCAGCCCGAGCACCAATCCGACGACGATCGCCCACAACCAGCCCATGGCTGCCTCCTCGTCCCGCTCGACGTCAGCCTTGAGGCCAGTGTCGGTCCCGGTGGCCCCCCGCGCATGCCGGGCGGATCCGCACGCGGCGGGCGCGCGCCGTTCGCGCGGGCAACGGGCCCCGGTCTCGTGGCCGCCGCGGCCGCGGCGTACCGTGGAGAGGTCCGGGCCCTGGTACCCCGACCGGCCACGGACCGGGTGAAGGGGCGCAGAGAGTCCCCTACGGGCGGATGGTGGAATGTGATGCGGAAGCAACGCGACGGCGGCAACGTCCAGGTGTTCCGGATCACCGGCGCCCGGACCGGCCTCCAGGAGGACGTGCGCGGGCGGCAGCGCCGGTACGTGATCTCGATGACGGTCCGTACCCTCTCGGTGATCCTCGCGGCCACGCTCTGGAACGTCGAACGGCACGTGGCCGTGGTGGCCCTGGTCCTCGGGGCGGTCCTGCCCTACATCGCGGTGGTGATCGCCAACGCCGGGCGCGAGAACGCGCCGTCGCTGCCGTCGACGTTCGTGGTGCCCCCGCTGCGGCCGATGATCGAGCAGCCGCGGACGAACGACGGCCACGGGGAACCCGCCGCGGAAGATGTGGTGTCCCCGCCGGCACCGGGCGCACGAACGGAGCCGCGGGAGCGGTCCTGATCGCGGAGCACGTGCGGGGCGTACGTCAAGGAGACGTCATTTCCCCGCCAGGCTCAAGAAAAGCTCAGATCAATCATGTTGTTCCGGTGCCGGGCGAAGGCCCACCCGTGACATACTTCGTACGCGCTCCGCATCCCCCGTCGGAGCGACGGACCGACGCCGGGCAGCTCCCCCCGTGGCTGCTCGGCGTCGCCTTGTCTGCGGACCTGTGAGACGAATCAGTGAGTGACGAGACCCCGATCTGCTCCGCCAAGGGCTGCCGTGCCGACGCCGTGTGGGTGCTGGCGTGGAACAACCCGAAGATCCACACGCCGGAGCGGCGCAAGACGTGGCTCGCGTGCGAGGAGCACCGTGAGCACCTGTCGCAGTTCCTCGGGGTGCGAGGGTTCCTGAAGGACGTCGTGGCGCTCGAGGAGTGGGAAGCGCGCGACGCCTGAGGCGCGCGGGCTGTGCCGGTCGTCCCGCGGGTGCGGGACCGCGGGGGCCGGCCGCGCCGTCCCCCGCGCCCCCGGCTCCTTCAGCCGCCGATCGCCGACATGGGGCGGTCCGGCTGGACGAAGGACGGGTCGTCGAGGCCCGCGCCCGCCTTCTTGCCCCACATGGCCAGCTTCCAGATGCGGGCGATCTCCTCGTCGGGGGCGCCGGAGCGCAGGGCGGCGCGCAGGTCGGTCTCCTCGGTGGCGAACAGGCAGGTGCGGACCTGGCCGTCGGCGGTGAGGCGGGTGCGGTCGCAGGCGGAGCAGAACGGGCGGGTGACGGAGGCGATGACGCCGACGCGGTGCGGTCCGCCGTCGACCAGCCAGCGCTCGGCCGGTGCCGAGCCGCGCGCCTCGTCGCCCTCGGCGGTCAGCTCGAAGCGGGTGCGCAGCGAGGCGAGGATGTCGCCGGCGGTGATCATCCCGTCGCGCTTCCAGCCGTGCTGGGCGTCCAGGGGCATCTGCTCGATGAAGCGCAGCTCGTAGTCGTGCTCGACCGCCCAGGCGAGCAGGTCGGGGGCCTCGTCCTCGTTGAGGCCCGGCATGAGGACCGAGTTGACCTTGACCGGGGTGAGGCCGGCCTCGCGGGCGGCGTGCAGGCCCTCGATGACGTCGTGGTGGCGGTCGCGGCGGGTGAGGGTCTTGAAGACGTCCGGGCGCAGGGTGTCGAGGGAGACGTTGACCCGGTCCAGGCCGGCCGCCTTCAGGGCGGCCGCGGTGCGCTTCAGGCCGATGCCGTTGGTGGTGAGGGACATCTGGGGGCGGGGGGCGAGGGCCGCGACGCGCTCGACGATGCCGACCAGGCCGGGGCGCAGCAGGGGCTCGCCGCCGGTGAAGCGGACCTCCTCGATGCCGAGGGAGGTCACCGCGATGCCGACGAGGCGGACGATCTCGTCGTCGGTGAGCAGGTCCGGCTTGGCCAGCCACTGCAGGCCCTCCTCGGGCATGCAGTAGGTGCAGCGCAGGTTGCACCGGTCGGTCAGCGAGACCCTCAGGTCGGTGGCCACCCGGCCGTAGGTGTCGATGAGCACGTGGGCCCCCTCCCTCGTACGCGGAACGTGCGCGCGGCACGTCTCTTCCGTCACCTGTGAGCGTACGTGACCACGCTGACAACGGCACAGACCCGATCCCACGACGTAAGACACGGCCCCGTCGTAGGGAGCTACGACGGGGCCGGGTGCGGGGGCCGGGGTCAGTGGGCGCCGGTGCCGGTCAGGGACCGGACCTCCAGCTCCGCGTACTTCTTGGCGTCGGGCTCCTCCTTGGACAGGACCGTGCCGAGCCAGCCCATCAGGAAGCCGAACGGGATGGAGATGATGCCGGGGTTCTTCAGCGGGAACCAGGCGAAGTCAACGTCGGGGAACATCGCCTTGGGGTCGCCGGAGACGACCGGCGAGAACAGCACCAGGCCGACGGCGACGATCAGGCCGCCGTAGATCGACCACAGCGCGCCCTGGGTGGTGAACCGCTTCCAGAACAGGCTGTAGAGGATAGTGGGCAGGTTGGCGGAGGCGGCGACCGCGAAGGCGAGGGCGACCAGGCCGGCGACGTTCAGGTCGCGGGCGAGGGCGCCCAGCAGGATGGAGACGGCGCCGATGCCGATGGTGGCCAGGCGGGCCGCCCGGACCTCCTGCTTCTCGGTGGCCTGGCCCTTCTTGATGACGTTGGCGTAGATGTCGTGGGCGAAGGACGAGGACGACGCCAGGGTCAGGCCGGCGACCACCGCGAGGATCGTCGCGAAGGCCACCGCCGAGATGGTGGCGAGCAGGATCGCGCCCCAGGTCGAGTCGACGCCGCCCAGGTGCAGGGCGAGCAGCGGGGCCGCCGTGTTGCCGGACGGGTTGGACGCGATGATCTCGTCCTGGGAGATGAGCGCGGCGGCGCCGAAGCCGAGCGCGATGGTCATCAGGTAGAAGGCGCCGATGATGCCGATGGCCCAGTTGACGGACTTCCGGGCGGCCTTGGCGTTGGGCACGGTGTAGAAGCGGATCAGGATGTGCGGCAGGCCGGCGGTGCCGAGGACCAGGGCGATGCCGAGCGAGATGAAGTCCAGCTTGGAGGTGCCGGTGGCGCCGTACTGCAGGCCGGGCTCCAGGAAGGCGGCGCCCTTGCCGCTGTTCTCGGCGGCCTTGCCGAGCAGGTCGGAGATGTTGAAGTCGAACTTCAGCAGCACCAGGAAGGTGATGAGGATCGTGCCGCCGATGAGGAGCACGGCCTTGACCATCTGGACCCAGGTGGTGCCCTTCATGCCGCCGATGGAGACGTAGACGATCATCAGGACGCCGACCAGGGCGACGATGAGGATCTTGCCGGCGTCGGAGGTGATGCCGAGCAGCAGCGAGACGAGGACGCCCGCGCCCGCCATCTGGGCCAGCAGGTAGAAGATCGACACGACGATCGTGGAGGTGCCGGCGGCGGTGCGCACCGGGCGCTGGCGCATCCGGTACGCGAGGACGTCGCCCATGGTGTAGCGGCCGGAGTTGCGCAGCGGCTCGGCGACCAGCAGCAGGGCCACCAGCCAGGCGACCAGGAAGCCGATGGAGTACAGGAAGCCGTCGTAGCCGAAGAGGGCGATCGCGCCGGCGATGCCGAGGAACGAGGCGGCGGACATGTAGTCGCCGGAGACCGCGAGGCCGTTCTGGAAGGCGCTGAACGAGCGTCCGCCGGCGTAGAAGTCGGCGGCGTCCTTGGTCTGGCGGCCGGCCCAGACGGTGATGAACAGGGTGGCGACGACGAAGGCCGCGAACAGGGAGATGATCAGCGGCCGGTGCTCGCTGGCCTCGTTGGCCGCGAGGATCGTGGCGAGGTTCATGCGCCGCCCTCCATCCGGGTCTTGATGGCCTCGGCCTTGGGGTCGAGCCGGGCGCCCGCGTGCCGCGAGTACCACCAGGCGATGAGGAACGTGGTGAGGAACTGGGCGAGACCGAAGACGAGGGCGACGTTGATGTTGCCGAACAGCTTGGTGCCCATGAAGCCGCCCGCGTAGTTGGAGAGCAGCACGTACAGCAGGTACCAGACGATGAAGGCGACGGTCAGCGGGAAGGCGAAGGAGCGGTAGGAGCGGCGCAGTTCACCGAACTCCGCGCTCTGCTGCACCTCGGCGAACTCCTCGGGCGAGGGCAGTGCGTGTTGCTCTTTCGCGGGGGGTGGTGCGTCGGTGGCCACGGAGTCTCCTCGGACGGCGGACATGACAGCTGGGACCTCACGGTGATGTGGATCACATGAGCCGGGGGCCGATGGTAGGCCTCCGGGGTGTGATCCGACAGGGGCTCGATCGTGCACGGGCTCCCTGCCCAACGTCACGGCGCCGCGCGCGGGCCGGTTCAAGCCCTCGCACGTCTTTCCGAAGTCACCTCCGGAAGGTCATTGCTGGCCAGCGGCTCCGGGAGATAGCTTCACCCTGCACTACCCGTCATGTACCTGCCCGAGCACCACCTGTGCCTCGGGCCGGTTTCGTTTCAGGATGATGTGGAGACCCCATGGCTCATCTGCCTTCCAGACGCCGTCTCGCGCTCGCCGTCCCCCTCGTGCTGTCGCTGACCGCCTCGCTCGGCTTCCTGCCGGCGGCGGCGTCGGCCGCCCCGCGCGCGGAGGCGCCCGCGCAGGCCGCGGACGCCCCGCGGCTGGCGTACGTCGTCAACACCAAGGTGGACGCCCGCACGGTCGCGGCGGTGGAGAAGGCGGTGACGGCGGCCGGCGGCACGGTCGTCGTCACGTACGGCAAGATCGGCGTGATCGTCGCCCACTCCGCGAACCCCGACTTCGCCGAGACCCTGCGCGCGGTGCGCGGGGTGCGGTCGGCGGGGGCGACGCGGACCGCGCCGCTGGCGGCCGCGGGGACGACGGACCAGGGCGCGGTCCAGTACCTGACGGACGCTCAGGCCGCCCGGGCCGAGGCCGCCTCGGCCGACACCCCCGGCAGCGAGCCCCTCGAGGCCGACCAGTGGGACCTGCGCGCGATCGGCGCCGACAAGGCCGCGCAGATCAACCCGGGCAGCAGGAAGGTCACCGTCGCGGTGATCGACACCGGCGTCGACGACACGCACCCGGACCTCGCCCCGAACTTCTCCGCCGGCCAGTCCGCGAACTGCGTCGGCGGCAAGGCCGACACCAGCGAGGGCGCCTGGCGGCCGTACACGGCCGACGACTACCACGGCACGCACGTGGCCGGCGAGATAGCCGCGGCCCGCAACGGCATCGGCGTCGCCGGCGTCGCCCCCGGGGTGAAGGTCTCCGGCATCAAGGTGAGCGACCCCGACAACGGCCTCTTCTACCCGGAGAGCGTCGTGTGCGCCTTCGTGTTCGCCGCCGACCACGGCGTCGAGATCACGAACAACAGCTACTACGTCGACCCGTGGCTCTACAACTGCATGGACGACCCCGACCAGCGGGCCATCGTCGACGCGGTCAACCGGGCCCAGCTGTACGCCCAGAAGAAGGGCACGCTGCACCTGGCGTCCGCGGGCAACTCCAACCACGACCTGGACGCCGACGCCATCCTCGACGACTCCAGCCCCGACGACTCCACGCCGGTGGAGCGCACCATCGACCCGCACGAGTGCTACGACGTGCCGACCCAGCTGCCGGGTGTCGTCACGGTCAGCGCGACGGGCGTGAACAACCTCAAGTCTTACTACTCCAGCTACGGACGGGGCGTCGTCGACGTCGCCGCGCCGGGCGGCGACCGGCTGTACCAGATCCCGGACACCCCGTCGAAGAACGGGCGCATCCTGTCCACCATGCCCAACGGCGGGTACGGCTTCCTGCAGGGCACCTCGATGGCCTCGCCGCACGCCGCCGGCGTCGCCGCGCTGCTGAAGTCGAAGCACCCGTGGGCGGGCCCGGCCCAGCTCCAGGCGCTGCTGAAGGCCCAGGCCGACAACCCCGGCTGCCCCGAGTCGTACGACCAGAACGGTGACGGCACGCAGGACGCGGTGTGCGAGGGCGGCGAGCGCGTCAACGGTTTCTACGGGTTCGGCATCGTCAACGCCCTGCGCGCGGTCAAGTGAGCCGGGAATCCTGACGGCACCCGCACGGCCCGCTCGTACCGCGAACGAACTGGAGACACCATGACAGCGCCTCAGCCGCGCTACCGCCGCGCCCTGGCGATCCCGGCCGGGATGGCCATGGCGACGGCCCTCGCCTTCCTGCCGAACACCTCGGCCTCCGCCGCGCCGGCCGCCGGCTCCGTACCGGCCGCGGCGGACGCCGGCTCGCTCAGCTACGTCGTCAACGTGCGTCCCGGGCACCGGGTTCCGTCCCGCGTGGAGCGGGCCATCGGCGAGGCGGGCGGCACGATCGTGACGTCGTACGACCAGATCGGCGTCGTCGTCGTCCACTCCTCGAACCCCGGCTTCGCCGCCGCCGTCCGCGCGGTGCCCGGGGTGCAGTCGGCCGGTGCCACCCGGACCGCGCCGCTGCCCGCCCAGTCGACCGGCGACCTGGGCGCCCCGAAGGTGCTCGGCGCGGACGAGATCGCGGCCGCCGAGGCCGCCGAGGGCCAGGACCCGCTGGAGCCCCTGCAGTGGGACCTGCCCGCCATCAAGGCGGACCGGGCGCACGAGAAGTCGCTGGGCAGTTCCGAGGTGACCGTCGCGGTGCTGGACACCGGCGTCGACGACACCCACCCGGACATCGCGCCCAACTTCGACCGTGCCGGGTCGGTCGACTGCGCGTCGGGCAAGCCGGACACCACCGACGGGGCGTGGCGGCCGGGCGCGGCGGAGAGCCCGCACGGCACGCACGTGGCGGGCGAGATCGCGGCCGCCAAGAACGGCGTCGGCATGACGGGCGTCGCCCCCGGGGTGAAGGTGTCGGGCATCAAGGTGTCCAACCCCGACGGGTTCTTCTACACGGAGGCCGTGGTGTGCGGCTTCGTGTGGGCCGCCGAGCACGGCGCCGACGTGACCAACAACAGCTATTACACCGACCCGTGGTACTTCAACTGCACGGCCGACCCGGACCAGAAGGCCCTGGTGGAGGCCATCACCCGGGCGTCGCGGTACGCGGAGCGCAAGGGCGCGGTCAACGTCGCCGCGGCCGGCAACGAGAACTACGACCTCGCGGCCGACGAGATCACCGACCCGGTCTCCCCCAACGACTCCACCCCCGCCGAGCGGGTCGTCGACCCGTCCGAGTGCTACGACATCCCGACCCAGCTGCCGGGCGTCGTGACGGTGGCGTCGACCGGGGCGAAGGGCCTGAAGTCGTCGTTCTCCAACTACGGCCGGGGCGTCGTCGACATAGCCGCGCCCGGTGGCGACTCGACCCGTTACCAGACCCCGGCCCCGCCCGCCACCAGCGGCCTGATCCTGGGCACGCTGCCCGGTGGCAAGTGGGGCTACATGGCGGGGACTTCGATGGCGAGCCCACACGTCGCGGGCGTGGCCGCCCTCATCAAGTCCACCCACCCGTACGCCCCGCCGGCGCTGGTGAAGGCCCTGCTGTACGCGCAGGCCGACGCCGTGCCGTGCACGGACCCGTACGACATCGACGCCGACGGCAAGGTCGACGCGGTGTGCGAGGGGCCGGAGAACCGCAACGGCTTCTACGGCTGGGGCATGGCGGACGCGCTGGACGCGGTCACCCGGTGACACCCTGGTGAGAGCCGGCTCGGGCCGGGCGGGGACCTCCCCGCCCGGCCCGCTGCGTTCCCGGTGGACGACCGCTCCGCCCGTCGGCCACCTCCCTGATATTGATTGAATCAATAATGCATAGTGCAGTCATGACGTATGCGAGGCAGTCATGACGTTCCTCGAGTCCGCCTGGTCCGCGCTGGACGGCGATCCGGCCCTGCTCGCGCGGGTGGGGACGGTCGTGCGGGAGGGCGCGCTGCCGGCCCGGCTCCCCGTGCGCGAGGCGGCGCGGGCCTGCGTGGGCGTGTGCGCGCTGGCCGCGGCCGAGCTCGCGGCACGGCGCGCCGGGCTCGCGCGGGTGCCCGGGGTCCGGGTCGACGACGGGGCGGTGGCCACGTCCTTCACCAGCGAACGCCATCTGCGCGTCGACGGGCGGGCACCGGTGGCGTTCGCGCCGCTGTCGCGGTTCTGGCGGACGGCGGACGGCTGGGTGCGGACGCACGCGAACTACCCGCATCACCGGGAGCGGCTGCTCGCCGCGCTGGACCTCCCGCAGGACGCGGCGGAGACCGTGGAGGCGGTGGAGGCGGCGCTCGCGGAGCGCTCCGCGCGGGAGGTGGAGGAGACCGTGTACGCGGCGGGCGGCCTGGCCGTGGCGCTGCGCACCCCCGGCCAGTGGGCCGCGCACGAGCAGGGCGCCGCGGTGGCCGCCCGGCCGCTGGTGGAGCGCGTCCGGCTGGACGCGGCACGCGCGCGTGCGTTCCCGCCGGCCGCCGGCCCGGTCCTGCTGCCCGCCGCCGGGATACGGGTCCTCGACCTCACCCGGGTCGTCGCGGGGCCGGTCGCCACCCGCACCCTCGCCCTGCTCGGCGCGGACGTGCTGCGCCTGGACCCGCCCTGGTTGCCCGAACTCCCGGGCCAGCACGCGGACTCGGGCTTCGGGAAGCGGTCGGCGCGACTGGACCTGGCGGCCGGCGGGAGCGCCTTCGAGGACCTGCTCGCGGCGGCGGACGTCGTGGTCACCGGCTACCGGCCGGGCGCGCTGGACCGGTTCGGGCTGTCCCCGCGGGCGCTGGCGGAGCGCCGGCCCGGGGTGGTCGTGGCGCAGTTGTCGGCCTGGGGCGCGTCCGGGCCGTGGAGCGGGCGGCGCGGCTTCGACAGCCTCGTCCAGGCCGCCACCGGGATCGCGGCCGTCGAGGGGGCGGCCGGCCGGCCGGGCGCGCTGCCCGCCCAGGCGCTCGACCACGGCACGGGCCACCTGCTGGCGGCGGCGGTGCTGCGGGCCCTGACCGAGCAGTCGTCCGAGGGCGGCAGCCGGTGGGTACGGGTGGCCCTGGCCCGCACGGCGGCGTGGCTGACGCGGGAGGGCGGCCCCGGCGAGGCGGCGGAGGCGGAGGCGGACGGCGCCTACGACGGTCCCGGCGCCTGGCTCACCACGGCGGACAGCCCCCTGGGGCGCCTGCGGTACGCACGGCCGCCGGTGTCCTTCGCGGGCGGCCCGGCGGACTGGGCCCGGCTGCCGGGGAGTGGGGGGCCGGCCGGGGCGGGGGGGGGGGGGGGCGCCCGGGGGGGGGCGGGGGCCCGGGGGGGGGGCGGGCCCGGCCGGGGGGGGGGGCGCGGGCCCGGCCGCCGCCGAGTCGCGCGGCGGTCGGGCACGTATCTCCGGGCGGAATGCCGTACTGCCGATTCTTTCCGTGGACTTGCCCGGTTCCGGGCGGCTGGTGAAGATCCTGGGGTGACGTTGACAAGATCCACTTCTGGGGTGGCCGGGGAACGGGGGCCCGGGCGGCGGGCCGCGCTCGGCCGGACCGCCGCCGTGCTCGCCCTGGTGACGCTGGGCGCGCTGATACCCCTGCTCGGGCCGTCCCCCGCCCTGCGCGGCACCGGGGAGGCCGCCGCGCCCGGCACGGGCGGCATCGCCCTGCTGCGCGCGGTGCTGTTCGCCGCGCTGTGCGTGCCGGCCGGCGAGCTGTTCGTCGGGCGGCTGGCCCGGGCGGTGCCCGGCGCTCCCGCGGCGCTGCCCCGCAGCTGGTCCGCGGCCGCGGCCGCGGCCGGTTGCGCCGCGGCCCTCGGACTCGCCTCGGTCGTGGCCACCGGCAACCTGGTCCCGCAGGACCCGTCCCAGGTCGACGTGGGCGGCCTGTACGCGTCCCGGGAGGGCAAGCTCGCCCTGCTGGAGGTCAACGCGTTCCTGCTGGCGGGCCTGTGCGCGGTGTCGCGCCGGCCGGGCACGCAGGCCTGGCCGCTGGCCGCGGTGGTCGTCGCCGAGGCCCTGCGCGCGCACCCCCCGACGGAGTACGGCCCGCTGACCGGCTCCGCCCTGACCCTGGTCCACCTGACCTGCGCGGCGCTGTGGGCGGGCGGGCTGCTGCACGCGCTGCGCACCCTGCGGCGGTGGCGGGGCACCGGGGCGGGCGCGGCCCTGCTGGGCCGCTACGCGCGCGCGGCGACCCTGCTGCTCGCCGCGGTCACCGCCACGGGCGTGTGCAGCTCGCTGCGCCGGATGCCGCCGGGGACCGTCCTGGAGCAGCTGACGACGACGGCGTACGGACGGGTCCTGCTCGCCAAGCTGGTCCTCATGGCGGCCGTCGCCGCCCTGGCCCTGTGGGCGCGGGTCCGGCTGCGCCGGGCGGCCGACCCGCTGACCGCCTGCTCGCCCGCCCGCGCCGAGGTCGTCGCCCTGGGGGCGGTCGTGGCGGTGTCGGGTCTGCTCACCGCGCTGCCGGTGCCGATCCGCTGGTGAGCCGGTCCGCGACCGCGCGCCGCCGCCGCGTACGCGGCGCGTGCGGCCGGGGCCGGCGGGACCGCCGGGGGCCGTGCCGGGCCCCGGCCGGGGGGCGGGCGCCCGGACGGCGGGCGGCACCTGACGGACGGCGCTGTCAGTCCCGGCCCGTATCCTCTGGGACCATGCTCGAAGACCTCTCGACCGCAGCGCCCGCCCCCGCGTCGTGGCCGGCCGCGTATCCGAAGGGATACGCGGTCGTCGACGTGGAGACCACGGGGCTGGCCCGGCACGACCGGATCATCTCCGCGGCCGTCTACCGGCTGGACGCGCGCGGCGAGGTCGAGGACCACTGGTACACCACGGTCAACCCGGAGCGGGACCCGGGGCCGGTGTGGATCCACGGACTGACGAGCGAGATGCTCGAAGGGGCCCCTCTTTTCGGTGACATCGCCGAGGAGTTCGCGGCCCGGCTGGCGGACCGGGTCCTCGTCGCGCACAACGCCGTCTTCGACTGGCAGATGATCGCCCGGGAGTACGCGCGGGCGGAGCGCGAGGCGCCGGTGCGGCAGCGGCTGTGCACCATCGCGCTCTCCAAGGAGCTGGCCCTGCCGCTGGCCAACCACAAGCTGGAGACCCTCGCCGCGCACTTCGGCGTCGTCCAGCGGCGGGCGCACCACGCGCTGGACGACGCGCGCGTGCTGGCGGAGGTGTTCCGGCCCAGCCTGCACACCGCGGCGGCGGGCGGTCTGCGGCTGCCGCTGCACGAGTGCCGGCCGCTGACGGAGTTCAGCGACGCGCCCGCGTCCCGGACCGCGCAGCCGGGCTACGGCGGCCACCGGACGGGCGGTTGGCGCCCCTCCCGCAGGAGGCCCGCGTGCCCGTATCCCAACCCGGGCCGGTACGAAGAGGGCAAACGCCTCAAGCAGGGCATGCGGATCGCCTTTTCGGGCGACACGTCCGTCGAGCGCGAACTGCTGGAGGACCGCGCCACCGAGGCCGGGCTGCACGTCGCCACCAGCCTGTCCCGGCTGACCAGCCTGCTCGTCACCAACGACCCGGACTCGGGCACCTCCAAGGTGGTCAAGGCCCGGCAGTACGGGACGCCGGTCGTGGACGAGGCGGCATTCGGGCAGCTCCTCGCGGACGTGGAACCGGCGTCGCCGGAGTAGCCGTACGGACGGGTGATTGCCGGGCGACTCGCCCGCCGCCCGCTCGCCCGCCCGGCACCGACGGCCCACGCTGTGGCCCATGGCGACCTGTGAAGTATGTGGAAATCAGTACGGCATGACCTTCGAGGTGCACGCCCAGGGCGCGGTGCACGTCTTCGACTGCTTCTCCTGCGCGATCCACCGCATGGCCCCCATCTGCGAGCACTGCCGCGTGCAGATCATCGGGCAGGGGGTCGAGGCCGACGGGCACTGGTACTGCGGCGCCCACTGCGCCCGCGCCGAGGGGAAGGTGGGCATCGTCGACAAGGTGTGAGCGGCGGGGCCCGAGCCCGTACCCCGGTGCAGGAACCCCGCGACCGAGTTGTACGGTCGTGGGGTGTACCGCTTCCTGTTGTCCCGCCAGTGGGTGATCATCACGTTGGTCGCCCTCCTCCTCATCCCCACGATGATCAGGCTGGGCATCTGGCAGATGCACCGCTACGACGAGCGCACCGCCCGCAACCAGCTGGTCTCCGACGCGCTGGCCGCCGACCCGGTGCCGGTGGAGCGGCTGACCTCCCCCGGGCACGCCGTGACCAGGAACGAGCGGTACCGCACCGTCACCGCGCAGGGCCGCTTCGACACCGGCGACGAGGTCGTCGTGCGCCGCCGCACCAACAGCGACGACGAGGTCGGCTACCACGTCCTGACCCCCTTCGTCCTGCGCGACGGCAAGGTCCTGCTCGTCAACCGGGGCTGGGTCCCCGCGGACCGCACGAGCCAGGCCGCCTTCCCCGAGGTCCCGGCGCCGCCGAAGGGCGAGATCACCGTCACGGGCCGGCTGATGCCCGACGAGACGACCGAGAGCAGCGGCATCAAGGACCGCGCGGGGCTGCCGGACCGGCAGATCATGCTGATCAACAGCGCGCGGGAGGCCCGGCGCCTCGGCGCCGAGGTGCTCGGCGGCTACCTCGCGCAGACGGCGCCCGAGCCGAAGGGCGGCCTCCCCCGGCCGGTCGGCGACCCGGGCCACGAGGACGCCGCCCTGAACTACGCCTACGCCGTCCAGTGGTGGCTGTTCGCCGCCGCCGTGCCCGTCGGCTGGGTGATCCTGGCCCGGCGGGAGGCCCGCGACCGCAGGGCGGCCGCCGCGAAGGAAGCGCCGCAGGCGCAGCCGGCCACGGTGTGACGCCCGCGCGGGGCGCTCCCCCGCGCCCGCCCCGGGAGCCGCGCTCCCCCGCCCCGGCCTGATTGCCACCCCGGATCGCCGGGCACCCGCATTGCGTGCACCCCCGTATCGAGGACTACGCACTCATCGGCGACGAACAGACCGCGGCCCTGGTCGGCGCGGACGGCTCCATCGACTGGCTCTGCCTGCCCCGCTTCGACTCGGCCGCCTGCTTCGCCCGGCTGCTCGGCGACGAGGACAACGGCTACTGGCGCATCGCCCCCAAGGGGGCCGGCCGCTGCACCCGGCGCGCCTACCGCCGCGACACCCTGGTCCTGGACACCGAGTGGGAGACCCCCGACGGCGCGGTGCGGGTCACCGACCTGATGCCGCAGCGCGACCGCGCCCCCGACGTCGTACGGATCGTGGAGGGGCTGCGCGGCGAGGTGACCGTGCACAGCGTGCTGAAGCTGCGCTTCGACTACGGCTCCATCGTGCCGTGGGTGCGCAGGGTCGACGGCCACCGGGTGGCCGTCGCCGGGCCGGACTCCGCGTGGCTGCGCAGCACGCCGGAGGTGCGCAGCTGGGGCGAGGACTTCGGCACGCACGCGGAGTTCACGGTGGCCCCGGGCGAGAAGGTCGCGTTCGTCCTGACCTGGCACCCCTCCCACGAGCCGCGCCCGCCGCTGGTCGACCCCTACGAGTCGCTGCGCCACAGCGTCGCGGACTGGCGCCGCTGGGTCTCCCACTGCCGCTACGACGGCCCGTACCGGGACGCCGTCGTCCGCTCCCTGATCACCCTGAAGGCGCTCACCTACGCACCGACCGGCGGCATCGTGGCCGCCGCCACCACCTCGCTGCCCGAGGAGCCGGGCGGGGTGCGCAACTGGGACTACCGCTACTGCTGGCTGCGCGACTCCACCCTCACCCTGGGCGCCCTGCTGTCCGCCGGCTACCAGAAGGAGGCCGAGGCCTGGCGGAACTGGCTGCTGCGCGCGGTCGCCGGCGACCCGGCGGACCTGCAGATCATGTACGGCGTGGCCGGCGAGCGGCGGCTGCCCGAGTACGAGCTGCCGTGGCTGTCCGGCTTCGCCGGGTCGGCGCCCGTGCGCATCGGCAACGGCGCCGTGACCCAGCTCCAGCTGGACGTGTACGGCGAGGTGATGGACACCCTGTCGCTGGCCCGCAGCTCCGGCCTGCCCGGCAAGCCGGACGTGTGGGCGGTGCAGGTGGCGCTGATGGACTACCTGCGCTCGGCGTGGCGGCAGCCGGACGAGGGGCTGTGGGAGGTGCGCGGCGGCCGCCGGCAGTTCGTCCACTCGAAGGTGATGGTGTGGGTGGCCGCGGACCGCGCGGTGCGCGCGCTGGAGCGCTACCCGGACCTGCACGGCGACCTCGACGGCTGGCGCGCGCTGCGCGACGAGGTGCACCGCGAGGTGTGCGAGAAGGGCTACGACCCGCAGCGCAACACCTTCACGCAGTTCTACGGCTCGCGCGAACTGGACGCCGCGCTGCTGCTGATCCCGCGGGTGGGATTCCTGCCGCCCGACGACCCGCGGGTGCTGGGCACCGTCGACGCGGTCCGCAAGGAGCTGGAGCAGGACGGGTTCCTCCGCCGCTACAGCCTCGACGAGGGCGACGGGACCGCGGTCGTCGACGGCCTGCCGGGCGGCGAGGGCACCTTCCTGGTGTGCTCGTTCTGGCTGGCGGACGCCCTGCACATGACCGGCCGCACGCGCGAGGCCCGGGAGCTGTTCGAACGGCTGGTGGGCCTCACCAACGACGTCGGTCTGCTGGCCGAGGAGTACGACCCGGTCGCCGGGTGCCAGTTGGGCAACTTCCCGCAGGCGTTCAGCCACATCGGCCTGGTGAGCACCGCCCTCGCCCTGTTCGGGGAGGACGGGGCAGGATAGGGCCATGGATCTTGGACTGAAGGACCGGGTGTACGTCGTCACCGGGGCGACCCGCGGGCTGGGCCACGCCACCGCGCGCGAACTGCTCGCCGACGGCGCGAAGGTGGTCGTCTCCGGGCGGGACGAGGAGACGGTCGCCGGCGCGGCGGCCGCGCTGGGACCGGACGCGGTCGGGGTGGCCGTGGACAACGCCGACCCCGACGCGGCCGCGCGGCTGATCCGGACCGCCCGGGAGCGGTTCGGGCGCTTCGACGGCGTCCTGGTCAGCGTCGGCGGCCCGCCGCCGGGGTTCGTCGCCGACACCACCGACGAGCAGTGGCAGGCGGCGTTCGAGTCGGTGTTCCTCGGCGCGGTCCGGCTGGCGCGCGCCGCCGCCGCCGAACTGGAGGCGGGCGGCGTGATCGGCTTCGTGCTGTCCGGCTCGGTGCACGAGCCGATCCCGGGGCTGACCATCTCCAACGGGCTGCGCCCCGGGCTGGCCGGGTTCGCCAAGTCCCTCTCCGACGAGCTGGGGCCGCGCGGGATCCGCGTGGTCGGCGTGCTGCCGGGCCGCATCGACACGGACCGGGTGCGCCAGCTCGACGCACTGTCCGCCGACCCGGAGGCGACCCGCGCCGCCTCGGAGTCCCGCATCCCGCTGCGCCGGTACGGCGCGCCGGAGGAGTTCGGCCGCGCGGCCGCCTTCCTGCTGTCCCCGGCGGCGTCCTACCTGACGGGCGTGATGCTCCCGGTGGACGGCGGCGCACGGCACGGGTTCTGACGCGGCACCCCCGCCGACGAACCGGGACACCGTCGGCTCGCCCCTGCTCCCGGGGAACGGCAGCGCACGACACGGGCACGGACGCGGCACCCGCCGACTAACCGGGACACGTCGACTCGCCCCCGCTCCCGAGGAACGGCAGCGCACGACACGGCACGGGCACGCACGCGGCACCCCCGCCGACGAACCCGGGCACCGTCGACTCACCCCGCTCCCGAGGAACGGCGGCGCACGGCACGGGTTCTGACGCCGGACGGCCTGCGGTGAGCCGCCGGGGCACCGGGGTGCCGCTGGCGGTGGTCCGCCGGGGGATGCCTCCGGCGGTGGTCCGCCGGGGGATGCCGCCGGCGCGGAGGGAGCGTCAGCTCACCCGCTCGGCCCGGTGCCTGACCCCGCGCAGCCGGACCTCCGCCGGGAGGGAGGCGAGGCCCGCCGAGTCGCGGGCGTGGGCCAGTGCCCGGGTCGAGAAGCCGTGCAGGGCGTCGCCGGGGTCCACGTGCGGTTCCACGGAGAGCCGGACGCGGGCCTCGGGGGCGGTGCGCCGGCCGGTCAGGTGCACGTGGGGGCGGTCGACGCCGTCCAGGTGCCGCGCCTCGTCGGCGAGCACCTCCTCCAGGGCGCGGCCGCGCAGCACCGCCCCCTCCCCGTCGCCGGTGTCGACGAGCACCTCGGCGAGCCGGCGGCGGCGCAGGACCGCGACCAGCCACCACAGGGCGAGCAGCAGCAGGACGGCCAGCGCCGCGAGGACGACCGGCCACCACCAGCCGGCGTCCCGCCACCGGTTCCGCTCGGCGGCGGTGAGCAGCACGTCGTCCCGCCCCCGGTGGATCCACCAGGACGGCGACGGCGCGCCCAGCCCGACGGCCAGCACCGATCCGCCCAGCGCGAGCAGGACCAGGCCGACCAGGGCGAGCAGGACGCGGTTGACGATCCTGAGCACCGTCCTCACCCCTTCCGTCCGGGCCTGCGGACGTGCACCGCCAGCGCGGGCGGCCGGGACAGGCCCAGTCCGCGCACCGCGTGGCCGAGCACGCTCTCCAGGTCGGCGCGTACGTCGTCCAGTTCACGGAAGTGCGCGACCGCGCGGACCCGGGCCTTCCGGCGGCGCATCCGCACCCGTACCGACTGGACGCCGGCCACCTCCACGGCGCGGTCGCGCAGCGTGGTCGCGGCGGCGTCCCGGTCCAGGCCGGCGCGCACCCCGGGGTGCGCGCGCCGCATCGGCAGCACGCCCCGCAGACCGGGGGTGAGGGCCAGCACGAGCAGCCAGAGCCCGAGGGCGGCGGTGATCCCGGCACCGACCAGCACCCAGGTGTCGTCGAGGGGCCGCTCGGCCAGCTGCCGGGTCAGTTCGCGGCGCCAGTACATGCCGGGCCGGCCGGCGCGCACGGAGGCGATGTCGTACAGGAAGAGGCCGGCGAGGCCGAGCAGCGGCAGGGCGACCAGGGCCGCGGGGACGCGGCGCGCCGACCAGAAGCGGCCGTCGCGGCCGCCGCCTCCGCCGCTTTCGCCGCCTTCGCCGCCTTCGGACGCCGGACGGGCGGGGCCGGGTTCACCGTGCTCGGCCTGCGCCGCCCTCTCCGCCTCCTGCGCCTCGTCCGTCCCGTCGGCCCCTTCGACGACCGGCAGGCGCCGCGTGGCGGGCTCGGAGCCGCGGGGCTCGCTCATCGCGTCCTCCCCCGCGCCGCGCCGTACGCCGCCGACAGGTGCAGCCGCTCGACGTGGACGACGACCTCCGGTACCTCCATGCCCGCCAGCGCGCCCACGCGTTCGGCGACCCGGCTGCGCACCCGGCCGCACCGGCCGCCGATGTCGGTCGGGTAGTCCAGCTCGACGTGGACGCGCACCCGCGCGACGTCGCGGTGCACCACCACCGAGGCGTGCGGGGGCGCGGCGTCCCCCGGCAGGGGCCCGACCGCCTCCCGCGCCGCCCGGGAGGCGATCTTGGCGACCACCCGGTCGGCGATCCGGGTGGCGCCGCGCTCGCCCGGCGGGACGGTGGAGGGGACGGTCGCGCCGGATGCACCGGCCTCCGTGCTCACGTGCGTCACCGCCGCCGTTCGCCGCGGGAGCGGAGGAAGTCGCCGAGGTCCATGTCCCCTTCCAGGAACCGGCCGACGACGAAGCCGACGGCGCCCAGCGCCGCCACCAGCAGGAAGGCGCCGAATCCGCCGAAATACCCGGCGAAGCCGAGCGCCATGCCGGCGATCATGCCGGCCACGGCCATGCTCATGGTGCGCTCCTCAGTCGCTCGGACACTGCGTTCCCCGGATCCTCAGCGGCTCACTGGATCCGCCGCTCCGGTTCCTCTTCCTCCTCGTCGGGCAGTTTCACGTCGCTCACCGCGATGTTGACCTCGACGACGTCCAGACCGGTCATGCGCTCGACCGCGGCGATCACGTTCTCGCGCACGTCCCGCGCCACGTCCGCGATCGCCGCGCCGTACTCGACGACGATCTCCAGGTCGAGCGCGGCCTGCACCTCGCCGACCTCGGCCTTCACGCCCCGCGTCACCGCCTTGGCCCCGCCGGGCACCCGGTCGCGCACGGCGCCGAAGGTCCGGGACAGCCCGCTGCCCATGGCGTGCACGCCGTCCACGTCCCGGGCGGCCATTCCGGCGATCTTCTCCACGACGCCGTCGGCGATGGTGGTCCGGCCCCGGGTGCCGGGGTCTCCCCCGCCGCGCCTGGCCGGCTTCGTCAGGTCCTTCTCGCCTTGCGCCGCCCGGTTCTCCGTCATGTCGCTCATCGCCGCACGCCCTTCGCGAGTGTCGTCCTCGGACCACCGTAAGCGGGGTGGCTCGGTCGCGCGCCGTGGATACGGCAGGCTGGAGGAATGACGACGGCGGACCGATGGACACAGGCGGTACGACAGCAACTGGGGCTCGGCAGACTCCTGCCCCTGGGCGGCCCGCGGGACGGCGCGTGGATCGCGGAGCGGGCGGCCGGGACGCTGCTGCGGCGGGCGGCGCGGGACGTGCCGGGCGTGCGTCTCGACGCGCTGGGCATCGCGCTCGCCCATCCGGACGACCCGCACGAGCAGCCCGTGGTGCCGCCCCCGCCGAGCGCCCTGCCGCCCGGCGGCCTGCGGGTGACGGCCCGGTTCGCGGCGACGGCGTCGGAGCCGCTGCCGACGACGTCCGCGCGCCTGCGCACGGCCCTGGCGGCCGCCGCGCGGGAGCGGCTGGGGCTGGTCGTGACGGACGTGGACCTGCGGGTGACGGACCTGCTGGAGACGGAGGCCGAGGCCGCTCCCGAGCCGCCCGCGCAGCCGCGGCGGGCGGCCGGACGGCCGGACGATCCCGACGAGGACCGGCTGGCCGCCGCCGCGCTGGGGGTGCCGGGCGTGGACCGTCTGACGGCGGTGCTGGGCCGTCCGGTGCACCTCACCGAGCGGGCCGGCGGCGAGCAGGCCGCGCTGCCGCACCGTCACGCGCGCGTGGAGATCGCCGTCGGCGCGGGCCACCGGGCGCTGGACGTGGCCCGCGAGGTCCGCGCGGCGGCGGCCGCGGCCCTGCCGGATCACGTGACGGTGGCCGTGCTGGTGACGGAGACCGGCTGAGGGGTCCTCGTACGCCGGCCGCCCCGGCGCGTCGGGCGCCGGGGCACACCGGACCGGTCCGCCGTCGGCCGGCCCGGCGCGTGAGGCGGCCGGACGGCCTGCCCCGGGCGCACCGGGCTCCTCGGCGGTCCGTCTTCAGCCGCCTCCGGCGCGCGGAGCGATCACTCGCCGAGGCCGGCCAGGTCGCGCAGGCGGCGTGCCTGAGCCGCGCGCTCGGCCACCCGCTGCTCGTCGTAGGTGCGGTCCTGCGCGCCGCGCAGCAGCGCCTTGGTCTCGATGACCGCGTCGCGGGGCGCGGCGAGCACCGCCGCGGCCAGGTCCCGGACCGCGCCGTCGAGTTCGTCCCGCGGCACGGCGAGGTTGGCGAGCCCGGTGCTCACGGCCTCCTCGGCCGTGACGAACCGGCCCGTCACGCAGATCTCCAGCGCGCGGGCGTACCCGACCAGTCCCACCAGGGGGTGCGTACCCGTCAGGTCGGGCACCAGCCCGAGGCTGGTCTCGCGCATGGCGAACTGCACGTCGTCGGCGACGACGCGCAGGTCGCAGGCGAGCGCGAGCTGGAATCCGGCTCCGATGGCGTGCCCCTGCACGGCGGCGACGGACACGATGTCGCTGCGCCGCCACCAGGTGAACGCCTCCTGGTACGCGGCGATGGTCGCGTCCAGCTCGGCGTCACCGCCCCGCGCGAGGTCGATGAACGACGGCTCGCCGTCGAAGCCCTCGGGCGTGAACGCCTGCCGGTCGAGCCCGGCCGAGAAGGACTTGCCCTCGGCGCGCAGCACGACCACGCGGACGGAGCCCGGCAGCAGCCGGCCGGCCTCGGCCAGTGCCCGCCACAGAGCGGGGCTCTGCGCGTTGCGCTTGGCCGGGTTGGTCAGCGTCACCGTGGCGATCGAGTCGTCGACGGTGAGCCGTACGCCGTCCTTGTCGAGAACCGGAACGAGGTCCTGGGCGGGCGAAGCCATGGGGCGCCTCCGATGGGTGCGGTCAGCCGAGCGAAGCCAAGTGACTGCACAGTAACCACCCGGCCGGTCAGTCGTCCGACCGGGTGGCCACCATCGAAGCCGAGGGGCCGCCCGGGGTCAGGCCGATGCGGCCTTTCTGCCCCGCGTCGCCCCGCCACGCCCTCGGAGCGTGACGCCCGACTCACTGAGCATGCGGTGCACGAAGCCATACGAGCGGCCGGTCTCCTCGGCCAACGCCCGGATGCTCGCACCGGCGTCGTACTTCTTCTTCAGGTCTGCCGCGAGCTTGTCGCGCGCGGCGCCGGTCACCCGGCTGCCCTTCTTCAGAGTCTCGGCCACCCGTGCCTCCTCATGGGAAGTGCGCTCTGGTCCCCTCATGATCACCCCTCCAGCGCCTCCTGGCCACCCATTCGGCAAGGTCCGTGAGACAAGGTTTTGACGACGGGAGTGCGTCCCCACATACGGAATCTTGGATTCCATGCAAGGACGTTCGTACGGCCGAACGGGTTGTTCCGCGAAGTTCCAGGTCAGGGACGTGCGACGGCCGAGCCCCCGGTGCTCGGGGACTCGGCCGTGAAATCGGTGCAGGACACACCCGGGTACGAGGAGATCTCACGCAGATGATGGATCACGGCTGGGCCGAATGATCCATACGCGGTGGATCACCGCTCCGGTGAAGCGGCGCCGGCCGCCCGGGGCGTGCGCCGCGCGGTCACGCGAGGGCGACGAGGTCCGCGTAGTCGGAGCCCCACAGGTCCTCGACGCCGTCGGGCAGCAGGATGATCCGCTCCGGCTGGAGCGCCTCGACGGCGCCCTCGTCGTGGGTGACGAGGACGACCGCGCCCTGGTAGGTGCGCAGCGCGCCGAGGATCTCCTCGCGGCTGGCCGGGTCGAGGTTGTTGGTGGGCTCGTCGAGCAGCAGCACGTTGGCGGAGGAGACCACCAGGGTCGCGAGCGCCAGGCGCGTCTTCTCGCCGCCGGAGAGGACCCCGGCGGGCTTGTCGACGTCGTCGCCGGAGAACAGGAACGAGCCGAGCACCTTGCGGACCTCGACGAGGTCCATGTCGGGCGCGGCGGAGCGCATGTTCTCCAGGACCGTGCGGTCGGCGTCGAGGGTCTCGTGCTCCTGCGCGTAGTAGCCCAGCTTCAGGCCGTGGCCGGGGACGACCATGCCGGTGTCCGGCTGCTCGACGCCCGCGAGGAGCCGCAGCAGGGTGGTCTTGCCGGCGCCGTTGAGGCCGAGGATGACGACCCGGGAGCCCTTGTCGATGGCCAGGTCGACATCGGTGAAGATCTCCAGCGAGCCGTACGACTTGGACAGGCCCTCGGCCATCAGCGGGGTCTTGCCGCAGGGCGCGGGCTCCGGGAAGCGCAGCTTGGCGACCTTGTCCCGCTGGCGGACCTCCTCCAGGCCGGACAGGAGCTTCTCGGCGCGCCGGGCCATGTTCTGCGCGGCGACCGTCTTGGTGGCCTTGGCGCGCATCTTGTCGGCCTGCGCGTTGAGCGCGGCGGCCTTCTTCTCGGCGTTCTGCCGCTCGCGCCTGCGGCGCTTCTCGTCGGCCTCGCGCTGCTGCTGGTACAGCTTCCAGCCCATGTTGTAGATGTCGATGGTGGCGCGGTTGGCGTCCAGGTAGAACACCTTGTTGACGACCGTCTCGACCAGGTCGACGTCGTGGCTGATGACGATGAAGCCGCCGCGGTACGTCTTGAGGTAGTCGCGCAGCCAGACGATCGAGTCGGCGTCGAGGTGGTTGGTCGGCTCGTCGAGCAGCAGCGTGTCCGCGTCGGAGAACAGGATGCGGGCCAGCTCGACACGGCGGCGCTGACCGCCGGAGAGCGTGTGCAGGGGCTGTCCGAGCACCCGGTCCGGCAGGTTGAGCGCGGCGGCGATGGTGGCGGCCTCGGCCTCGGCGGAGTAGCCGCCCTTGGTGAGGAACTCCGTCTCCTGCCGCTCGTACTGCTTGAGCGCCTTCTCGCGGGTGGCGCCCTGGCCGTTGGCGATGCGCTGCTCGTTCTCGCGCATCTTGCGGATCAGGACGTCGAGGCCGCGGGCGGAGAGGATGCGGTCGCGGGCGAGCACGTCGAGGTCGCCGGTGCGGGGGTCCTGCGGGAGGTAGCCGACCTCGCCGGAGCGCGTGATGGTGCCGGCGGCGGGGATGCCCTGGCCGGCCAGGCACTTGGTGAGGGTGGTCTTGCCGGCGCCGTTGCGGCCGACGAGGCCGATGCGGTCGCCCTTGGCGACGCGGAAGGTGGCGCTTTCGATGAGGACGCGGGCACCGGCGCGCAGCTCGATGCCGGAGGCGGAGATCACGGACAGACTCCAGGGCGGGTGGGGGGCGGGATGGGCGGCTGAGGACGTTCCCGCCGTCTAATGCGCGAGGAGAATGGCCATGCGGCCAGTCTACCGGGGCTGTGCAACCACTTTTTCTGCGTGCGGGTGTTCGGGACGGGCCGGGATCGCCGTGCCGGGAGGGGCCGGCCGGGTCCGGCGCCGGGGGCTGGGGGTTTCGGTGCCGGGGGCCGGGTCTCCGGGTGCCGGACGCGCCGTGTGATGTGCCGCACGGTGGGGTGCGCGGGGCGGTGGCGTGCGGGGTGGTGGCGTGCGGGGCGCGTCCGGGAGGCGGTGCCCGGCGCCGGTGGTGAGGGCGGCCGGCCGCGGTGCCGTCCGGGGCCCTGCGGCCCGGACGGCTGTCGGCGGGCGGTGCGAGACTGACGCCAGGGCGGGGAACCGGGCGGCGGTCCGGCGGTCGCGCGGCGGTCTCCGGTGGTGCGTCACGAAGGAGTGATCGGCATGGCAGGCAAGGGCGGGCGCCCCAGCATCTTCCCCACGCTGCTGTACGCGGACGCCGAGGCGGCCATCCGCCAGCTCACGGAGGCGTTCGGCTTCACGGAGCTGTCGGTGTTCGAGGGCGAGGACGGGGTGGTCCTGCACGCCGAGCTGGTGCAGGGCAACGGCGCGGTGATGATCGGCTCCAAGGGCCGCGGCGGCGTCTTCGACCGGGCGATGAAGGACGCCGGCACCGCCGGGGTGTACGTCGTCGTGGACGACGTCGACGCACACCACCGGCGCGCCGTGGAGCACGGCGCCGAGATCCTGGTGCCGCCGACCGACCAGGACTACGGCTCCCGCGACTACCTGGCCCGCGACCTGGAGGGCAACGTCTGGAGCTTCGGCACGTACGCCCCGGAGACGGCGCCCTGACGGTCCCGGCCGGCCGGGACTAGCTGCCGCCGGTGTGCACCTGGAAGGCGGCCCGCCGGACGGCCTTGGCGAGCGCCGGGTCGGGGTGCGCGGCGGCGAGGGCGACCAGCACCTGCACGGTGCGCGGGTGGCCGACGGCGCGGACCTCGTCCAGCAGCGCCGGGACGGTCGGCTGCACCGCGGACTCCAGGTGCCGCACCAGCATCGGCGCCTCGCCGTGGTCGGCGACGGCGGCGGCGGTGTCCACCCACAGCCAGGTGGCCTCCTCGCGGGTGAGGACCTCGTGGGCGTCCTCGGGGTCGACGCCGTCGTGCTCGGCGAGCCACAGCAGGGCGTAGGGCCGCAGCGTCGGCTCGTCCAGCACGGCCCGCACGTCGGGTTCCGCGGGGGCGCCGACCACGCGCAGCGCCTCGAAGGCCAGGCCGCGCAGCAGGGCGTCGTCGCCGCGGGCGGCCGCGAGCAGCTCGGTGACGGCGCTGCCGACGGGGCGGGCGGCGAGCCAGGCGCGGTACTCGGCGCGGGCGGCGTTGGGGCGGAGCTGGGCGCAGCCGCGGAGCATGTCCTCGGCCGCCTGCTCGATGTTGCCGGCGGGGCTCTGCGCGGCGACGCAGATCTGCTCCAGCTTGACCCAGACCGCCCAGTTGCCGAGCGGGGTGAGCGTGGCCTGGCCGTCGCCGTAGGTGAGGGCGCCGACGGAGGCCAGGGCGCGCAGGGCCCAGTCCAGCAGCGGGGCGAGCGGGGCGTCGGCGTCGGCCGGGGCGGTGGGCTCGGGCCGGGCCGGCTCGGGCCGGGGGCCGTAGGCGACCTCGCAGCGTTCGGTGCGCAGTTCGGTGACCCGCTGCCCGAGGAGGTCGAGGAGCTGCTCCACGGGGACGGGCCCGGCGGACAGTTGGAGGAAGGAGAGCACCTGCGGCATGGCCGAGACGACCTCGGCGACGGCGGCGGGCTCGTGCCCCTCGGGCTCCGGGTAGGCGAGCGACCAGGCGTCGAAGAGGGCGACCCAGCCGCGCAGGACGGCGCTGTCGTCGCGGTCCCAGGCGCGCAGCCGCCAGCCGGGGCGGGCGCTGTCGCCGTGCACCTCGACGAGGCCGGCGAGGCGGGCGGTGTCCCAGTCGGCCCGGACCTGAGCGGCGGTCAGGCCCAGGTCGCGGGCCGCCCGTTCGGCGGTCGCGTCCGAGAGGGTGGCCTTGCCGTCGGCGGTGGCGCCCCGGCGGCCGGGGCCGAGGGCGGCGTCGGCCCAGCGGGCGACGCGGGCCGCGCCGGCCAGGCCGGAGCGCGCCATTCTGGCCAGCACGGCCGGTGCCGGGGTGCCTTCCGGGGGGCGCGGTGCGGGGCGGCGCGGGCGCCGCTGGTTCACGGCTGCGGGGGCGGCGGCCAGGGGTCGCGGGCGGACGAGTCGAAGCCTGGAGTCGCGCGGGATACGGGACGTCACGGGGGCAGTCTTCCGGTTGACGGTCCGAAAACCCAAACGGAATGCCGCCGCGGGCCGCGGGGCCGGCCGTGTCCCGGGCCGTGCCGACGGCCCGGGGCAGGAATCCGGCCAGTGGTACGGCGCTAAACGGAATCTCCGCGACCGGATGGGTGGGAGGGGTCGGGCCGGGGTGGTGGAGCGGTGGCGGACCGGGGCGGGATCCGCCCGCCCGGGCCCGTCCGGCCCCGCCCCGCGCGCTCACATCAGCGGCGTGAGGAAGCGGCGCATGACCTGCTCGTAGCCCTCCGGGTCCGCGTTCCACATGGCGCCGTGCGGCGCGTCGGGGACGGTGTGGACTCCGACCAGGCCCGGGCGCTCCTCGGCGAAGCGGCGGGAGAGGTGCCAGGGGGCCACGGTGTCGTCCGGCCCGTGCATGATGACGGTCGGCACCCGGAGGTCGCCGGGGTCGGGGGTCTCGCCGGCGACGGCCTGGTGGCCGCCGTCCAGACCGGCGCGGCCCCGTGCGGCGCGGACCGCCAGCGGCAGCAGCGGACCGGGGGTGCGGCGGGCCGCGGCGAGGGCGCGCAACGTGGTCTCCCAGCTGAGGACCGGGGAGTCGAGGATCAGCCCGGCGATGCGGTCGCGCATCTCGGAGTAGACGGCGGCGCGCAGTGCCATGGTGGCGCCGGTGGACCAGCCGTGCAGGACCACCTGCCGGGCGCCCTGGCGGACGGCGTGGTGGATCGCCGCGTCGAGGTCGTGCCACTCGGTCTCGCCGAAGTGGCCGAGGCCGTCCGGCGAGCGGGGGGCGCCGCGGTCGCCGCGGTAGGAGAGGGCCAGCACCGGGAAGTGGTGGCGGTGCAGGAAGGCCATGACGTTCATGGCGAGTTCCCGGGTGGTGCCCAGGCCGTGCACCGCGATGATCCAGGTGTCGCGGACGGCGGGCACCAGCCAGGCCGGCAGGAAGCCCACCTCGGCGGGGACGTCGACGTCGGTGTGGTTCAGCCCGAGGGCCGTGCGCGGCGTGCCGACGTGCAGGTTCGGGGTGAGCCACACCTGGTCGCCGGGCTGGACGGTGCCGTGCGTGACCCGTTCCAGGCGGCGCACGACGGTGTCCACGGTGTGCGTGGTGTCGGTCAGGACGGGGCCCACGACCGCGTGGGAGTCCTCGCCGGCCAGGCCGTACCGGCCGGGCCGCAGGGTGGCGAGGTCCCGGGTCAGGGTGATTCGCCCGGCCGCGGTGCCGTGCACGGTGACCTTGGGCTCCGTGGGCAGCGGCCTGCCCGGGGGGGCCTTGAGGGCCGCGTCGCTGGCGAGCCGGCCGGCGGCCACGGCGACGGCCCCGGCACCTATCACGGTGGTGACGGCAGCGGCCGTCGCTTTGACAGTGCGCACGCCACCAGTGTCCCGGCGGATCCGCCGGGCGGCCAGCCGGAGGGCCGCCCGGGGTGACGGGGGCCGGTCCCGCCCGCGGTGCCGGGCGCGCCGGGGGCTCACTCCCGCTGCCCGTACCCCCGCAGCTTCTCCGCCACCTCCGCCAGCTGCGCCTCCGACAGCAGGGTCGGCGTGCGCCCCGGGACCGACGAGGCGGTCAGCCACAGGCGGCACATCCACTCCAGTTGGGCGGTGCGGTCGTAGGCCTGGTCGAGGGTGGCGCCGTGGGTGACCGTGCCGTGGTTCTGCAGGAGGCAGCCGGAGCGGCCGGCGAGCGCGCGCAGCATGTTCTCGGCCAGCTCGGCGGTGCCGTAGGTCGCGTAGGGGGCGACCCGGACGGGGCCGCCGAGCGCGGCGGTCATGTAGTGGACCGGCGGGAGCTCCGGGACGAGCGTCGAGACGGCCGTCGCGTGCACGGCGTGGGTGTGGACGACGGCGCGGGCGCCGGTGGTGCGGTAGACGGCGAGGTGCAGGGGGAGCTCGCTGGTCGGGACGAGCCCGCCGATGACCTGCCGGCCGTCGAGGTCGACGCCGGTGACGTCGTCCGGCGTCAGCCGGTCGTAGGGCACCCCGGACGGGGTGACCAGGACCGTCTCCCCGACCCGCACCGAGACGTTGCCGGAGGTGCCGACGACCAGCCCGTCGGCCACCGTCCGGCGGGCGGTCGCGACGAGGTCCGCCCAGGCGCGCGCCTCCTCGGCCCGCACCCGCGCCTCCCGCGCGCCCCCCGCGCCGCCCCGGTCCTCTCCGCCGCCCCGCCGCTGTCCGCCCATGCGGCGATCCTGCCAGGCGGGGGCCGCGGTGCCTACCGTCTTCCTTCCGCCACCGGACCGGCCGGCGGGCGCGGACGCGACGGACGCACGGCGGACGGCCGGACGCCGCCGCCGGGGCCCGGATCGCATACGACCGTCAGGGGAACACGCGTGCGAGCGACCGCCCCCGCAGCCCGGAGCCGTCCGCCGGACGCGGGCGCCCCACCGGCCGGCGGGACGGCGACGAGGACCCTTCGCCGGGTGACAAACATCTCTCCGGCCCGGCCCCCGGGCCGGCGGAGGACATCACCCGAAGGCGTGGAACCGGTGCGGCGCCCGGGTCGTCGGCGCGCGGCGCGCCGGCGGCCCCTGCTAGAGACACCACGATGCCTCTCTCAGTTCATCTTCCGTTCACCCTGGTTGCCTACGGTCGACCAGCCAATGACCTCGAACGATTGCCTGGGTAAATGGAAAGCTTCTCGCTGATCCTCGCGATTGTGGTGGTAACCGCACTCGCGTTCGATTTCACGAACGGTTTCCACGACACCGCGAACGCGATGGCCACGACCATTTCCACGGGCGCCCTCAGGCCCAAGGTCGCCGTCGCCATGTCCGCCGTCCTCAACCTGGTCGGCGCCTTCCTCTCCGTGGAAGTCGCCAACACGATCTCCAAGGGTCTCGTCGACGAGACCGGCATACGTCCCGAGGTCATCTTCGCCGCCCTGGTCGGTGCGATCCTCTGGAACCTGCTGACGTGGCTGGTCGGACTGCCCTCCAGCTCCTCGCACGCCCTCATGGGCGGTCTGATCGGCGCCACCGTCGCCTCGGCGGGCCTCGGCGCGGTCCACGGCGACGTCCTGGTCACCAAGGTGCTGATCCCGGCGATCGCCGCCCCGCTGGTCGCGGGCCTCGCCGCGATGGTCGGGACCCGGCTGACGTACACGCTCGGCAAGAAGGCCGACGGCAAGGCGTCCGAGAAGGGCTACCGCGCCGGCCAGATCGCCTCGGCGGGCCTGGTCTCCCTGGCCCACGGCACCAACGACGCGCAGAAGACGATGGGCATCATCACCCTCGCCCTGGTCGCCGGCGGCACCCTGGCCCCGGACTCCGACCCGCCGATGTGGGTCATCCTCTCCGCGGGCATCGCCATCGCGCTCGGCACCTACCTCGGCGGCTGGCGCATCATCCGCACCATGGGCAAGGGCCTGACCGACCTCCAGCCGCAGCAGGGCTTCGCCGCCCAGACCAGCGCGGCCACGGTCATCCTGGCCTCCTCCCACCTCGGCTTCTCCCTGTCCACCACCCACTCCGTCTCCGGCTCGGTGATGGGCGCGGGCCTGGGCCGCAAGGGCGGTGTCGTCCGCTGGTCGACCGCCACCCGGATGTTCGTCGCCTGGGGCCTGACCCTGCCGGCGGCCGCGCTGGTCGCCGCGCTCGCGGAGTACGTCACCGGCCTCGGTGACTGGGGCACCGCCCTGGTGGCCGCCTTCCTGATCGGCTCCAGCTTCGCCATCTGGAAGGTCTCCCGCCGGGAGATCGTCGACCACACCAACGTCAACGAGGTCGAGGAGGAGCCCGCCGGCGTGGTGACCACGGCGATCGCCGCGGTGATCCCGCCGCCCGCGGGCACGGCGACGGAGGACCTGGCGACCGCGTTCCCGGTCCAGGCCGCCTCCGACTCCAAGACCCCGTCGGCCTCCACCACCGTCTGACCCGCGCGCACCCCGGGTACGAAGGAAGAGAAGCAGTATGAAGATCGACTGGGCGGCCCTCGGCTCCGTCTTCGGCGTCAGCCTCGTGGTCACCGTGGCCCTCGTCGGCCTGTTCACCCTCGGCATCACGGGCCTCTCGCGGCACGAGCGGGCCGCGGCCCAGGGCGGCGGCGCGGCCCTCGCGGTCACCGGCGCCTACGCCTGCTTCGCGGCGTGCGCCGCCGCGGTGGCGTACGGGATCTACCTGATCGTCGCCTGACCGAGGACCGATCACGGCCGGGCACGGGCCCGGCCCGCGGCAGCACCGAGCGGGGTGCGGGACGGATCGCCGTCCCGCACCCCGTCGCCGTGCACGCGCCCCGTCGGCGTGCACGCGCCCCGTCGCCGTGCACGCACCCCGCCACCACGGACGCGTCCCGTCGCCGCGCCCGCGCGGTGCCCGTGACGCGGCCGACCACCGGTGTGTGGGCCTGAGCACACTCCTCCATCGCAGGTCAACGGCAAGTTGACGGGTGTTCGCGGGCCGTGGTGGACTGCCGGAGCCAATGCGGCGGCAAGAGAGGAAGCCGGTGGAAGTCCGGCGCGGTCCCGCCACTGTCACCGGGGTAACACCCCCGGGAGCCAGGAACTCTCACCGCCGGTCTCGTCGAACCAGGGCGTGGACACCCTGAGTGAGGACATACCGCCATGCGCGCCTGCCGCCCGAGCCGCCCCCGCCGAGCCCTGCCGCACCCCGCGGCGGACTGACCCCATGGGTGCCGATCGCGTCTTCGCGTACGGTGCCGCCGCCGGCCTCCTCGGCGACCTGCTCCTCGGCGATCCGCGCCGCGGGCACCCGGTCGCCGTGTTCGGGCGGGCCGCGGGTGCCGTGGAACGGGTGCTGTGGCGGGACCACCGGGGCTGGGGCGCGCTGCACACCGCCGTCTGCGCGGGCGGCGCCGTCGCCCTCGGGGCCGCGGCCGCCCGCGCCGTACGCACCTCCCCCGCCGCCTCCGTCGCGCTGACCGCCGCCGCCACCTGGGCCGTGGTCGGCGGGACCTCGCTCGCCCGGGAGGCCACCGCCATCGGGCGGGCCCTGGAGGCCGGCGACGTCGAGGCCGCCCGGGAGCGGCTGCCGCACCTGTGCGGGCGTGACCCGCAGGCGCTCGACGGCGACGGGATCGCCCGCGCCGTGGTCGAGTCGGTGGCCGAGAACACCTCCGACGCCGTCGTGGGCGCGCTGGTGTGGGGCGCCGTCGGCGGGGTGCCGGGGCTGCTCGGGTTCCGCGCCGTCAACACCCTCGACGCCATGGTGGGGCACAAGTCCCCGCGGTACCGGCGCTACGGCTGGGCCTCCGCGCGCCTCGACGACCTCGCCGGGTGGCCGGGGGCCCGGCTGACCGCCGTGCTGGCCGCCGTCGCCGGGGACGACCCGCGCGGCGCCGTGCGGGCCTGGCGGGCCGACGCCCACCGGCATCCGAGCCCCAACGCCGGGCCCGTGGAGGCCTCCTTCGCGGGCGCGCTCGGCGTACGGCTCGGCGGCACCCTCTCCTACGGCGGACGGGTCGAGCACCGACCCGTCCTCAACGGGGACGCCGGACGCGCCGTCCGGGTCGCCGACATCGAACGGGCCGTACGGCTCTCCCGCCGTGTCGGCTGGCTCGCGCTCGGCGTCAGTGCCGCCGGGCGCCTCCTGGCGAAGGGACGCAGGGCATGAACGGGGGACTCCTCGTCGCCGGCACCACCTCCGACGCCGGCAAGAGCGTCGTCACCGCGGGGATCTGCCGGTGGCTGGTGCGGCAGGGCGTGAAGGTGGCGCCGTTCAAGGCGCAGAACATGTCGCTGAACTCGTTCGTCACGCGCGAGGGCGCCGAGATCGGGCGGGCGCAGGCCATGCAGGCCCAGGCGTGCCGGGTCGAGCCGACCGCGCTGATGAACCCGGTGCTGCTCAAGCCGGGCGGCGAGCGGAGCAGCCAGGTGGTGCTGCTGGGCAAGCCGGTCGGCGAGCTGAGCGCGCGCGGCTACCACGGCGGGCGCCAGCAGGCGCTGCTGGGCACGGTGCTGGACTGCCTGGAGCAGTTGCGGGGCACGTATGACGCGGTGATCTGTGAGGGGGCCGGCTCGCCCGCCGAGATCAACCTGCGGCGGACGGACATCGTGAACATGGGCATCGCGCGCAACGCGCGGCTGCCCGTGCTGGTCGTCGGCGACATCGACCGGGGCGGGGTCTTCGCCTCCTTCTTCGGGACGGTCGCCCTGCTGTCCCGCGCGGACCAGGAGCTGGTGGCCGGGTTCCTGGTCAACAAGTTCCGCGGGGACGTGTCGTTGCTGGAGCCGGGCCTGGACATGCTGCACGGGCTGACCGGGCGGCGCACCTACGGCGTGCTGCCGTTCCGGCACGGGCTCGGCATCGACGAGGAGGACGGACTGCGCGTGTCGCTGCGCGGGACGGTCCGCGAGTCGAACGTCGCGCCGCCCGTCGGCGAGGACGTGCTCCGGGTCGCCGTGTGCGCGGTCCCGCTGATGTCGAACTTCACCGACGTGGACGCGCTGGCCGCCGAACCGGGCGTGGTGGTGCGGTTCGTGGACCGGCCGGAGGAACTGGCCGACGCCGACCTCGTGGTGGTCCCCGGCACCCGCGGGACCGTCCGGGCGCTGGACTGGCTGCGCGAGCGGGGCCTGGCGGACGCCCTGGTCCGCCGGGCCGCCGAGGGGCGGCCCGTGCTCGGGATCTGCGGCGGCTTCCAGGTGCTCGGCGAGCACATCGAGGACGACGTGGAGAGCCGCCGGGGTCACGTCGACGGGCTGGGGATCCTGCCCGTGCGGGTGCGGTTCGCCCGCGAGAAGACCCTCACCCGGCCGGAGGGCGAGGCCCTCGGCGAGCGCGTCGAGGGCTACGAGATCCACCACGGGGTCGCCGACGTCACCGGCGGCGAGGCCTTCCTGGACGGCTGCCGGGTCGGCCAGACCTGGGGCACGCACTGGCACGGCTCGCTGGAGTCGGACGGCTTCCGGCGGGCGTTCCTGCGCGAGGTGGCCGCCGCCGCGGGCCGCCGCTTCGTGCCGTCCCCCGGCACCTCGTTCGCCGCGCTGCGCGAGGAGCAGCTCGACCGGCTCGGCGACCTGATCGAACAGCACGCGGACACCGACGCGCTGTGGCGGCTCATCGAGTCCGGCGCGCCGCAAGGACTGCCCTTCATTCCACCGGGAGCACCCGCATGAGCACTGTGTTGTTGTTGTCGACCGCCGACACGGACCTGCTGGCGGCCCGGGCCGCCACGGGTGCCTCCTACCGGATCGGCAATCCGACCCGCGTGGACGTGGGCGAGGAGCTGCCGGCGCTGCTGGACGGCGCCGACCTCGCCGTGGTGCGGCTGCTGGGCGGCAAGCGGGCCTGGGAGGACGGGCTGGCCGCGCTGAAGGCCGCCGGGATCCCGACCGTGCTGCTGGGCGGCGAGGCCGTGCCGGACGCGGAGCTGATGGCCGAGTCGTCCGTGCCGGCCGGTGTCGTCGCCGAGGCGCTGAAGTACCTCGTGGAGGGCGGACCGGAGAACCTCACCGAGCTGGCCCGGTTCCTGTCCGACACCGTGCTGCTCACCGGCGAGGGCTTCGCCGCGCCGCGGAAGATGCCCGAGTACGGCGTCCACGGCGAGCGGGCGCACCACGCGGGCCGCCCGACCGTCGGCGTGCTCTTCTACCGGGCCCACGAGCTGAGCGGCAACACCGCCTTCGTGGACACCCTGTGCGACGCGATCGAGGCGCACGGCGCCAACGCCCTGCCGGTCTACTGCGGTTCGCTGCGCGGCGCGGACGAGGGGCTGTACGAGATCCTGGGCCGGGCGGACGCCCTGGTCGCCACCGTCCTGGCCGCCGGCGGCACGCACGCCTCGCAGGCCTCGGCGGGCGGGGACGAGGAGGCCTGGGACATCGGCGCCCTCGCCGAGATGAACGTGCCCGTGTTGCAGGGGCTGTGCCTGACCTCCTCGCGGCAGGCCTGGGAGGAGTCGGACGCCGCCCTCTCCCCCATGGACGCCGCGATGCAGGTGGCGATCCCGGAGTTCGACGGGCGGCTGATCACCGTGCCGTTCTCCTTCAAGGAGCAGGGCCCGGACGACGTGCCCGTGTATGTCGCCGACCCGGAGCGGGCCGCCCGGGTCGCCGGCATCGCCGTACGGCACGCCCGGCTCAAGCACAAGGAGAACGCGGAGAAGAAGCTCGCGCTGGTCTTCACCGCCTACCCGACCAAGCACTCGCGGGTCGGCAACGCGGTCGGGCTGGACACGCCGGCCTCGGCGGTGCGGGTGCTGGACGCCCTGCGGGACGCCGGGTACGCCGTCGAGGGGTACCCCGACAACGGCGACGAGCTGATCCACCGGCTGATCGAGGCCGGCGGGCACGACGTCGAGTGGCTGACGGAGGAGCAGCTCGCCTCGGCGCCCGCGCGGGTGCCGCTGGCGGACTACCGGGCCTGGTTCGACAAGCTCGACCCGGAGCTGAAGGACGCCATGACCGAGGCGTGGGGCGAGCCGCCGGGCAGCCTCTACGTCGACGGGGACGACATCGTGCTGGCGTCCCTGCAGTTCGGGAACGTCGTGGTGATGATCCAGCCGCCGCGCGGCTTCGGCGAGAACCCGATCGCGATCTACCACGACCCGGACATGCCGCCCTCGCACCACTACATGGCGGCCTACCGCTGGCTGGAGAACAGCTTCGGCGCCGACGCCATCGTCCACATGGGCAAGCACGGCACCATGGAGTGGCTGCCCGGCAAGGGCCTCGGGCTCAGCGGCGGCTGCGCCCCGGACGCCGTCCTCGGTGACCTGCCGCTGGTCTACCCGTTCATCGTCAACGACCCGGGCGAGGGCACCCAGGCCAAGCGCCGCGGCCACGCCACGGTCGTCGACCACCTCGTGCCGCCGATGGCCCGCGCCGACACCTACGGCGACCTGGCCAAGCTGGAGCAGCTCCTCGACGAGTACGCCCTCGTCTCCGACCTGGACCCGGCCAAGGCCCCGGCGGTCCGCGCCCAGATCTGGACCCTCGTCAAGGCGGCCGAGCTCCACCACGACCTGCACGTCGACGAGCAGCCGGACGACGAGGCGTTCGACGAGTTCGTCATGCACATCGACGGCTACCTGTGCGAGATCAAGGACGTGCAGATCCGCGACGGCCTGCACGTCCTGGGCGGCGGGCCGGTCGGTGAGGCGCGCGTCAACCTGGTGCTGGCCGTGCTGCGCGCCTCGCAGGTGTGGGGCGGCCGGGCCAACGCGCTGCCCGGTCTGCGGGCCGCGCTGGCGGAGCACTTCGGGCTGGTGGAGAAGGAGCTGCTGGCCGAGCCGGGCGCCCCGGTGAAGGTGCCCGTCGAGCTGACGGACCTGGTCGACGGGCCGTCCCGCAGCGCCGCCGACGCGATCGACCTGCTGGAGCAGCTGTGCCGGCGGATCGCGGAGGGCATGGAGGAGCGCGGCTGGGCGGTCGCCGAGAGCGCGCCGCTGGTCCGCGAGGTGCTCGGCACCGAACTGGCCGACGCCGTCGCCGTGCTGGAGTTCGCCTGCGCCGAGGTCGTGCCCCGGCTGGAGCGGACCACCGACGAGATCGGGCACATCCTGCGCGCCCTGGACGGCGGTTACGTCCCGGCCGGCCCCTCCGGCTCGCCGACCCGCGGCCTGGTCAACGTGCTGCCGACGGGCCGGAACTTCTACTCCGTCGACCCCAAGGCGATCCCGTCCCGGCTCAGCTGGGAGGTCGGGCAGTCGCTCGCGGACTCGCTGGTGCAGCGCTACCTCCAGGACACCGGCGCGTACCCGAAGTCCGTCGGCCTGACGGTGTGGGGCACCTCCGCGATGCGCACCCAGGGCGACGACATCGCCGAGATCCTGGCGCTGCTGGGCTGCCGCCCGGTGTGGGACGACGCCTCGCGCCGGGTGACCGGCTTCGAGGTCATCCCCCTGGCGGAGCTCGGCCGGCCGCGCATCGACGTCACGGTCCGCATCTCCGGGTTCTTCCGGGACGCGTTCCCGCACGTGGTGGGGCTCATCGACGACGCCGTGCGCGCGGTGGCCGAGCTGGACGAGCCGGCCGAGTCCAACTACGTCCGCGCCCACGCCGACGAGGACACCGCCGAGCACGGCGACCGGCGCCGCGCCACCGCCCGCATCTTCGGCTCCAAGCCGGGCGCGTACGGGGCCGGTCTGCTGCCGCTGATCGACGCCCGCAACTGGCGCTCGGACGCCGACCTCGCCGAGGTGTACGCGGTGTGGGGCGGCTACGCGTACGGGCGGGGGCTCGACGGGCGGGCGGCGCGCGGGGACATGGAGACGGCGTTCAAGCGGATCGCCGTCGCCGCGAAGAACGTCGACACCCGCGAGCACGACCTGGTCGACGCCGACGACTACTTCCAGTACCACGGCGGCATGGTGGCCATGGTGCGGCATCTGACCGGCGCCTCCCCCGAGGCCTACGTCGGCGACTCGGCCACCCCGGACCAGGTGAAGACCCGCACGCTGGGCGAGGAGACGCACCGCGTGTTCCGCGCCCGGGTGGTCAACCCGCGCTGGATGGCGGCCATGCGGCGGCACGGCTACAAGGGCGCCTTCGAGATGGCGGCGACCGTCGACTACCTCTTCGGCTACGACGCCACGGCCGGGGTCGTGGACGACTGGATGTACGAGAAGCTCAGCGCCGAGTACGTCTTCGACCCGGAGAACCGGGACTTCATGAAGAAGTCCAACCCCTGGGCGCTGCGCGGCATCACCGAGCGGCTGCTGGAGGCGGCCGAGCGGGGCCTGTGGGCCGAGCCGGACGCGGAGACGCTGGAGCGGCTGCGCGCCACCTACCTGGAGCTCGAAGGCGACTTGGAGGGCGACGACAAGTGACCACCCCGTTCCCGTTCACGGCCGTCGTCGGCCAGGACGACCTGCGGCTCGCGCTGCTGCTGAACGCCGTCTCGCCGGCGGTCGGCGGGGTGCTGGTGCGCGGCGAGAAGGGCACCGCCAAGTCGACGGCCGTGCGGGCCCTGTCGGCGCTGCTGCCGGAGGTCCCGGTCGTCCCCGGGTGCCGTTTCTCGTGCGACCCCGCCTCCCCCGACCCGGGGTGCCCGGACGGGCCCCACGAGGCCGGCGGCGGTGTGGAGCGGCCCGCCCGCATGGTCGAGCTGCCCGTCGGCGCCTCCGAGGACCGGCTCGTCGGCGCGCTGGACATCGAGCGGGCGCTGTCGGAGGGCGTGAAGGCCTTCGAGCCCGGCCTGCTCGCCGACGCGCACCGCGGCATCCTCTACGTCGACGAGGTCAACCTCCTCCACGACCACCTGGTCGACCTGCTGCTGGACGCCGCCGCGATGGGCGCCTCGTACGTCGAGCGCGAAGGCGTCTCCGTACGGCACGCCGCGCGGTTCCTGCTCGTCGGCACGATGAACCCCGAGGAGGGCGAGCTGCGGCCGCAGCTGCTCGACCGGTTCGGGCTGACCGTCGAGGTCGCGGCCTCCCGGGAGCCGGACCAGCGGGTCGAGGTCGTGCGCAGGCGGCTGGCCTACGACGACGACCCGGCCGCCTTCGCGGCCCGCTGGGCCGAGGAAGAGGCGGCGGTACGGGCCAGGATCGTGGCGGCGCGCGAGCTGCTGCCGTCGGTGCGGCTGGGCGACGGGGCGCTGCGGCAGATCGCGGCGACCTGCGCGGCCTTCGAGGTGGACGGCATGCGCGCCGACATCGTGATGGCCCGGACCGCGACCGCGCTGGCCGCGTGGGCCGGGCGGACGGACGTGCTCGCCGAGGACGTCCGGCAGGCGGCGCTGCTCGCGCTGCCGCACCGGCGGCGGCGCAACCCCTTCGACGCGCCCGGGCTGGACGAGGACAAGCTGGACGAGACGCTGGAGGAGTTCGGCGGCTCCGAGGACGACGACCCGGACCCGGGGCCGGACGGGCCCGGCGGGGGCGGCGGGCAGCCGGACCCCGGCGAGGGCCCCGAGGGCGGTGACACCGGTGCCTCGCCCGAGGCCGGGGAAGGCGGGCAGCCGCAGCCGTCCGGAGGCGGCGAGCAGTCCGCCGTACGGGCCTCCGAGCCGTTCCGCACGAAGGTGCTGAGCGTGCCCGGGATCGGCGAGGGCGCGGCCGGGCGGCGCTCGCGGGCGCGGACCGAGCACGGGCGCACCACCGGGGCGCGACGGCCGCAGGGCGCGCTCACCAAGCTGCACCTGGCGGCGACCGTGCAGGCCGCCGCCCCGCACCAGCGGGCCCGCGGACGGTCCGGACCCGGTCTGGTCGTACGCCGGGACGACCTGCGGCAGGCCACCCGCGAGGGGCGCGAGGGCAATCTCGTGCTGTTCGTGGTGGACGCCTCCGGGTCGATGGCGGCACGGCAGCGGATGAGCGCCGTGAAGGGTGCCGTGCTGTCGCTGCTGCTGGACGCCTACCAGCGGCGGGACAAGGTGGGGCTGGTGACGTTCCGGGGCACGGGCGCGGACGTCGCGCTGCCGCCGACCTCGTCGGTGGACGCGGCGGCGGCCCGGCTGGAGTCGCTGCCCACGGGCGGACGGACGCCGCTCGCGGCGGGGCTGCTGCGGGCGCACGACGTGCTGCGCGTGGAGCGGCTGCGGGACCCGGCGCGGCGGCCGCTGGTCGTGGTGGTGACGGACGGGCGGGCCACCGGCGGGCCGGAGCCGGTCGCCCTGGCCGGGCGCGCGGCACGGCTGTTCGCGGCCGACGGCGTCGCCTCGGTCGTCGTGGACTGCGAGTCGGGGCCGGTGCGTCTCGGTCTCGCCGGGCAGCTCGCGGGCGAGCTCGGCGGTACGGCCGTGACGCTGGACGAGCTGCGGGCGGACTCGATCGCCGGGTTGGTGAAGGACGTACAGAGGAGGGCCGCGTAATGCCGCAGGGACAGCCGAGTGTGGTGCCCGACGACGGGCTGACGACCCGGCAGCGCCGGAACCGGCCGCTGGTCGTGGTGCACACGGGCGTCGGCAAGGGCAAGTCCACCGCCGCGTTCGGGCTCGCGCTGCGGGCCTGGAACCAGGGGTGGCCGATCGGGGTGTTCCAGTTCGTCAAGTCGGCGAAGTGGAAGGTCGGCGAGGAGCGGGCGCTGCGCGTGCTCGGCGACTCCGGCGAGGGCGGCACCGTCGCCTGGCACAAGATGGGCGAGGGCTGGTCCTGGGTGCAGCGCGACGCCCAGATGGACAACGAGGAGAAGGCCCGCGAGGGCTGGGAGCAGGTCAAGCGGGACCTGGCGGCCGAGACGTACAAGCTGTACGTGCTCGACGAGTTCGCGTACCCGATGCACTGGGGGTGGGTGGACACCGACGAGGTCGTCGACGTCCTGCGCGACCGGCCCGGGACCCAGCACGTGGTGATCACCGGGCGCAACGCCCCGGAGAAGCTCGTGGACTTCGCCGACCTCGTGACCGACATGTCCAAGGTCAAGCACCCCATGGACGTCGGGCAGAAGGGGCAGAGGGGCATCGAGTGGTGAGTGCTTCCGTCCCCCGGCTGGTCGTCGCCGCGCCCTCCTCGGGCAGCGGCAAGACCACCGTCGCCACGGGGCTGATGGCCGCGTTCGCCGCGCGGGGGCTCGCCGTGTCCCCGCACAAGGTCGGGCCGGACTACATCGACCCCGGGTACCACGCGCTCGCGACCGGGCGCGCGGGGCGGAACCTGGACGCGTACCTGTGCGGGCCCGAGCTGGTCGGGCCGCTGTTCCTGCACGGGGCGCGGGGGTGCGACCTCGCCGTCGTCGAGGGCGTGATGGGCCTGTACGACGGGGCCGCCGGCCAGGGCGAACTGGCGTCCACCGCGCACGTGGCCAAGCTGCTGCGGGCGCCGGTGGTGCTCGTCGTGGACGCCTCCTCGCAGTCGCGGTCGGTGGCGGCCCTGGTGCACGGGTTCGCCTCCTGGGACCCCGAGGTGCGGGTCGGGGGCGTGATCCTGAACAAGGTGGCCTCCGACCGGCACGAGGAGCTGCTGCGGGAGGCGCTGGACGCGTCCGGGGTGCCGGTGCTGGGCGTGCTGCGGCGGGTCCGGCAGGTGGACACGCCGTCCCGGCACCTGGGCCTGGTGCCGGTCGCCGAGCGGCGCGCGGAGGCCGTGGCGGCCGTCGCGGCGATGGCCGCGCAGGTGTCCGAGGGCTGCGACCTGGACGCGCTGGCGGCGCTGGCGCGCACCGCCGGGGCGCTGCCGTGCGCCGCCTGGGAACCGCCCGTGACGCCCGCGGGGCGGCGTGCGGTGGTCGCCGTCGCCGGCGGTCCCGCCTTCACGTTCTCCTACGCGGAGCACACCGAGCTGCTGGCCGCCGCCGGGGCCGAGGTCGTCCCCTTCGACCCGCTGCGCGACGAGCGGCTGCCCGAGGGGACGGACGGGCTGGTGATCGGCGGCGGCTTCCCGGAGGTGTACGCCGCCGAGCTGTCCGCCAACGAGCCGCTGCGCGGGGCCGTCGCAGGCCTGGCGCGCAGCGGTGCCCCCGTCGCCGCCGAGTGCGCCGGACTGCTCTACCTGTGCCGGGAGCTCGACGGGCTCCCGATGTGCGGGGTGCTCGACGCCACCGCGCGGATGACCGAGCGGCTGACCCTCGGCTACCGCGACGCCGTGGCCGTCGGCGACAGCGCCCTCGCGGCGGCCGGGACGCGGATGCGGGGACACGAGTTCCACCGCACCGCCGTCGAGCCGGGCGCGGGCGCGGCGCCCGCCTGGGGGGTGCGGGCCCCGGCGCGGCGGGTCGAGGGTTTCGTACAACGCGGTGTGCACGCGAGTTATCTGCACACGCACTGGGCGTCCGAGCCCGGTGTCGCCCGTCGGTTCGTGGAGAGGTGCCGGACGTCATGAGCAGCAGGCTGATCGGAGTGGGGGTCGGCCCCGGGGACCCGGAGCTGGTGACCGTCAAGGGCGTCAACGCCCTGCGCGCGGCCGAGGTCGTCGTGGTGCCCGTGATGGACTCCGGCGAGCGGGGGCGGGCCGAGGCGACCGTGCTGCACTACGTGCCCGGGGAGAAGGTCGTCCGGGTGGTGTTCGCGCTGAACGAGCGGACCGACCGGGCGCGCCGGGAGGCCGCGTGGGACGCGGCCGGCGACCGGGTGGCCGGGCTGCTGCGGGCGCACGGCAGCGTCGCCTTCGCCACGATCGGCGACCCCAACGTCTACTCGACGTTCACCTACCTCGCGCAGACCGTCGCCGGGCTGGTGCCGGGCACCGTCGTGGAGACCGTGCCGGGCATCACCGCGATGCAGGACCTGGCGGCGCGGTCCGGGGCGGTGCTCACCGAGGGGACCGAACCGCTGACGCTGGTGCCCGTCACCGCGGGCGCGACCGTGCTCAAGGAGGCCCTCGCCGGCCCGGGGACCGTCGTCGCCTACAAGTTCGGGCGGCAGGCCCACGAGGTGGCCGAGGCGCTGCGGGAGACCGGGCGGATCGGCGACGCCGTGTGGGGGTCGGCGCTGGGGCTGCCGGAGGAGTCCATCCGGCCGGCCGCCGACCTGGAGGACGCCGCCCTGCCCTACCTGTCGACCCTGATCGCGCCGGCGCGGCGCGAGGGCGGGCGGGGCGGGAAGCTGTGACCCCGGCCGTACGGGGCGGCCACCGCGACGTGCCCGCCGGGCGGCCCGCCTCCCCGGCCGGACGCGTCGCGCACCCGGCCTCCCCCGCCGGGCGGCGGGCCCCGCGCGACGGACACCGCGGTGCCCCGGCCGGGCACCGCGCCGGCCGGCCCGGCCCCCGCACGGACCCGCCGGAGCACCGTGCCGCCCCGCCCGGACACCGCACGGCCGCTCCGTGCCGTCCCGGCGGTCCCCGCCACCGCCGGCCCGACGCGGCACCGCCCGCGTCCGGCCGGCAGACCACCACGTACTGACCCGTAGGAGAGGACCGATTCCATGGCCGATGCCCCCACCGGCAAGGTGACCTTCGTCGGTGCCGGCCCCGGCGCCGCCGACCTGCTGACGTTCCGCGCCGCGCGCGCCATCGCCGACGCCGACGTCGTGATCTGGGCCGCCAGCCTGGTCCAGGCGGAGGTCCTCCAGCACGCGCGCAAGGACGCGGAGGTCCTCGACTCGGCGACGATGTCGCTGGAGGACGTGGTGGACGTGTACCGGCGGGCGCACCGGGAGGGCCTGAGGGTCGCCCGGATCCACTCCGGCGACCCGGCCCTGTGGGGCGGCACGCAGGAACAGCTGGACCGGTGCGCCGAGATCGGCATCGCCACGGAGATCGTCCCGGGCGTGTCCTCGTTCTCCGCGGTGGCCGCGCTCGCCCAGCGGGAGCTGACCATCCCGGAGGTCGCGCAGTCCGTGGTGCTGACCCGGCTGGGCGGGGGCAAGACGCCGATGCCGCCCGGGGAGGAGGTCCGCGAGTTCGCCAGGCACGGCACGACCATGGCGGTCTTCCTGTCGGCGGCCCGCAGCGGGCAGCTGGTGCGGGAGCTGCTGGAGGGCGGCTACCCGACGACCACGCCGGTCGTCGTCGCGTACCAGGCGACCTGGCCGGAGGAGCTGATCGTCCGGTGCACGATCGGCACGCTGGAGGAGACCGTCAAGGAGCACAAGCTGTGGAAGCACACGCTGTTCCTGGTCGGCCCGGCCCTCGACGCGCACGGCACGCGCTCGCACCTGTACCACCCCGGCCACTTCCACGGCTACCGCAAGGCCGACCCCGAGGCCCGCAGGGCGCTGCGCGAACGGGGTGCGCGCCCGTGAGACCCGAGCGGCCGATCACGGTCGTCGGCACGGGGACGGGCGCGGCCCCCGACGAGCCGGCCCTCGCCGCTGCCGAACTCGTCGTCGGCGGGCGGCGGCACCTGGACGCCGCGCCGCTGCCGGAGACCGCCGAGCGGGTCGTCCTCGGCCCGCTGGCGCCCGCGCTGGACACCGTCGCGGAGTACGTCCGCGAGGACCGGCCGGTCGTGGTGCTGGCCTCGGGCGACCCCGGGTTCTTCGGGATCGTGCGGGCGCTGGCCGAGCGGTTCGGGCCCGAACGCCTGGACGTGCGGCCCGGGGTCTCCTCCGTCGCCGCCGCCTTCGCGCGGATCGGGCTGCCCTGGGACGACGCCGTGGTGGCCAGCGCCCACGGGCGGGACCTGCGCACCGCCGTCCACCTGTGCCGGGCGCGGCCGAAGGTGGCCGTCCTGACCGGGCCCGGCGCCGGGCCCGCCGAACTCGGCGCCGCGCTGACGGCGTACGAGCGGGTCCTGGTCGTCGCCTCGGCGCTCGGCACCGCGGCGGAGCGCGTGGAGCGGGTCACGCCCGCCGAGGCCGCCGCCCGCGACTGGGGGACGGCGGTCAGCGTCGTGCTGTGCCTGGACGAGTCCCGGGCGCTCGGCCCGGTGCGGACGGTCGCGGGTGTGCCCGCCGGTCCCGCCGGGTGGGCGCTGGAGGAGGACGCGTTCGCCCACCGCGACTCGATGATCACCAAGTCCGAGGTGCGGGCGCTGGCGCTGGCGCGGCTCGGACCGCGCCCCGGCGACCTGGTGTGGGACGTCGGCGCGGGCTCCGGCTCGGTGGCCGTGGAGTGCGCCCGGCTGGGCGCGGCCGTCACCGCCGTGGAGAAGACCCCGGACGGGGTCGGGCGGATCCGCGCCAACGCGGCCGCGCACGGCGTCGACGTCCGGGTGGTGCACGGGGCGGCGCCGGCCGTGCTGTCCGACCTCGACGATCCCGACGCCGTGTTCGTGGGCGGCGGGGGCCGCGAACTGCCCGCCGTGGTCACGGCGTGCGCCCGGCGCGCCCGGCGGACCGTGGTCGTCGCGCTGGCCGCGCTGGACCGGGTGCCGGCGGTGCGCGAGGCGCTGACCGCTGCCGGGTTCGCCTGCGACGGGGTGCTGTTGCAGGCCTCGCGGCTCGCGCCGCTGCCCGGGGACGTGACCCGGCTCGCGGCGACCAATCCCGTCTTCCTGGTGTGGGGCGTGCGGCCCCAGGCCCGTACCGAAGGAGTTGTCCAGTGATCGGCCTCATTTCCGCCACCGCGGCGGGGGCGGCGGCACGCGACCGGCTGGCCGCGGCGTGGCCGGACCGTACCCGCGTGTACGACGGTCCCGTCGGGGAGGCCGTACGGACCGCCTTCGCCGAGTGCGGGCAGCTCGTGTGCTTCCTGGCCACGGGGGCGGTGGTGCGGCTGGTGGCGCCGCTGCTGGCGGACAAGACGACCGACCCGGGCGTGGTGTGCGTCGACGAGGGCGGGCGGTTCGCCGTGTCCCTGGTCGGCGGCCACGGCGGCGGGGCCAACGACCTCGCCCGCGAGGTCGGCGAGGTGCTGGGCGCCGAGCCGGTGGTGACGACGGCGACGGACGCCGTGGGCCTGCCGGGCCTGGACACGCTGGGCCTCCCGGTGGAGGGCGACGTCGCCGCGGTCTCCCGGGCGCTGCTGGACGGCGAGCCGGTGGCGCTGCGGGCGGAGGTGTCCTGGCCCCTGCCGCCGCTGCCCGTCGGCGGCGACGGACCGTACACGGTCCGGGTGACGGACCGGCTCGTCGAGCCCGCCGCCCGCGAGGCCGTGCTGCGCCCGCCGTCCCTGGTGGTGGGAGTCGGCGCGTCCAAGGGGGCGCCCGGGGCGGAAGTACTCGACGTGATCGACAGCGCCCTGCGGGACGCCGGGCTGTCCGTGCGCAGCGTCGCGGAGCTCGCCACCGTGGACGCCAAGCGCGACGAGCCCGGCATCGTGGCGGCCGCCGAGCGGCTCGGTGTGCCGCTGGTGACGTACACCGCCGAGGAGCTGGCCCGCGTCGAGGTGCCCAACCCCTCCGACGCGCCGCTCGCCGCCGTCGGCACCCCCTCGGTGGCGGAGGCCGCCGCCCTGGTGCGCGGCGGCGAACTGCTCGTGCCCAAGCGGAAGTCGGCCGGGAGCCCGGCGACGGCGACCTGCGCGGTCGTGCGGCGGCCCGGGCGCGGACGCCTCGCGGTGGTCGGGCTCGGGCCGGGCGCCCGGGACCTGCTCACGCCGCGCGCGAAGGCGGAGCTGCGGCGCGCCTCCGTACTGGTCGGGCTCGACCAGTACGTCGACCAGATCCGCGACCTGCTGCGGCCCGGCACCCGGATCCTGGAGTCGGGCCTGGGCGCCGAGGAGGAGCGGGCCCGCACGGCGGTGGCGGAGGCCCGGCGCGGGCAGGCCGTCGCGCTGATCGGCAGCGGGGACGCCGGGGTGTACGCGATGGCCTCCCCCGCGCTCGCCGAGGCGTCCGACGACATCGACGTGGTCGGTGTGCCCGGGGTGACGGCGGCGCTCGCGGCCGGGGCGATCCTCGGCGCGCCGCTCGGCCACGACCACGTCTCCATCAGCCTGTCCGACCTGCACACGCCGTGGGAGGTCATCGAGCGGCGGGTGCGGGCGGCGGCCGAGGCGGACCTCGTCGTGACGTTCTACAACCCGCGCAGCCGGGGCCGGGACTGGCAGCTGCCCAAGGCGCTCGCGATCCTCGCGGAGCACCGGGAGCCGGGGACGCCGGTCGGCGTCGTCCGCAACGCCTCCCGGCCGGACGAGTCGAGCCGGGTCACGGCCCTGGCGGAGCTCGACCCGGCCACGGTCGACATGATGACGGTCGTCACCGTGGGCAACACGGCGACCCGCACGATCGCGGGGCGCATGGTGACGCCGCGCGGCTACCGCTGGCAGGAGGAACCCAAGTGAGCCGTGTCGTCCACCCCATCGAGCAGGAGTCCTTCCGGCGGCTGCGCGCCCGCCTGGACACCTCGCACTTCCCGCCGCTGACCCGGGCGGTGGTGGAGCGGGTCATCCACTCCGCCGCCGACCTCGACTACGCCACCGACCTCGTCACGGACGAGGCCGCGCTGGAGAAGGCGTACGCCGCGCTGCACGACGGGGCGCCCGTCGTCGTGGACGTCGAGATGGTCGCCGCGGGCATCACCCGGCGCGAGACCGTCTGCCGGCTGAAGGACGCCGCGGCCGGGCCGGGGCTGACCCGCAGCGCGCACGCCGTGCGGCTGGCCTACGAGCAGGTCGGGCCGGGCGCGCTGTGGGTGATCGGCTGCGCGCCGACCGCCCTGGAGGAGCTGCTCACCCTGGACGCCGACCCGGCGCTCGTCATCGGCCTGCCCGTCGGGTTCGTCGGGGCGGCCGAGTCCAAGGCCGCGCTGCGCGAGAGCGGGCTGCCCGCCGTGAGCAACGTGTCCGAGAAGGGCGGCTCCGCGGTCGCCGCCGCCGCGCTCAACGCCCTGCTGTACCACCCCACTTCGTACTCCGAGGAGAAACCGTGACCACCCCCCCGCCCGCCCTGCTCATCGCCGGCCACGGCACCCGGGACGACGCCGGAGCCGAGGCGTTCCGCGACTTCGTGCGGGAACTGGGGCGCCGCCACCCCGACCTGCCGGTCGCGGGCGGCTTCATCGAGCTGTCCCCGCCGCCGCTGGGCGAGGCGGTCGCCGAACTGGTGGAGCGGGGTGTGCGGCGGTTCGCCGCCGTGCCGCTGATGCTGGTGTCCGCCGGGCACGCCAAGGGGGACATCCCCGCCGCGCTGGCCCGCGAGAAGGAGCGCCACCCCGGCATCTCGTACACGTACGGGCGTCCGCTGGGCCCGCACCCGGCGCTGCTGCGGGTGCTGGAGCGGCGGCTGGAGGAGGCGCTGGGCGCGCCCGGGGACCCCTCCGACGTGACCGTGCTGCTGGTGGGGCGCGGGTCGACGGACCCGGACGCCAACGCCGAGGTGTTCAAGGCGGCGCGGCTGCTGTGGGAGGGGCGCGGGTACGCCGGGGTCGAGACGGCGTTCGTGTCGCTGGCGGCGCCCGACGTGCCGAGCGGGCTGGACCGCTGCGTCCGGCTGGGCGCGAAGCGGATCGTGGTCCTGCCCTACTTCCTGTTCACCGGCATCCTGCCGGACCGGGTGCGGCAGCAGACCGAGGACTGGGCCGCGGCGCACCCGGCGGTCGAGGTGCGGTCGGCGGACGTCATCGGGCCGGAGCCTGAGCTGCTGGACCTGGTGATGGAGCGGTACCAGGAGGCCCTCAAGGGCGACCTGCGGATGAACTGCGACTCGTGCGTGTACCGCATCGCGCTGCCGGGCTTCGAGGACAAGGTGGGGGCGCCGCAGCAGCCGCACTTCCACCCGGACGACGACGGCCACCACCACCACGGGCACGGGCACCACCACGGGGCGCACTCGCATGCGCACTGAGTCCGGCGCCGGGCACGATCTGCGGCACCACGGGGACGCCGAGGTCCGCGGCGACGGCGCGGCGCTGGTGGACCTGGCGGTGAACGTCCGCGCCGGCACGCCTCCCGCGTGGCTGCGCGAGGTGGTCGCCGGGTCGCTGGACGGCCTGGCCGCCTATCCCGACGGGCGGGCCGCGCGGGCGGCGGTGGCGGCGCGGCACGGGCTGCCGGCCGATCGGGTGCTGCTGACGGCGGGAGCGGCGGAGGCGTTCGTGCTGCTGGCGCGGGCGCTGAAGGTGCGGCGGCCGGTGGTCGTGCACCCGCAGTTCACCGAGCCGGAGGCGGCGCTGCGGGACGCCGGCCACACGGTGGACCGGGTGCTGCTGCGGGAGGCGGACGGGTTCCGGCTCGATCCGTCGGCCGTCCCGCGGGACGCGGACCTGGTGGTGATCGGCAACCCGACCAACCCGACGTCGGTGCTGCACCCGGCCGCGGCGATCGCCGCGCTCGCCCGTCCCGGGCGGTACCTCGTCGTGGACGAGGCGTTCATGGACGCGGTGCCGGGCGAGCGGGAGGCGCTCGCCGGGCGGACGGACGTGCCCGGGCTGGTGGTGCTGCGGAGCCTGACCAAGACCTGGGGGCTGGCCGGGCTGCGGATCGGGTACGTGCTGGCGGCGCCGGAGGTCGTCGCGGAGCTGGAGCGGGCGCAGCCGCTGTGGCCGGTGTCCACGCCCGCGCTGGCGGCGGCCGAGGCGTGCGTGGGCCCGCGGGCCCTGGCGGAGGCGGCCCGCGCGGCGCACCGGATCGCCGCGGACCGGGCCCATCTGGTGGCCGGGCTCGGGGAGTTCGCCGCGGCCGGGCTGCGCGTGGCGGGACCCGCGGAGGGTCCGTTCGTCCTGGTCCGGCTGCCCGGCGCGGCGGCCGTCCGCCACCGCCTGCGCGCCCTGGGCTACGCGGTGCGCCGCGGGGACACGTTCCCGGGCCTGGACGAGGAGTGGCTGCGGCTGGCGGTACGGGACCGCGGAACGGCGGACGGCTTCCTCCGGGCCCTGCGGGAGGCCCTGCGGGCACCGGCCCCCGGGACCGGTGCGAGCGGCTGAGGACTCCGTCCCGGGACACTGCCGGTGGGCCGTACGGGCCGTACGACTGCCGGAGCCTCCCCCTTCGCCCGGCGCGTCAGCGCCTGCGGTGGTCCCGGCCGGGGCGGGCCCTCCGGCGCCGAGCCCGCCCTTCCGCTTCCGGGCCCGCCCGGCGAGCGACCCCCCGCGAGCGGCCCGCGCGGCGGGCGCCCTCCCCGCACCGCGAACGGCCCGCGCGACGGGCGGGCCGCGGCCCGGGCCCGTCTATCCGACCACCCGCCCGTTCAGCACCACCCGCCGGGGCGCCGCCAGGACGCGGACGTCCGCCCGCGGGTCCTCGTCGTAGACGACGAGGTCGGCCGGCGCCCCCTCGTCGAGGCCCGGGCGTCCCAGCCACGCGCGGGCCGCCCACGTCGTCGCGGAGACCGCCTCGCGGGCCGGGATGCCGGCGGTGACCAGTTCGGCGACCTCGGCGGCCGCCAGCCCGTGGGCGAGCGAGCCGCCCGCGTCCGTGCCGACGTAGACGGGGACGCCGGCGTCGTAGGCGTCGCGGACGGTGTCGTAGCGGCGGGCGTGCAGCCGGCGCATGTGGGCCGACCAGCGGGGGAACTTGGCCTCGCCGCCGGCGGCGAGCCGCGGGAAGGTCGCGATGTTGACCAGCGTGGGGACGATCGCCACGCCCCGCTCGGCGAACAGCGGGATCAGGTCCCCGGTCAGGCCGGTGGCGTGCTCGATGCAGTCGATGCCCGCCTCGACGAGGTCCCGCAGGGAGTCCTCGGCGAAGCAGTGCGCGGTGACCCGCGCGCCCAGCCGGTGGGCCTCGGCGATCGCGGCCTCGGCGGCCTCGCGCGGCCAGCACGCCGACAGGTCGCCGAGGTCGCGGTCGATCCAGTCGCCGACCAGCTTGACCCAGCCGTCGCCGCGCCGGGCCTCCCGGGCGACGTACGCGACGAGCTCGTCCGGTTCGACCTCCCAGGCGTAGTTGCGGATGTAGCGGCGGGTGCGGGCGATGTGCCGGCCGGCCCGGATGATCTTCGGGAGGTCGTCGCGGTCGTCGATCCAGCGGGTGTCGGAGGGCGAGCCCGCGTCGCGGACGAGCAGCGTGCCCGCGTCCCGGTCGGTGAGCGCCTGCTTCTCGGCGACGTCCCGCGGGACCGCGCCGTGCGCGTCGAGGCCCACGTGGCAGTGGGCGTCGACCAGGCCGGGCAGCGCCCAGCCGGACACCGTCCGCACCTCACGGGCGCCGGCGGGACGGTCGTAGGAGATCCGCCCGCCGACGACCCACAGTTCGTCCCGGATGTCGTCGGGGGCGACGAGCACCCGTCCCTTCACGTGCAGCACCGCGCGTTCGCTCATGCACCGCACCCTAGTGAGCCGCTAGTGGCCCTTGCCCACCTGGTCCGAGGTCTCCTCCTCCACGTCCGCCATCGCGGGGTCGAGGAGGCGGGAGAGGAAGTGGCGGGTGCGTTCGTGGCGGGGGTGGGAGATGACCTGCTCGGGGCTGCCGTCCTCGACGATCACTCCGCCGTCCATGAAGACGACCCGGTCGGCGACCTCGCGGGCGAAGGTCATCTCGTGGGTCACGACCATCATGGTCATGCCGTCCCGGGCGAGCATCCGCATCACCGCGAGGACGTCGCCCACCAGCTCCGGGTCGAGCGCGGACGTCGGCTCGTCGAACAGCATCACCTCGGGCCCCATCACCAGCGCGCGGGCGATGGCGACGCGCTGCTGCTGGCCGCCGGAGAGGGAGGAGGGGTAGGCGGCCGCCTTCTCGGCGAGGCCCACCCGCTCCAGGTTCTCCGCGGCGACCCGCGCGGCCGCCGCCTTGTCCCGTCCGAGCACCCGGCGCTGCGGCAGCGTCAGGTTCTCGGTCACCGTCAGGTGCGGGAAGAGGTTGAACTGCTGGAAGACCATGCCGATGCGGCGGCGCACGGCGTCGATGTCGACGTCCGGGTCGGTGACCTCCGTGCCGCCGACGAACACCTGCCCCTTCGTCGGCTCCTCCAGCAGGTTCACGCACCGCAGCAGCGTGGACTTGCCGGAGCCGGACGGGCCGATGACGCAGACGACCTCGCCCTGCTCGATCTCCAGGTCGATGCCGCGCAGCACCTCGTTGTCCCCGAAGGACTTGTGCAGTCCGCTGACCCGGATCTCCGGTCGGCTCATTTCACGGCCTCCTGGGCCTTCGCCTCCATGCGGCGTACGACGAAGCCGAGCGGGATCGTGACCAGCAGGTAGCACAGGCCGGCGACGAGGATCGGCGTGGAGTTGGCGGTCTGGCTGGCCAGGTCGCGGCCGAACTTGGACAGTTCCCGCTCCTCCAGCGTGACCCCGAGGAACAGCACCAGCGAGGAGTCCTTGAACAGCAGGACCAGTTCGTTGGTGAGCGGCGGGAGGATGATCCGGAAGGACTGCGGGAGGATGATCGAGACCATCGCCCGGGCGTGCGAGAAGCCCAGCGAACGGGCCGCCTCCATCTGCCCCTTGGGCACGGCCTGGATGCCCGCGCGGAAGGTCTCCGCCATGTACGCCGCGGCCACCAGGCCGAGCGCGAGGGCCACCTTGCCGTAGGTGCCGCCGACGATCTCCGTGCCGGGGAAGGCCAGCGGGACGGCCACGCCGATGAAGATGAAGATCAGCAGGGCGGGCAGGCCGCGGAAGATCTCGATGTAGACGCCGGCGAGCCAGCGGTAGGGGCCCACGGACGACAGCCGCATCAGCGCGATGACCATGCCGAGCACCAGGCCGACGGCGAAGCCGGACAGGGTGTACAGCACGGTGTTCTTCAGCGCCAGCGTGATGACCTCGGGGAACATCTGCCCCGCGATCTCACGCTGGGCGAACTGGTTCGCCAGGCGGTCCCAGTCGGCCGTGACCGCGAAGGCGATCACGGCGGCGACGAAGACGACGTACTGGACACCGCGCGACAGGCTGCGCTTCTGGCGGCGGGTCAGGCCCTTCTTCTTCGGCTGGAGCGCGGTGTCCGGACCCGTCATGAGGCGGACGGGGAGGCCGCGGACTCTTCGTACGGGCCGATCCACTGCTCGTACAGCTTCTTGTACGTGCCGTCGGCCTTGGCGTCGGCCAGGGCCTTGTCGATGGCCTCGCGCAGCTTGTCGTTGCCCTTCTTCACGGTGAAGCCGTACTGCTCGCCGGTGTTGATCTGCTCGGCGACCTCGAAGGCGTCGGCGTTGGCCTTGTCCTTCAGCCAGCCCTGGACGACCGGGTAGTCGATGACGACCGCGTCGACCTGGCCGGTGCGCAGGCCGTTGAGGACGGCGTCGGAGGACTCGAAGGAGACCGGGTCCAGGCCCTTGCTCTTGGCGTAGTCCTCGCCGGTGGTCTGCGCCTGGGCGCCGGTCTTCGCGCCCTTGAGGTCGGCGAAGGAGGAGATCCCGCTGTCCTTGTCGGCCAGGACCGCCTGGGTGGCCTCGAAGTACGGGTCCGAGAAGTCGACGTTCTTCTTGCGCTCCTCGGTGATGGTCATGCCGGCGGCGGCCAGGTCGCACTCGCCGGAGTTGAGGAAGGCGCCGGTCTTGAAGTTCTCGAACGGGGTGTCGAGGATCTGCTGCTTCACGCCCAGGTCGTCGGCGACCAGGTCGATCAGGGCCACGTCGAAGCCCTGCACCTTGCCGTCGATCTCCGACTGGAAGGGCGGGTACGGCAGGTGGGTGCAGGTGGTGAGCTGCCCGGCCTTGACGAGTTCGACGCCGCCGGCGGCGGTCTTCGTCCCGCCGTCGCCGTCGTCGCTGGAGGTGCAGCCGGCCACGAGGACCAGCCCGGCCGTCGCGGTGGTGGCGGCCAGGAGACGGGCCCGGCGCCTGAGGACGGTGTTCACGGGGACCTCCTATGAGGGAACTGTGGTTCCGATTATAAGGAGAGGTTTGGACCATTCAAATCAAACCGATGGCAGGGCGGCCGCTCGACCTAAGAAGTCGGCCCCGGGGGCCGGGGCGTGGGACGGGAGCGACGGGGGTGCGGGCCGGAGCTACCCTCGTCTGCGTCGATCCCGTGAGCGAAGAGAGCACCGCCGTGACCCACCCCTTCCTCGACCTGCCCCCGCTGACCGCCGCGCACTTCGCCGCGATCGAGGACCGGGTCGCCCGGCTGCTGGACACCCGGCAGGACGTCGTGATCATGCAGGGCGAGGCGCTGCTGCCGCTGGAGGGCGCGATCCGCTCCACCGCCGGGCCCGGCACGACCGCGCTCAACGTGATCACCGGCCCGTACGGGCAGACCTTCGGGAACTGGCTGCGGGACTGCGGCGCCACCGTGCACGACCTGGCGGTGCCCTTCCACACGGCGGTCACGGCCGAGCAGATCCGCGAGGCCTTCGCCGCGCACCCGGAGATCGACTTCGTCTCCCTGGTGCACGCGGAGGCGGCGACCGGGAACACCAACCCGGTCGCGGAGATCGGCGAGGTGGTGCGGGCGCACGGCGCGCTGTTCTACCTGGACGCGGTGGCGTCGGTCGGCGCCGAGCCGGTGCTGCCCGACGCGTGGGGCGTCGACCTGTGCGTGATCGGCGCGCAGAAGGCGATGGGCGGCCCGGCCGGGGTGTCGGCGGTGTCGGTGAGCGAGCGGGCCTGGGCCCGGATGGCGGCCAACCCCCGGGCGCCGCGGCGCTCCTACCTCTCCCTGCTGGACTGGAAGGAGCGGTGGATCGACGGCGGCCGCACCACCCTGCCGCACGCCCCGGCGCAGCTGGAGATGCTGGCGCTGGAGGCGTGCGTGGAGCGGATCGAGGCGGTGGGGCTGGAGGCGGTGACGGGCCGCCACGCGTCGGCCGCCGCGGCGACGCGGGCCGGGGCTCTCGCGCTGGGCGGCGGGCTGGAGCCGTACGTGCACCGGGCGGCGGAGGCGGCGCCGGTCGCCACGACGCTGCGGGCACCGTCGGGCGTGGTCGCCGCTGAGCTGGTGGCCCGGGCGCTGGAGGCCGACCCGGCGGCGCCGCTGGCCGCGGGCGGGGGCGCGCTGGCCAAGGAGATGATCCGGGTGAACCACTACGGCCCGGACGCGACCCCGGGCGCGGTCCGCGCGAGCCTCGCGGCCCTGGGCGCCGCCCTGGCCGAGCGGAACCTCGCCGCGGACGTGACCGGGGCCCTGCGGGCGGCGGAGGACGCCTGGCGCTGACGACGGGGAGACCGCCGGGCGCGCCGACGGGCCGAGGGGGCCGAGGGAGAAATCGCCGGGCGCGCCGGGCGGGCGGCCGGATCCTGAATTCAATACGATTCCGAAATTCTTTTCCACCCGTATTTCCATAAGCAATTCCATGCGGCTTCCGTCTTCTTCTGCCCGGCCTCCCGGAAGCCAAACGCGAAGATTCTGCGAACGCCGACCGGTGCGTTGCGGGCAGATTTCGTGAGGACGACACGGCTGTGACGCGTTCCACAGACCGTCCCTTTTGCCCAGTAATGTCCGGACGAACCTTGACTTTTCCCTGCCGATTCGCGGGGACATGTGCGCCCGCCCGATAACACACGGCCCGTGCGGACGTAACCCCGTCCGGCGATGCAATTTCGAATTCGGCTGGGTAAGTTCAATTTGCATGACTGCCACGCAAGTGAAGCTGCACATCGACCGTCCGAAGGTGGCGGACGGGGCCGCGTTGTGGCGGATGGCCAAGGACTCGAAGGTGCTCGACCTGAACTCGTCGTACAGCTATCTGCTGTGGTGCCGGGACTTCGCCGGCACCTCGGCCGTCGCCCGTGACGAGCACGGCGAGCCGATCGGCTTCGTCACCGGCTACCTCCGGCCGGACCGCCCGCGCACCCTGCTCGTCTGGCAGGTGGCGGTGGACGAGGCGCACCGGGGCCGCGGGCTGGCCGCCGCGCTGCTCGACGGGCTGGCCGCGCGGGCCGTCGAGCAGTACGGGGTGAGGAACGTCGAGACCACCATCACCCCGGGCAACACCGCCTCCGAGCGCCTGTTCACCTCGTTCGCCGGGCGGCACGGCGCCCCGCTGGAGCGCGAGGTGCTGTTCGGGACGGGCCTGTTCCCCGACGGGCCGCACGACCCCGAGGTCCTGTACCGCATCGGCCCGCTCCCCGTCTCCGTCTGACGCCCTCCCCCCCTCTCCCCCGACCGTCTTCGAAACTCCCCCCACGCACCGAGGAGCGATTCGTCGTGACCATCACCCAGCCCGACCTGAGCGTCTTCGAGACCCTGGAGTCCGAGGTGCGCAGCTACTGCCGCGGCTGGCCCACCGTCTTCGACCGCGCGGCGGGCAGCCGCATGTACGACGAGGACGGCCACGAGTACCTCGACTTCTTCGCCGGCGCCGGCTCGCTGAACTACGGGCACAACAACCCGGTGCTGAAACGGGCGCTGATCGACTACCTGGCCCGGGACGGCGTCACCCACGGGCTCGACATGTCGACGACGGCCAAGCGCGCCTTCCTGGAGTCCTTCCAGAACCTGGTGCTGCGCCCGCGCGACCTGCCGTACAAGGTGATGTTCCCGGGCCCGACCGGCACCAACGCCGTCGAGGCCGCGCTGAAGCTGGCCCGGAAGGTGAAGGGGCGCGAGGCCGTCGTGTCCTTCACCAACGCCTTCCACGGCATGTCGCTGGGCTCGCTGGCCGTGACCGGCAACGCCTTCAAGCGGGCCGGTGCCGGCATCCCGCTGGTGCACGGCACACCGATGCCGTTCGACCACTACTTCGACGGCACGGTCCCGGACTTCCTGTGGTTCGAGCGGCTGCTGGAGGACCAGGGCTCCGGTCTCGACAAGCCCGCCGCGGTGATCGTGGAGACCGTGCAGGGCGAGGGCGGCATCAACGTCGCCCGCCCGGAGTGGCTGCGCGCGCTCGCCGGCCTGTGCGAGCGGCAGGACATGCTGCTGATCGTCGACGACATCCAGATGGGCTGCGGCCGCACCGGCGCCTTCTTCTCCTTCGAGGAGGCCGGCATCACGCCCGACATCGTCACCGTCTCCAAGTCCATCAGCGGCTACGGCCTGCCGATGTCGCTGTGCCTGTTCAAGCCGGAGCTGGACGTCTGGGAGCCGGGCGAGCACAACGGCACCTTCCGCGGCAACAACCCCGCCTTCGTCACCGCGACCGCGGCCCTGGAGGCGTACTGGACCGACGGCTCCGCGATGGAGAAGCAGACCCGCACCCGCGGCGAGCAGGTCGAGCGGGCGCTGATCGCCCTCACCGAGGAGAACCTCGCCGACGTCGAGGAGTACCGGGGCCGCGGCCTGGTGTGGGGCCTGGAGTTCCACGACAAGGCGCGGGCCGGGCGGGTCGCGCGGCGCGCCTTCGAGCTCGGGCTGCTCATCGAGACGTCCGGCCCGGAGAGCGAGGTCGTCAAGCTCCTGCCCGCCCTGACCGTCACCCCGGACGAACTGGACGAGGGCCTGAGCATCCTCGCCCGCGCCGTCCGCGAGACCGCCTGACCGCGACCGGCCAGGTCAGAACCAACTAGGAGGCATCGCAGCACCGTGATCGTCCGTTCCTTCCAGGAGATCGAAGGCACCGACCGGCATGTGAAGGCCGCGTCCGGGACGTGGGAGAGCAAGCGCATCGTGCTCGCCAAGGAGAGGGTCGGCTTCTCCCTGCACGAGACGGTCCTGTACGCGGGCACCGAGACGTCGATGTGGTACGCCAACCACGTCGAGGCCGTCGTCTGCGTCGAGGGCGAGGCCGAGCTCACCGACCACGAGACCGGGCGGACCCACACCATCACGCCCGGAACCATGTACCTCCTGGACGGCCACGAGCGGCACACGCTCGAGGTCAAGGAGGACTTCCGCTGCATCTGCGTGTTCAACCCGCCCGTGACCGGGCGGGAGGACCACGACGAGAACGGCGTCTACCCGCTGCTCACCGAACCCGAGGAGGTGTGACACCGCCATGACCACCACCATGACCACGACCCCCGTCACCGATCTCTACCCGACCCGCGGCGCCGGCGAGGTGCTGACCCCCCGTCAGGACCCGGTCGTCTGGGGCGTGCCCGACGCGCCCGGGCCCTTCCAGCCCCTGGAGCTCGGGGCGTTCGAGCGCGACGGCTTCCTGGCCGTCGACGAGCTCCTCACCGAGGACGAGGTCGCCGTCTACCGGCAGGAGCTGGAACGGCTCGTCGCCGACCCGGAGATCCGCGCCGACGAACGCTCCGTCGTGGAGCCGCGGTCGAAGGAGATCCGGTCCGTCTTCGAGGTGCACCGGATCAGCGAGGTGTTCGCGCGGCTGGTGCGCGACGAGCGGGTCGTCGGCCGGGCACGGCAGATCCTGGGCTCGGACGTGTACGTCCACCAGTCCCGGATCAACGTCAAGCCGGGCTTCGGGGCCAGCGGTTTCTACTGGCACTCGGACTTCGAGACCTGGCACGCCGAGGACGGGCTGCCGCGCATGCGCACGGTGTCGGTCTCGATCGCGCTGACCGAGAACCACGACACCAACGGCGGACTCATGATCATGCCGGGGTCGCACAAGACGTTCCTCGGCTGCGCGGGGGCCACGCCGAAGGACAACTACAAGAAGTCGCTGCGGATGCAGGACGCGGGCACGCCGTCGGACGAGGCGCTGACCGGGCTGGCCTCCGAGCACGGCATCCGGCTGTTCACCGGCAGGGCCGGTTCGGCGACCTGGTTCGACTGCAACGCCATGCACGGCTCCGGGGACAACATCACGCCGTTCCCGCGCAGCAACGTGTTCATCGTGTTCAACAGCGTGGAGAACACGGCGGTCGAGCCGTTCGCGGCGCCGGTGCGGCGGCCGGAGTTCATCGGGGCGCGGGACTTCACGCCGGTGAGGTGACCGGACCCCGGACCGGCCGGGTGGCACGGCCCTCGGGCGGGGCCTCCCCGTGCGGCACGGGAGGCCCCGCCCGGCCGTGTCAGCCCGCCAGCACGTCCAGCAGCCGGTCGACGTCCGCGGCCGTGTTGTACAGGTGGAAGGACGCGCGCAGGTTGCCCGCGCGGTCGGAGACCTCGATGCCCGCCCGGCTCAGGTCGGGCTGCCGGTGGCCGAGTCCGGGCACGGAGACGATCGCCGAGCCGGGGGACGGCACGGGGGCGTGGCCGAGCTCCGCGAGCCCCGCGCGGAACCGGTCGGCGAGGCCGAGGTCGTGGGCGCGCACGGCGTCCACGCCGAGCTCCTCCAGCAGGGCGAGGGAGGCGCGCAGCCCCGCGTGGGTGAACAGGGCGGGGCTCACGTCGAACCGCCGGGCGGAGCGGGCCAGGTGTTCGACGGGGCCGTAGCAGCTGTCCCAGGGGACCTCCCCGGCGGCCCAGCCGGCGAGCAGCGGTGTCAGTCCGCCGAAGTCCTCGGGGACGACGAACAGGGCGGCCCCGTGCGGGCCCATCAGCCACTTGAAGCCCACGGCGGCGAGGAAGTCGCAGCCGTCGGCCTCCAGCGGCAGCCAGCCGGCCGACTGGGAGGCGTCGACGTAGAGGCGGGCCCCGTGCTCGCGGGCCCGGGCGCGCAGCTCCGCCAGGCCGGCCACGCGGCCGTCGGCGGACTGGGCGGAGCTGACCGCGACGAGCGCGGTGCCCGGGCGGACCGACTCGGCGAGGCGCTCCAGGGGGACGGCCCGCACCTTGAGGTCGCCGCGCACGTGGAAGGGGTTGACCAGGGAGGCGAAGTCGCCCTCCGCGGTGAGGACTTCGGCCCCGGCGGGCAGCGAGGCCGCGATCAGGGAGCCGAGTTCGGTGACGGAGCCCCCGGTCGCGACCCGCTCGACGGGCACGCCGGCCAGCCGGGCGAAGGAGGCCCGCACGGCCTCGACGTCCTCGTACAGGGGGCCCAGGGGCCTGCCTTCGGCCCGGATCCGCACGGCCTCGTGCAGGGCGGTCACGGTGCGGGCCGGCAGGAGGCCGTTGCTCGCGGTGTTGAGGTAGGTGTTCTCCGGGGCGAACTCGGCGCGGACGAGGCTCTCGAAGGTCTCCATGGGTCCACTCTGCGGCCCCGGCACCTCCCCGTCCATCGCGTATTCCTGCCCGGTTCCGCCAAGGGATTCTTATGCGTGGGCCGCGACCTGCGGGTTCGTCGTACCCGGGCCGCGGCCCGCGGGTGCGGTCAGTGCTGCGGCACGGCGCAGCCGTCCGGTCCGCACGCGTCGGCGTCCGGCTGCCCGCCGGGCCGGACGGGCTTCAGGGGCGACCGCTCCCCCCACGCCTGGGCCAGTGCCCGGGCGAAGACCTCGGCGGGCTGGGCGCCGGAGACGCCGTAGGTCCGGTCGAGGACGAAGAACGGCACCCCGGTCGCGCCGAGCTCCGCGGCCTCGCGCTCGTCGGCGCGGACGGCGTCGGCGTACGCGGCCGGGTCGGCGAGCACGGCGCGCGCGGCGCCGGCGTCCAGACCGGCCTCGGCGGCCAGCTCCACGAGCCGCTCGTCGTCGGCGAAGACGGACCGCTCCTCGGCGAAGTTCGCCCGGTAGAGGATCTCCAGCAGGGCGTCCTGCCGGCCCCGCTCCTTGGCGAGGTGCAGCAGGCGGTGCATGTCGAAGGTGCTGCCGTGGTCGCGGCCCCGGGTGCGGTAGGGCAGGCCCTCGGCGGCGGCCTGGGCGCCCAGGTTGTCCTCGCCGGCCAGCGCCTGCGCCTCGCTCATGCCGTACTTCCGGGTGAGCATCGTGACGACGGGCTGGACGTCGTCCTTGGCGCGGCCCGGGTCCAGCTCGAAGGACCGGTGCACCACCTCGACCCGGTCGCGGTGCGGGAAGGCCGCCAGCGCCTTGTCGAAGCGGGCCTTGCCGACGTAGCACCAGGGGCAGGCGATGTCGCTCCAGATCTCGACGCGCATGGCGGGGCTCTCTCCAGGTCGTACCGGTGCGGAGGCGGTCTCCGCGGGCGGGTACGTGAACGTTCAAACAGCCGTGTTCATTCCCCGGCGGCCGGCCGCCGGGACAGGCGCAGGGGTGGTCGTCCGCGACGGGCGGGTGCTCCGGGTCCGGGACCCGGCCGTGGCGGGCGGAGAAGGACCGGGCCCGCGCGTTGCCGGCGTGGACGTCGAGGACGGCGGCGCGCCGGCCCCCGGCACGTCACCGCTCCACGCAGGCGGTGCGCGGGGCCGTGCCGACACCGGTGCGCCGGTGGCCGGGGTCGACGTGGAACCGGAACGGCGTGACCGTGTCCGCGGGGGCGTCCCCGGGCGTGCGGAAGGAGGCGATGCCCGCGAGGAGCCCGTCGCGCACCGCGCCGGCACCTGCCCGTCCCGGCGCGTCAGGGCCGCACGCCACCGGCCCGGCCGGTCGGCGCCGTCGTCCGGGAAGCCGTCGGGGCAGCACGTGGCGCGGGCCCGCCCGCGCGGCGCGGCGACGGCCGCGGCCTCGGCGGGCAGGCAGGTCCTGACGACCGGCCTCCGAGGGGTCCGGCGCGTCGCGGTCGTGCCGCGGAGGACGTGCCCCCGGCGCGGCGGTTCCCCGGTGCCCGTCCCGGGCCCCGGGGCGCCCGCGTCCGCTCAGGTGCCGTCCCGCAGGCCGGCCGGCCCGCCCGGCCGGAAGGCGATGTGGTCGTACGCGACCGCGCAGCCCTCCCCCGTCGGCGACTGCGCCATGAAGCCGACCAGGGCCGCTCCCGTCTCCCGCTCGCCGCCCAGGGTGAAGAGGCGGACGAACGTCCAGCGCTCGCCGTCGCGGGAGGCGTGGAAGGCGAAGGCGCGGCCGGTGCGGCTCACCCGGAGCCAGACGGAAGCGCCGTCCACGGCGAAGGAGTTGGCGTCGTCGGAGTGTCCCCGGGTGACCACCGTGCAGACGGTGGGCACGTCCGGGGAGTACTCCAGGCAGAGCTTGGCCCAGGCCCGCTCGCCGACGTGGACGTAGAGCGCCCCGGCGTCGAACGGCGCCGCGGACCCGACCGTGACCCGGGCGACCAGCCGGAAGTCCCCGTCGGGCGCCCCGAGCAGCCGCGGCGCGTCGGAGGCGGGATCGAGCGCTTCGCCCGTGGGCGGCACGAACCGGTCCTGCCGCGGCCCGGCCCGGCCGGTGAGCACACCGTCCCGGTGGGACCAGTGGCCGTCGGGGCCGTGGGGGCGGAGGGGGAACGGGAGCCCGGGAAGGCGGAGGTCCGTGCCCGGAGCCCGCCCGCTCCCCCGTTCCGCGTCCTGGTCGCGGGTCAGCGCTCCAGCCTTCCGTCGAACCGCCGCGGCAGCCCCAGCGGGTTGTCGTCGCGCAGCTCGGGGGGCAGCAGGGCCTCGGGGGCGTTCTGGTAGACCACCGGGCGCAGCCAGCGCTCGATGGCCGTGCCGCCCACGGAGGTCGACGTGGAGGTGGTGGCCGGGTACGGCCCGCCGTGGTGCTGGGCCGGGGCGACCGCGACCCCCGTCGGCCAGGCGTTCACCAGCACGCGGCCGGCCAGCGGCGTCAGGTCCTGCAGCAGCTCCGCGCCGCGGCCCCGGCCCGCGGCCTCCTCCTCGGAGAGGTGCACGGTCGCGGTGAGGTTGCCGGGCAGCCGCCCGAGGACCGCCTCGACCTCCGCCTCGTCCTCGTAGCGGGCGACGACGGTCACCGGGCCGAAGCACTCCTCCAGCAGCAGGTCGTGCTCGCCCTCCTCGGCCAGCCGGCCGGCCGGCACGGTGAGGAAGCCGGCGCTGACGGTGTGCTCGCCGCCCGCGCCCGGCGTCACCGGGGACTCCACGTCGGGCAGCCCGGCGCGCTCGGCCACGCCGGCGACGAAGTTGTCGCGCATGCGGTGGTCGAGCAGGACGCCCGCCTCGGTGTCGCTGACGGCGTCCGTCAGGGACTTCAGCAGCCGGTCGCCGGCCGCGCCGGACGGCGCGAGCACGAGGCCCGGCTTCACGCAGAACTGGCCGACGCCCAGCGTCATCGAGCCGGCGAGGCCCTGCCCGATGGCCTCCGCGCGCTCGGCCGCCGCGGCCTCGGTGACGACGACCGGGTTCAGGGAGCCCAGCTCGCCGTGGAAGGGGATCGGCACCGGGCGCGCGGCCGCCGCGTCGAACAGCGCGCGGCCGCCCTTGACCGAGCCGGTGAAGCCCGCCGCCGCGACCAGCGGGTGCTTGATCAGCTCGATGCCCGCCTCGAACCCGTGCACCAGGCCCACGACGCCCTCGGGCACGCCGTGCGCGGCGGCGGCCCGGCGCAGCACCTTGGCGACCAGCTCGGACAGGCCCGGGTGGTCGGGGTGGGCCTTGACCACGACGGGGCAGCCGGCCGCCAGCGCGCTCGCGGTGTCGCCGCCGGCGACGGAGAAGGCGAAGGGGAAGTTGGAGGCCGAGTAGACGGCGACGACGCCGAGGGGCACCTTGTACCGGCGCAGGTCCGGGATCGGCGGGGTCGCGGTGTCGTCGGGGTGGTTGATGACGACGTCGAGGAAGGCGCCCTCGTCGACGATGTCGGCGAAGGCCCGCAGCTGATAGCAGGTGCGGGCGAGTTCGCCGGTCAGCCGGACCGGGCCGAGGGCGGTCTCGGCGTCGGCGGTCTCCACGAGTCCGTCCTTGGCCGCCTGCAGCTCGTCGGCGCAGGCCCGCAGGAAGGCCGCGCGCACGGCGCGGTCGGCCAGGGCGCCGCGTGCCTCGTGGGCGGCGCGGACCGCGGCGTCGACCTCCTGGGCTGTGGCCTCCACCGCAACCTGTTCACGCTGCTTCCCGGTTCGGGGGTCGACACTCCAGACTGGTGCTGCTGCCACCGCGGGTCCCTCCACATCGATTGCCGCATGCAATGCCGCAGTACGTACGTCACTCACCAGGGTGTTCGATATACTGAACACCGTCTCTGATGCTGAATATGCTGGTGAGACTATTTCCCGTCGAACGAAGGGGTCAAGGGCGATGTCGGCTGGCGAGACGGGCGGCGGGGCGCAGGTGAAGTCGGCGGTGCGGACCGTCGAACTGCTGGAGTACTTCGCCGGACGCCCCGGCATGCACTCCCTGGCGGCGGTCCAGGAGGCCGTCGGCTACCCCAAGTCCAGCCTGTACATGCTGCTGCGCACCCTGGTGGACCTCGGCTGGGTCGAGACGGACGCGACGGGCACGCGCTACGGCATCGGCGTCCGCGCCCTGCTGGTCGGCACCTCCTACATCGACGGCGACGAGGTGGTCGCGGCGGCCCGCCCGACCCTGGACCGCCTCTCCGACGACACCACCGAGACGATCCACCTCGCCCGCCTCGACGGCACGAACGTCGTCTACCTGGCCACCCGCCAGTCGCAGCACTACCTGCGCCCCTTCACCCGGGTCGGCCGTCGGCTGCCCGCGCACTCGACCTCGCTGGGCAAGGCGATCCTCGCGACCTACAGCGACGAGCAGGTCCGCAAGATGCTCCCCGAGACGCTGCCCGCGCTGACCGAGAACACCCTCACCGACCGGGAGAAGCTCATCGAGGAGCTGCACCAGGTCCGGGAGCAGGGCTTCGCCGTGGACCGCGAGGAGAACACGCTGGGGCTGCGCTGCTTCGGCGTGGCGATCCCGTACCGGACGCCCGCGCGGGACGCGATCAGCTGCTCGGTGCCGGTGGCGCGGCTGACGCCCGCGCACGAGCAGATGGTGAAGGACGCGCTGTTCGACGCGCGGGACCGTCTCACCCTCGCCACCCGGAGGCTGTGAACCGATGCACGTCGCGCTCCGCGCGGTCCACGACAGCGACCTGCCGGTGTTCTACCGGCAGATGAACGACCCCGAGTCGCTGCGCATGGCCGCCTTCACCCCCGAGGACCCGTCCGACCGGTCCGCCTTCGACGCGCACTGGGCGAGGCTGCGCTCCTCGTCCGGCGTGCTGGTCCGCACGGTGCTCGCCGACGGCGACGTGGTGGGCAGCGCGGCGGTGTACGGGGAGCCGGGCGAGCGGGAGGTGACGTACTGGATCGACCGCGCCCACTGGGGCCGGGGCGTGGCCACCGCGGCGCTGCGCGGCCTGCTCGGCGAGGTGCCCGAACGGCCCCTGTACGCACGGGCGGCCGCGGACAACGCCGGGTCGCTGCGCGTGCTGGAGAAGTGCGGCTTCCGGGTGACCGCGCGGGCCACGGGGTGGGCGGCGGCGCGCGGCGCGGAGATCGACGAGGTCGTGCTCACGCTGGAGGGCTGAGCGCGTCCCCGCCTCGCGGAACCGGCGCGTCCCCGCCCGCGGCCGTTCATGAACACCGGATGAGAATCCGGACGGAAGGGAACGTTCCCGCCGATCCCGTTCGTCCTCCCGTACGCCATGAACAAGACGATCAGGCGTGCCGCGGTCTTCACCCTGCTGCTGGTGCTCGCCCTGCTGGTGCGGGCGACCTGGGTGCAGTTCTACGAGGGCCGGGCACTCGCGGACGACAAGGACAACCGGCGCAACGCGATCGACACGTACGCGGAGCCGCTCGGGAACATCGTCGTGGCCGGTGAGGCGATCACCGGCTCGGCGCGGACGAAGGGCGGCGACCTCGCCTACAAGCGCACCTACGAGAACGGCCCGCTGTACGCGGCGGTGACCGGCTACGCCTCGCAGGCCTACGCGCCCACCCAGCTGGAGGGCATCTACGAGGACCTGCTCAACGGCACGGACACCCGCCTGAGGACCGTGATGGACACGGTCACCGGCGAGCGGGCCGACCCGGGCACCGTCGTCACCACGATCGACCCGGACGTGCAGCGGGCGGCGTACGAGGCGCTCGGCGACAAGAAGGGCGCGGCCGTCGCCATCGACCCGGGGACCGGCCGGATCCTCGCGGTGGTGTCGACGCCGTCGTACGACCCGTCGTCGCTGACCGACGCCAACACCGCCGGCGCGGCCTGGGAGAGGCTGACGAAGGACGCGGACAAGCCGCTCACCAACCGGGCGCTGCGCCAGCCGCTGCCGCCGGGATCGACGTTCAAGCTGGTGGTGGCGGCGGCCGCGCTGGAGGACGGGCTGTACTCCTCGGTCGACGAGCGGACCGACAGCCCCGACCCGTACACGCTGCCCGGCACCGTCCGGGAGCTGACGAACGAGAACCCGGACGCGCCCTGCGAGAACGCCTCGATCCGGGTCGCCCTGCAGTACTCGTGCAACAACGTCTTCGCGAAGATGGCCGTCCGGCTCGGCCAGGACAAGGTGCGGGCGACGGCCGAGAGGTTCGGCTTCAACGACGACGAGCAGGACGTGCCGGTGCGGGCCTACGAGAGCGTGTACCCGTCGGACATGGACGAGGCGCAGACCGCCCTGACCGGCATCGGCCAGTTCGACGTCACCGCCACCCCGCTGCAGATCGCCATGGTGTCGGCCGCGCTCGCCAACGGCGGCGAGCTCGTCACGCCGCACATGGTGTCCCGGATCACCGACGGCGGCGGCGACGTGCTGGAGGACTACGACGACGCGGCCGGGTCGCGGCGGATCGTCAGCTCCTCGACCGCCGAGCAGCTGCGGTCGGCGATGCGGACCGTCGTGGAGGAGGGCACCGGCACCAACGCGCGGATCCCCGGCGCGACCGTGGGCGGCAAGACGGGCACGGCCCAGCACGGCGAGAACAACAGCCGGACGCCGTACGCCTGGTTCACCTCCTACGCGACGTCCGACGCGTCGGACCGGGAGGTCGCCGTGGCGGTCGTCGTCGAGCAGTCCGGCGCGGCCCGCTCGGAGGTCAGCGGCAACGGACTGGCGGCACCGGTCGCCAAGGCCGTGATGGAGGCGGCGCTGAAGGACTGAGTCGTCCGGCCGGGGCGGGCCGCCCCGGTGCCCGCGGGGGCGGCCCGTCCGCGTCAGCCCACGCCGAGCAGCTGCTCGACCGGGTCGACGGCGAAGTACACCAGGAACAGCGCCGAGGTCCCCCACAGCAGCCCGTGCACCTCCCGGGCCTTGCCGAGCACGGTCTTGATGACGACGTAGGCCAGGAAGCCGGCCCCGATGCCGTTGGTGATGGAGTACGTGAACGGCATCACGGCGATGGTCAGGAACGCCGGGACGGCGATCTCGTAGCGGTCCCAGTCGATGTGCTTGACCTGGGTCATCATCAGGAAGCCGACGGCGACCAGGGCCGGGGCCGCCGCCTGGAGCGGCACGATGGTGAGCAGCGGGGTCAGGAACAGCGCGAGGCCGAACAGGCCGCCGGTGACCAGGTTGGCGAAGCCGGTGCGCGCGCCCTCGCCGACGCCGGCCGCCGACTCGATGTAGGAGGTGGCGGAGGAGGCGGAGGCCGCGCCGCCCGCGACGGCCGCGGCGCCGTCGATCAGCAGCACCCGGCCGAGGTCCGGCACCCTGCCGTCCTCGTCCAGCAGCCCGGCCTCGGCGCTGACGCCGACGACCGTGCCCATGGTGTCGAAGAAGTCGGACAGGACCAGCGTGAAGACCAGCAGGACGACCGTGATCACACCGGTCCGGCCGAACGCGCCGAACAGGCTGAAGTCGCCGATCAGTCCGAAGTCGGGGGCGCCGACGACCTCCTCGGGCCACCGGGGCGTGGTCAGGCCCCACGTCCCGACCTCGGCGACGGCGTCGATGACGATCGCGGCGGCCGTCATGGCGACGATGCTGATCAGGATGGCGCCCTTGACCCCGCGGGCCAGCAGTCCGACCGTCAGCAGCACGCCGAGGCAGAAGACCAGCATCGGCCACCCGGTGAGCGTGCCCGAACCGCCCAGCTGGACGGGGACGGTGGTGTTCGCGGCGTCCGGGATGCGGCTGACGAACCCGGCGTCGACGAAGCCGATGAACGCGATGAACAGGCCGATCCCGACGCTGATGGCCTGTTTGAGCGGCTGCGGGATGGCGTGCATGACCGCCTCGCGCAGGCCGGTCACCACCAGCACGCAGATCAGCAGGCCCTCCAGGACGACCAGGCCCATGGCGTCGTCCCAGCTCATCAGCGGGGCGATCTGGAAGGCGACGACGGCGTTCAGGCCGAGTCCGGCGGCGAGCGCGAGCGGCAGGTTGCCGCCGACGCCCATGACGATCGTCATCACGGCGGCCACCAGGGCGGTGGCGGTGGTGAGTTGGACCGCGTCGAGCTGGTGCCCGAACTTGTCCTTCGCGCTGCCGAGGATGATCGGATTCAGGACAAGGATGTAGGCCATGGTGAAGAACGTGGCGAAGCCGCCGCGTATCTCCCGGCCGACGGTGGATCCCCGCGCGGAGATCCGGAAGAACCGGTCGAGGCCGTGCGCCGCGGGAGGCGGGGCGTCCGGCGGGCCGGCCGCCTGCGGGGTCTGGGACATGGCGGGTGCTCCTCGGTGCCTGGGCGGTCGATGGTGATCGCATGCGGATGCTGGCTGGATTGTGGCGGCGCTGAACCCCGTTCGGGTTTTCTCCGTGTTACGGAATCGGGGTCGACCCGCCATACGACGTTCGAAGCCCCGTACGAGCCGGTCCACGATCACTGCTACGCTCCGGATCTCGTCCGTGTCAGCTCCGGACGTTCACATGTCATCTACATGACACGCACGCACAGGGTGCCCGCCGGGTGCCTCAGGCCACTGCGAGGAGAGGTCGCCCGTGGGCACAGTCGTCGACGACGCCGCCTCCGTGGAGTTCCATGCCTTCTTCGAGCGCCACTACGCCGAACTGTCCCGTCTCGCCTACCTGCTGACCGGCGAGTCGGACACCGCCGACGACCTGGCGGCGGACGCGTTGCTGGCGCTGTGGCACCGCTGGGACCGGGTGCGGGCCGCGGACCATCCGGTGGCGTACGCCCGCGGGGTGGTCGCCAACCTGGCCCGCACCCGGATCCGCAGCGCGGTGCGCGAGCGGCGGCGCATCGCGCTGTTCTGGTCGCAGCGCGAGGAGAAGACGGAGAACCCGGACGTGGCGGGGGTGGTGGACGTGCGGGAGGCGCTGCGCCGGCTGCCGTTCCGCAAACGGGCCTGTGTCGTGCTGCGGCACGCCTTCGACCTCTCGGAGAAGGACACCGCGCTCGCCCTGGGCGTCTCGGTGGGTACGGTGAAGAGCCAGACGTCGAAGGGAATGGCCGAACTGCAGCGGCTGCTCGGCGCGCAGGCGGTACCGAAACAGGTGCATGCGGCGATGGCACGCACCGGTGAGTCCGGAGGAAGGGACCGATGACCATGCGGCGGGACGTGCACGACGAGCTGCGCGCCCGGCTGCAGGAGGCGGCCGGGGCGCACGAGCCCGACCGGGCCCGGATCCTGGCCCGGGTGGAGCGCGGCATGGCCGGTCCGGCCCGCGCCGACCACCGGGCGACGCGCCCGCCGGTGTGGGGCTGGGCGCGGGTGGTGTCCGCCACGGCCGCCGTCGCGGGCGTGCTCGCGGTGGGCGGGTACGCGGTCGCGTCGGCGGTGAAGGGCGAGGAGGCGCCGCCCCAGCGGGAGGTGGCCGTCTCGCCGACGCCGACGCCGTCCCCGGAGGCGACGAGCCGGGCGCCCGAGCCGCCGGTGCAGCCGGCGCCGAGCACCGCTCCCGCGACCCGGACCCCCAGCACGCCGCCCTCGCGGACCCCGAGCACGGCCGGCACCCCGTCGACGTCCCGCCCCGACGGGGTCGAGGACGGCCCGCTGTGGTCGGACGGCTCGGTCGACCCGCACAGCAACGACTTCTGGGCGCAGAGCAACATCACCCTGAAGACCACCGAGGCGCTGAGCGCGCTCACCGTCGAGCTGCGCATCGCGCAGACCGGCGGGGTGTCGTCCACCGGGGCGTGGCGGTCGCTGCCCGAGGAGGACTTCGCGTTCGCGGTCGAGGAGCGGGACGGCTTCCTCGTCTACACCTGGACGCTGAAGGAGGGCCGCACGGTCCCGGCGGGCGAGTGGGTGTTCGCGGGGCAGTACGACCACGCGCGCGGCGGCCGGGACGCCAGGGACGACAGCTACTCGGCGACGGGCACCGCGGGGGCCGAACGGCTCGCCGTGGGCGGCGACTTCGCGGCCCGCGGCGGCGGCGACGAGACGGACGAGGACGACGCGTAAAAAATTTCCGCGGACGCGGCAACCCTTTCCTCACCGGCGGCGACCACATCACGCAAGAGCCACCACGCACTTGAGGAATCGGTACATGACTGCACCAGCAGAACAGCGCGTCCGCCACCGCCGCCGGACCACCAAGCGGCGCGCGCTGATCGCCGGGGCCTCCGCCCTCGGCATCACGGGGGCGGCGATCGTCACCACGACGATGCTGTCCTCCGCGGGCGCCGCCTCCACCTGGCCGACCGCCAAGGGCAGCCAGGCCGTGTCCAGCACCATCAAGGTGACGGGCACCTACGACGGCAAGCTGAAGAAGTTCTACGGCTCCGGCGAACTGGGCGGCAGCGGCCAGGACGAGGGCCAGGACCCGGTCTTCGAGCTGGCCGACGGCGCCGTCCTGAAGAACGTCGTCATCGGCACCCCGGCCGCGGACGGCGTGCACTGCAAGGGCACCTGCACGCTGGAGAACGTGTGGTGGCTGGACGTCGGCGAGGACGCGGCCAGCTTCAAGGGCAAGTCGTCGTCCGCCGTCTACAAGGTGATCGGCGGCGGCGCCAGGAACGCCGACGACAAGGTGCTCCAGTTCAACGGCGCCGGCAAGCTCGTCGTGACCGGCTTCCAGGTGGAGAACTTCGGCAAGCTGGTCCGCTCCTGCGGCAACTGCGGGACGCAGTACAAGCGCACGATCGAGCTGAGCGACATCGACGTGACCGCGCCCGGCAAGTCGATCGTCGGCATCAACACCAACTACGGCGACACCGCCAAGCTGTCGAAGATCCGCATCCACGGCGACAGCAAGAAGAAGATCAAGACGTGCACCCGCTTCCAGGGCAACAACACCGGCAAGGAGCCGAAGGAGCTCGGCTCCGGCCCGGACGGCACGTCCTGCAAGTTCAGCTCCTCGGACATCAGCTACCAGTGACACCGTGACACCACGTCGCACCTGACCCCGGGCCGTCGTACGGCGGCCCGGTCCCGGCCGCCCCGACACCCCCCCTGGGGCGGCCGGGCGCCGGGAATCCGGACCCCCATCCGGACCCCGGCACCTCGGCCGTTCGGAGCCCCCCTCCGGACGGCCGGACCAGCCCCGGCCGAGCCCCCCTCGGCCGGACGGCAGGGCGCCCCCGCCGGCTTCGGCCGGCGGGGGCGTTCGCGTTACCGGTGGGCCCGGGCCAGGGGCTGTCGTCCGGATCGGGTCGCGGGGAATCGACTGCGTGTCGCCGGCCCCGCGTCCGCGGCGTGACCCGGACGACAGCCCTCAGTCCATGGTCGAGCCGACGGCGGCCGACCCCGTCGTCAGGAAGGCCGTGGCGGGCAGCGAGCCGTCCGCCGCGCGGGCCGCGCGGGCGGTCGTGGCGTCGGTCGACCGGAAGGCCGGGGTGGCGGTCCCCCGGTCCCAGGTGTTGCCGGCGGACACCGCGGACGCGCCCAGCTCCGCGGCGCCGCCCCGGTTGCCGGCGGAGAGGTTCTCGCCGAGCCGGGCCGTGCCGGTGGCGAAGTGGAAGCCGGAGGAGGCGTTGGCGTAGGCGGTGTTGCGGTCGAGGGCCGGGGCCCCGGGGTTGGAGTTCCCGGTGAAGCCGTGCAGGGTGTTGTCCCAGGCCGCGTTGTGGTGGACGACGTGGGCGGCCGAGGCGCCCCCGCCGCCCAGCTCGAAGCCGTTGCCGTTGCCCTCGAAGGCGGTGTCGTCCCGGCGGTTCTCGCCGTTGCCGAAGGCCCAGGAGTGCTCGACGGTGACCGGCGAGGAGAACTGCCACAGGTCCAGGCCGTCGTCGGAGTTGTCGTACAGCCGCGCCCCGGTGATCCTGTTCCCCGTCCCGGAGCCGAACGTGACGGCGATGCCGTCCGCGTTCCGGCCGTGGGCGCCCGGGTCGTGGTTGCCGTGGCTGTCGAGGTTCTGCACGAGGTTGTCGGTGGTGCCGTCGCCGCGCAGGGTGAAACCGGTGCCGCCGTTGTCCGCGGTGACGAGGTTGCGGAAGATCCCGCCGGTGGAGGAGGTGGCGACGAAGCCCTGGGCCGGGGAGTTGCGGAAGGCGATGTCCTCGACGGTCCAGTGGTCGCCGTGGATCCCGGCCAGCCAGGAGCCGTCGGGCAGCCCGGAGCCGTCGACGGTCACCTTCTCCCCGGCGTAGGCCTTCAGCGTGATGCGGGCCGAGGGGGTGCCGTCGGCGGTGGACTCGAGGGTGGCGGCCGGCCGGTAGGTGCCGCCGCGGACCTGGATGACGGTGCCGGCCGTCGCGTTCCGCACGGCCGCGGCGAGCTGCGCGGTGGTGGAGACCGTGACGGTGGTGGAGGCGGCCCGGGCCCCGCCGTCGGACAGGCCGAGGCAGACACCGCCCGCTCCCGCGGCACAGGCCACCGCGGCGGCGACGGAGAGGGTGCGCGTCCTGCGGTGGCGTCCGGTGCTGTGGCGCACGGCGTTCCTTTCTCAGGGGACGGGTGGGCGGCACCGGGGTGGGAGGGGCCCGCTCCGGCCGGTGCCGCTTCGAGGTCGCCGCCCGGGCGGAAAGGGTTGCCGCGCGGCCCGAAACGACGTCGAAACTTTCGGTCCCCGCCGCCCCTCCCGCGCCGGTTGACGCCCTGTCCGCCGCTGGTGACACTCCGAGGGCAGCGCATCCAACAGAATCCCCCGGACTCCGACAGGAAGCGCCATGCGTCCGCGCACCGCCCGCACGCTCCTGCTCCCGCTGCTCGTCCTCCCCGCCCTCCTCCTCGCCCTGCTCACCGCCCCGCCCGGCACCGCACACCCCGGAGCGCCCCCCGTGGACCACCCCCGTTACGCCGGCTACCTCTTCGCCTACTTCACCGGCGAGGACACCGCCGACGGCGAGCAGATCCGCTACGCCCTCAGCCGCGGCAACGACCCGCTGCACTGGCGCGAGCTCAACGCCGGCGAGCCGGTGCTGAGCTCCGACCTCGGCGAGCGGGGCCTGCGCGACCCGTTCGTGATCCGCTCCCCCGAGGGCGACCGGTTCTACATGATCGCCACCGACCTGCGCATGTACCGGGGCAGCAGCGGCAGCTGGGACCACGTCCAGCGGCACGGCAGCAGGTCGGTCATGGTGTGGGAGTCCACCGACCTGGTCCGCTGGACCGACCGGCGGCTGGTGGAGGTCGCCCCCGGCAACGCGGGCAACGCCTGGGCGCCGGAGGCGCACTGGGACGAGGAGCTCGGCGCCTACGTCGTCTTCTGGGCGTCGAAGCTGTACGCCGCCGACGACCCGGAGCACGCGGGCAGCACGTACAACAGGATGCTGTACGCGACCACGCGGGACTTCCGCACCTTCAGCGAGCCGAAGGTCTGGAACGACCCCGGCCACTCGGTCATCGACTCCACGGTCGTCCGGCACCGGGGCACGTACTACCGCTACACCAAGGACGAGCGGGACCCGGCCTCCGGATCGCCCTGCGCGAAGTTCGTCACCGGGGAGAAGTCGGCGTCCCTGACCTCGACGTCGTACGACCTCGTCGCGGAGTGCATCGGCGAGGGCGCCGTGGACCGCGGCGAGGGGCCGGCGGTCTTCAAGTCCAACACCGAGGAGAAGTGGTACCTGTTCGTCGACGAGTACGGCGGCCGCGGCTACGTCCCGTTCGAGACGACCGACCTCGACTCGGGCGAGTGGACCCCGTCCACCGGCCACCGGCTCCCGGCGAGCCCCCGGCACGGCACGGTCCTGCCGGTGACCCAGGAGGAGTACGACCGGCTGCTGGCCGCGTACCCGGTCGGCCCCGCCTCCGTCGTGGACGCGACGGCGCCGGGGCAGAAGGGGTACGCGGTCGTCACCGAGTCCGCCGCCAAGGTCGTGCTGCCCATGGAACCCGACGCGGACCTGCGCGGCCTGGCCCCGCGGCTGTGGGCCGCCGAGGGCGCCACGGTCAGCCCGCCCTCCGGCACCCGGCGCGACTTCCGCAGGCCGCGGACGTACACGGTGACGGCCGCGGACGGCACGCGGCGCACCTGGACGGTCGAGGCGGTCCGCACCCGCAGCCCCCTCCTGCCCGGCCTGACCGCCGACCCGGACATCCGCCGCCTGGACGGCGCGTACTGGATCCACCCGACGACGGACGGCTTCCCCGGCTGGAGCGGCACGCGGTTCTCGGCGTACTCCTCGAAGGACCTGGTCCACTGGAAGGACCACGGCGTCGTCCTCGACCTCGGGCCGGACGTCTCCTGGGCGGACAGCCACGCCTGGGCCCCCGCGATCGCGGAACGCGACGGCCGGTACCACCTCTACTTCTGCGCCGGGCAGCAGATCGGCGTGGCGGTGGCCGACTCGCCCGCCGGCCCCTTCGAGGACGCGCTGGGCAGGCCCCTCGTCGCCGAGGACGGCGCGTGGCGCGGCCAGATGATCGACCCGGCGGTGTTCACGGACCGCGACGGGCAGGCGTACCTGTACTGGGGCAACGGGCGGGCGTACGTCGTGCCGCTGAACGACGACATGGTGTCGTTCGACGCCGCGCGGGTGCGGGACATCACCCCGGCGGAGTTCCGCGAGGGCTCCTTCGTCGTCGAGCGGGGCGGCACGTACTACTTCATGTGGTCGCAGGACGACACCCGCAGCGAGAACTACCACGTGGCGTAAGCGACGGGGCCGTCCCCGCTCGGCCCGTTCACCGAGCGGGGCACGATCCTGGGCAAGCGCCCCGAGTACGGCATCCTCGGCACCGGCCACCACTCGGTGGTCAACGTCCCCGGCACCGACGACTGGTACATCGCCTACCACCGGTTCGCCCTCGACGGGCCCGGACGGCCGGGCGGCGACGGCACCCACCGGGAGACCACCCTCGACCGCCTGGAGTTCGCAGCCGACGGGACGATCCTGCCGGTGGTGCCGACCCTGGAGTCGGTCCGGCCGGTCCGCGGCTGACCCGCCGGATCACAGCACGGCGTCGAGCCAGGCGAAGACCTCGTCCTGCATGCGGTCGGTGAAGACGTGGCCGAGCTCCGGCCAGGTCCTCAGGACCAGCCGCTCCTCGGCGCGGCGGGCGCGCCACACGGCCCGCAGCTTCTCGTGGGCGGTGCGGACGCCGTCGGCGGGGAACAGCGGGTCGAGCCTGCCGTGGAAGAACAGCATCGGCCGGGGCGCGGCGATGCTCGCCACGTCCGGGATGTCGAGGTGCCGGGCGAGCCCGGGGTGCAGCATGTAGTAGGCCGACTGGCCGCGCAGCGTGTTGTTGCCCGGGACCATCATCTCCTTCAGGCCGGTCATCCAGCACACGCTCGCGGCGGCCGCGACGTCGTCGCTGAGCGCCGCGGTCTGCCAGGCGCGGTAGGCGCCCATGGAGAACCCGACGGCGGCGACCCGGCGGGCGTCCACGCGGTCCAGGCCCGCCAGGAAGGCGGCGGCCCGCTGGTCCTCGCGGGCCGTCAGCCCGGCCAGTGAGCTGCCGAGGTGGTAGAGGTTGCTCGCCAGGGCCTGCTGCTGCTCGTAGGCGAGGGGGCCGCGGTCGCCCCAGCCGAGCGCGTCCAGGCAGAGCACGACGTAGCCGCGCCGGGCGAGTTCGTCGCCGACGAACCGGCCGCTGAAGTACCGGCCGGCCCACTCCGTGGCGGAGGCGAGGCGGGTGTCGTCGTCCCAGGGCCGGACGAGTTTCTCCTTGCCGATGTCGAACCGGGCGCCGTGGTCGTGCAGGAGCAGCACGGCGGGGAAGGGCCCGGGGCCGTGCGGGGTGAGCAGGGATCCGCGGACGCGTTCGTAGCGGGTGAGGGAGACGGTCACCGACTCCCGCGTGTAGCCGTCCGCGTCGGAGCGCGGCCCGAACTCGGGCGCGTACGGCGTCCCGTCCTGCCGGTCGACGAGCAGGTGCTCCTCGACCGCGGCGCGGGCCGCGCGCCGCCACGCCCGGACGTCACGGACCGGGGAGGTGCCCCAGGCGAGCGGGAAGCGCAGCTCGTCCTTGAGGGCGGGGTGGAAGCCGGGCAGGTTGCCGCCGACGAGCTCGGCGGCCCGCGCCGGGTCCGCTCCCCCGAAGAGGGCCATCGCCGCCGCTCCCGTCACGAAGGTGCGGCGCCCCACCGCGTCACGGCCGCTCATGCGTCCTCCCGGGGTGCGCGTGCCGCGGTCCTACGCATGGGGCCTCCAGTCGCCGAGGTAGGTCTCCCTGGTGTGCGCGCGGGCCTGCGCGCCGGTGAGCTGCGGCCGGTTCGCGGGATCCGTGACCGCGGCGCCCGGCCCGGTGTTGCGGTACTCGGCGAACCGCATGGCCTGCCAGGGGTGGGCCTCGCGCATGTTGGTGTACGGCGCCGCCGCGTCGATGCCGGGCCCGATCCGGCTGTCCCGGACGACGAGGGACGGCCAGGCGGTCGTCTCGTACGACGGGACCCACGGCCGGGCCAGTTTGTACGCCCCGTCCTCCGCGCCCGAGGTGAAGCGGCAGCGGACGGCGAGCAGGCCGCGGGGGTTGGCACGGGCGGTGGACGGGGCGAAGACCATGCCCTTGGGGGTGAAGCCGACCGCGCGGGGCAGGGTGTGGAAGCGGCACTCCTCGAACACGGCGGTGGCCCGCCCGAAGACGAAGTCGACGTCGCCCTCGATGTGGCAGTGCCGGTAGTACTGCCGGCCGAAGGCGCCGAGTTCGGTGGTGTCGGCGAACAGGGTGTCCTGGTGGGCCAGGAAGCGGACGCGGTCGAAGGCCGACCGGTCGCCGGTGACGTACGCGGCCACGGCCTGGGTGCCGGTGATGTCGGGGTGGTCGGCGCGCAGCCAGTCGTTGGCGAGCGTCAGGTCGCGGACGGTGAGGCCGGGGGCCGCCGAGGAGAAGGTGGCGGAGCCCGCGGTGCCGTACGTCGTGCCGTCGGGCCGGCGGGTGCCGTTGGCGTTGTCGTACACGACGACCGCGTCACGCGGGTCGCGGGTGGCGCCGCGCAGGGTCAGGCCGGCCGCCCCGGCGGGGACGTGCACGACCTCCCGGTAGGTGCCCGGGTGGACCACGATCGTCCAGCCGGGGCCGTCGACGGCGTCCACGGCGGCCTGGACGGAGTCGCCGGGGCGCACGTGCAGGACGCGGCGGTGCGGGGCGGCGAGGGCGGGGCGGGTGCCGGCGGCGGCCAGGCCGCCGGCGAGCCCGGTGAGCAGGGCGCGCCGGCGCATCTCAGCACGCCTCCCGCGCCGGCCGCCAGTCGCCGAGCCAGGCCGCGCGGGTCGCCGACCCCGCTTCCGCCTCGGAAAGCTGGGGCCGGTTCGCGGGGACGGTGACGGCCGCGCCCGGGCCGGTGTTGCGGTACTCGGCGAACCGCTGGTCCTGCCACGGGTAGGCGTCCGACATGTTCGCGTAGGGCGCGGCCGCGTCGATGCCGGGGCCCAGCCACGACTCCCGGACGGTGAGCATCGGGCGGGCGGTGCGGTCGGAGCTGGGCACCCAGGGGCGGGCGAGCTTGTAGAAGCCGTCGGGGGCCTCGCCGGTCACGCGGCTCCTGGTCACCAGGTAGCCGCGCGGGTTGGCGCCGGCCGTGGAGGGCGCGAAGACGAAGCCGTAGGGGGCGCCGGCCAGGTCGGTGCGGTCCAGGGTGCGGAAGTGGCAGTGCTCGAAGACCGCGGTGGCCCGGCCGAAGACGAAGTCGACGTCGCCCTCGACGTAGCAGTGGGCGTAGTACTGGCGGGCGAAGGCGGTCAGGGCCGGGGAGTCGGCGTACAGGGTGTCCTGGTGGCCGAGGAAGCGGCAGTGGTGGAACGCCGAGCGGTCGCCCTGCACCTTGATCGCGACGGCCTGGGTGCCGGTGACGTCCGGGTGGTCGGCGCGCAGCCAGTCGTTGGCGAAGGTGATCCGGTGGGCGGTGAAGCCGTCCGCCTGGACGGTGGTGGTGGCGGAGCCGGTGGTGCCGTAGGTGCCGCCGCCGGGCTTGGGGGTGCCGGCCGCGTTGTCGTACACGACGACCACGTCGCGCGGGTCGTCGCCCGCGCCGATCCAGGTCATGTCGGTGCGGTCGGCGGGGACCGCGACCGTCTCGCGGTAGGTGCCCGGGGCGATGACCAGGGTGCGGCCGGTGCCGGTCGCGGCGGCCACGGCGGCGGCGACCGTCGTGAAGTCGCCCGCGCCGGCGGGATGGACGTAGAGGGTCGCGGGGTCGCGGCGGGCGGCCGGTGACCCGTACCGGCCGAACGGGCGGGTCCGGGCGTCCGCCCGGGCGGTGCCGGGGGCGAGGCCGAGGGCGGCGCCCGCGGCGGCGCCCGCGACGAGGAAACCCCGGCGGGTGAGGGGGCGGTGGGGATGCGAGAGCATGCGCTGCTCCTTCGCGGTGCGGCTCGTGCGGGGAGGGGGTGGAGCGGTGGCCGGGGCGGGCGCGGCCCTGCTGGGGCCGCGGTGCGGGCCGCCCCGGCCGGTCCGGGAGGAGGTCAGCGCAGGCGCCCGGCGCCCGCGCGGGCGCCGACGACGCCCGGGACCGCCTTGGGGTGGTCGGTCCGCGTCCGCAGGGTGGGGGTCCAGCCGGCGCCGGACTGGAGGGTCTCGGCGGGGATCTCCGCGTTGTGCACGGCGATCAGGTCGACGGGCCTGCCGTTGACGTAGTTGTCCCCGGCGGTGAGCGGCGCCTCGCTCCACTTCTTGAGGATCTTCGCCGGGCTGATCCCCGGCGCCAGGGTGAAGGCGTTGTGCTCGGCGACGAGCCGGGACTCCTTGCCGATGCCGTAGACGTAGCCCCACTTCTGGTCCTTGGTGACCACGAAGTGGTTGTTGTAGGAGTCGACCTGCCCGAACCGCACGCGCGGCGCGCGCTCCACGATGCCCTCGAAGCGGTTGTGGTGCAGGGTGACCCGCAGCTTGCCGGTGTCGGTGGCGCCGGCGCTGTCGCTGTTGCCGATCAGCATGGTCTTGTCGTGGTCCCTGAACGAGTTCCAGGACACGGTGACCAGGTCGGCGCCGCGCACCACGTCGAGCAGGCCGTCGTGCTGCTGGTAGGTCTTGCCGAAGTAGGCGGGCAGGCCGCTGTCGGGGTGGCGGCCGTCGGTGAGGGTGTTGTGGTCGATCCACACGTGGGTGGAGCCGTACACGACCACGCCGTCGTACTCGGAGTTCCAGGCGCCGGTCCCGTTGTCGTCGGTCGGGTCCCACTGCGGGAAGCAGTCGACCGGGGCCTCGATGGTGAGGTTGCGGACGATGACGTTGTCGACGCCCTTGATCTGGAGGCTGCCGCCGAGGATGCCGGAGTTCCTGCCGACGCCGACGATGGTGGTGTCGGCCGGGACGTTCGCCTTGATGGCCCGGTCCTGGCGGGCGGCGGACGCGGCCCGCAGGTCCTCCTGCTCGCCGCTGACCGGGGTGTCGTGGCCCCAGACGGCGGGGTCGTAGGCGGCGAGGTACTTCTGGAAGTCGTACCCCTCGGCCTCGAACGCCTCGCAGCCCTGCGAGACGGCGTCGATCATGCCCTTCACCCGGATGATCCTGGGCCCCGGACCGCCGTCCGCCAGGGCGGCGCGGAACTCCTCCCAGGTGGTGACCGTGTAGACGTGCTCGGCGTCGGCGGCCGATCCGCCCGTCGTGCCGGTGCCCTCGGCGGCCCAGCCGTCCCGGGCGCCGAGGACCTCGCGGCCCGGGTCGCGGCCGCCGGCCTGGGCGCCGGTGCCGGTCAGGGACAGCACGAGCGCCGTGCAGCCGGCCAGCACGGCCACCCTTGTTGTGGCATGCCCATGCCACTTCTGTGCGTTCATGGTGCGGCTCTCTCCTTCTCGTCGGGGGTTACGCGGAGGCCTCCGGCCAGGTGATCCAGGACGCGGGGACCTCCTCGTCGAGCCTGCGCACGTCGCGCGGGCCGAGCACGCCGGTGCGCAGCAGCTCCCGCGCCACCAGCCGCGCCACGGCGATCGCCCCGAGCGGGGCGAAGTGCGTGTTGTCCTGTTCGCCGGCGGTCCAGTTGAAGTACGTCTTCGTCTCCTCGGGCCCGAGCTCCTGCCACAGCGCCAGTGACAGGGCCTGGACGTCGAGCAGGGCCACCCCCTCCTCCCCGGCCAGCGCCCGCATCGCCGCCGGGTACTCGCCGTGGCTCGGCACGGCGTTGCCGTCGGCGTCGAAGCGCCGCCGCTCCACCGGGGTGGCCAGCACGGGCCGCGCCCCCCGGGCCCGGGCCCCGTCGACGTACAGACGCAGGTGGTCCTGGTACGTCGTCCACGGCTCGGTGTAGCGGGCGGGGTCCGCGGCCTTCTCGTCGTTGTGGGCGAACTGGATCAGCAGGAAGTCGCCGGGACGGATCCGCGCCAGGACGGCGTCGAGCCGGCCCTCGTCGACGAAGCTCTTGGAACTCCGGCCGTTGACGGCGTGGTTGGCCACGGGCCGGTCCCGGTGCAGGAAGAAGGGCAGCGCCGTCCCCCACCCGGTCTCGGGGGCGGCGTCGGTGTACTTCTGCGCGGCGGTGGAGTCACCGGCGAGGTGGAGGGTGCGGGGGGTGCGGTGCCCGGTGGCGGCCCGGGCGGTACCGGTCGCGGCGAAGGCGAGGGGGACGGCGGCCAACGCGGCCGAGGTGACCTGTCTACGGCTCAGTGACACGGCGGTGCCTTTCGAGCGGGGGGCTGGAGGACGCCCTGAGGGGCGCGGGGCTGGGCTCTCGGGGCGGCTTTGCCGCGTGGGCGCGCCCGGCCGGGGACGGTCCGCGGCCCGCGCACCACGGACCGCCCCGCGGCGGGACCCGGCGGAAGCCGGCCGGGGTCAGGACTTCTGCTGCTCGTCCCACTCGGCCTGCGCCTCGTTGAGCTGCTCGGCCATCCCGTCCAGGAAGTCCTTCGCGCTCATCTTCCCGAGCAGCACCTTCTGGAAGTTCGGCTCGTTGTCGGCCTTGGAGATGGTGTTCCAGTCGGGCAGGTAGTACGGCAGCTGCACGATCGTGGTCGACCCGTCGCTCAGCGCCTCGGCCGCCAGCTTCGTCGGCTCGGCCTTCTGGATCCACGCGTCCTTCGCCGCGTCCAGGTTGGCCGGCACCTGCCCGGCGGACTCGTTGAACTTCGAGTTCTCCTGGTGCGAGAGGGCGAACTCGATGAACTTCCAGGCCGCCTCCTTGTTCTTCGAGCTCTTGAACAGGCCGACGCCGTCCACCGGGTTGGAGACCTGCACGCGCTTGCCGTTCGGCCCGGTCGGCTGCGGGATGCCCCGGAACTTCTCCGGGCCCAGCGCCTTCACGTGGTCCTGGTAGGAGCCGAGGTTGTGGTTGAGCATGCCGATGGTGCCGGAGTCCCACTGGGCGACCATCTTGGTGAAGTCGTTGTTGAGGTCGGCCGCGGGGGTGGCCTTCTTGTAGAGCGCCGCGTACTTCTCCAGCGCCTCGACGTTCTTCGGGTCGTTGACGGTGGTCTTCTCGCCGCTGGAGTCCCAGAACGACGTGATGCCGGACTGGCCGTACATCGCGTCCAGGGCCTGCGCGATGGACCCGGCGCCGCCGCGGATGGTGTACCCGAACTCGTTCTTGCCCTTGCTGGTCAGCTTGCCGGCGGCCGCGTAGAACCGGTCCCAGGTGGTCGGCTCCTCCAGGCCCGCCTTCTCGAACAGGTCGGTGCGGTAGTACAGCACGCCGTTGTTCGCGGAGGTCGGGATCGAGTACAGCTTGTCGTCGCCGCCGCCGGCAGCCTTCAGGGACTCGACCATGTCCTTGTTGAGCTTGCCGTTCAGCGCGGAGCCGGCGAGCCGGTCGTCCAGCGGCTCCAGCGCGCCCTGCGCGGCGAACCCGGCGAGCATCGCCGCGCCGACGCCGCCGACGTCCGGCAGGCCGCCGCCCTGGATGGCGGTGTCGACCTTGGACTGGTACTCGGTGGAGGCGATGCCGACGTACTCGACGTCGATGTCCGGGTTGGCCTTCTCGAAGTCGGCGATGATCTCCTTCCAGATGTCGGTGCGGACACCGCCGTTGTTGTCCCAGAAGGTGATCTTGCCCTTGCCGCTGCCCTCGGCGCCCTGGCCGCCGCCCGCGCCGCTGCCGTCGTCGCCGCAGGCGGTCGCGGTCAGGGCGAGCACGGCGCCCAGGGCCACGGCGGCCGGCGTGCGGCGTCCGCCCGAGCTGTTTCTGAGGATGCTGATCTTCATTGGTCGGCTCTCTTCTTCTGGATCCAACGGGAGGTGGACGTGTGGGGGGCGGGCAGGGCCGTCAGCGGTGGCGGGCGTGGGGTGCCCAGCCGTCCGTGCCCTTCAGGTGGGCGGCGACGGTGTGCGCCCGGGCGTCGTCGTCGCTCAGCTGCGGCCGGTCGGCGGTGACCGCCGCGCCCGGGCCGGTGTTGCGGTACTCGGCGAACCGCGCGTCCCGCCACGAGAAGCCGCCCATGTCGGTCCACGGGGCGGACTTGACCGCGGCGGGCAGTTCGGTGTCGCGGATCAGGACCTGCGCGACCGCTTCCGGTGCGCCGCCGGGGTGCCAGGGCCGTCCCAGGTGGACGGACCCGGCGGGCGCGTCGCTGACGATCCGCGACCGGGTGATCAGGAACCCGTACGGGTTGCCCGACCAGGTCGAGGCGGCGGTGACGTAGCCGTTGTTCGTCTCCGAACCCCGGCTGAGCGCGCGGATCACGGAGCGCTCGATCACCGTCGTCGCCCGGCCGTAGACGAAGTCGACGTCGCCCTCGATGTAGGCGTCGCGGAGGTAGACCCGGCTGACGGTGGTCAGCGCGGGGCTGTCGGTCATCAGGGTGTCCTGGTTGCCCAGGAAGGCGGTGTCCTCGAAGACGATCCGGTCGCCGGTCGTCTTCACCGCCAGCGCCTGCTCGCCGCTCAGCTCGTGCGCGGCCTCGTCGAAGTCGTTGACGAAGGTGAGGTGGCGCGCGGTGACGTCGTTCGCGGCGATCCGCACGGTCGCGCTCCCGGTGGAGCCGCCGTACGCGGCGGGCGTGTCGTAGACGATGACCGTGTCGGAGCGGTTCTGTCCAGTCCCCTGCAGCAGGATGTTCGGCTTGGCCGCGGGAACGACGACCTTCTCCCGGTAGGTGCCGGGCGCCACGGCGATCGTCACGGGCACGTCGTTGCCCTCGGGGACGGCGTCCACGGCGGACTGCACGGTCGGGTAGGAGGCCGGGACGTGCAGCACCGTGCCGATCCGCCGCTGCGGGCCGGAGAACCGCTTGACCAGCGCCGGCACGGCCGCGGCCGGGTCCAGCCGGTAGGCGTAGAACTCCCGCGGCTCGAAGGCGGCGCCCCACTCGTCGTGCCGTCCGGTGGTGTCGCGCAGGACCGACCCGCGCTGCACCAGCTCGGCGGTGGCGTCGGCCTGGTAGGGGTGCTGCACCCGGTCGTAGTAGCTGTTCTCGATGACCATCCGCGTCCGGCCGCGCGACCAGTTCCCGTAGGTCCACACGGGGTCGTCCGGATCCGCCTGCGCGGTCAGGTAGTTGTTGTACAGGTGCGCGTAGGCGGCGTTGTCGACCGACGGGTTGCGCTGCTTGGTGCCGCGGAACCAGTTGTGGTCGACGGTGATCTGCGTCCTGACGTTGCTCGTCCAGCCCAGCCCGAACGTCTTGTTGTTGTCCTCGAACCGGTTGTACGAGACGGTCACGTACTCGCTGTCCTTGCGGATGTCGAGCTGTCCGTCGCAGATGCGCGAGAAGCGGTTGTGGTCGATCCAGACGTGGTGGACGGTGTCCATCTGGATGCCGTCGAAGTCGGTGTCCTTGCAGTCCCAGTTCCCCTCGACCGCCGAGTCGCGGATCGTCAGGTTGCGGATGATCACGTTGTGCGTGCCGGGGGCGAGGTGGAACTCGCCCTGCACCAGTTCGCCGCCCGTGCCGACCCCGACGATCGTCTTGTGGGAGGCGACCTCGACGGCCGCGCCGAACGGCTCGGCGGTGATCGCGCCCCGGACCCGGATGACGTAGGGCTCGGGTGCCGCCGCGTACCGGGCGAGCGCGGCCTGGTCGGTGACCGTGACGACCTTGCCGCCCGCGCCGCCGGTGGTGCCGCCGGCCAGGGAGGCGAAGCCGTGCGGCCGGTCGGTCCAGCGGTCCGCCGCCGGGGCGGCTCGCGCCGCTTCCTCCCGGCCCTGGGGAACGGCCCGGGCCTCGCCGGCCGAGCCGAGGCCCAGCGCGGCGACGAGGCCGAGCACGGCGGCCACGACCTTGCCGTGCCCCGGTCTCGGCAAGCGCTTGCTGCCACGGAGGTGCGTCATTGCGGCTCCCAACAGGCGTACGGGTGTCTCGGGCGGTCTCAGGAGGGCGTGATCCGGAAGTGCGTGAACGTGGCCGTGCCGGCGGGTCCCTGGCCGGCCGGCGCGAGGGCGAACAGGCCGAGCAGGGCGCCGACCCAGCGCCAGGGGGTGGCGGCGAAGACGGGCCCCGACGGGCGGAAGCCGTCCCCGGTGTCGGCGGAGAAGCGGCAGCGCGCCCCGGCGGAGACCTCGATGCGCAGCCGCGCCCGTCCCCCGGCGGCGGGCCGGGGGTGGTCGGCGTCCCGCTCGTGCTCCGCGACCGTCTCGGCGAACCGGTGCACGAGGTGCACGGTCCCGTCCGCGCCGCGCTGGAGCCCGATCCAGCCGAACGCGTCCCCGAGGACCGCCAGTCCGGCCCGCGCACCCGGCTCCTCGCTGTCGAGCCGCAGCTCGACCTCGACCGTGCAGGGCGTGCCCGGCAGCCGCTGGGTGAGGACGTTCGGCAGCCGGCGCAGGTCGTGCGCGTCGGCCGGGCGGACGCAGGCCAGCCGCAGCCCGTCCCCGGCGTGCTGGGTGGCCCAGCCCTCCTGCCGGTTGGCCGTCCACTGCCACTGGCGTCCGTACCGGCCGCCGGGGAAGTCGTCGTCGGTGGCGGGCGCGGCCGGCGGCTGCGGCGGCAGGGCGGGCCGCTCGTGGACGGTGACGGGCGCGCCGTCGTCGCCGAGCACCGGCCAGCCGTCCGCTCCCCAGCGCATCGGCTGGAGGTGGACGACCCGGCCGTAGGCGCCGCGCTGCTGGAAGTGCAGGAACCAGTCCTCGCCGGCCGGGGTGCGCACCCAGCCGCCCTGGTGGGGGCCGTTGACGTCGGTGTCCTTCTGCTCCAGGACGATCCGCTCCTCGTAGGGCCCGAAGAAGTCGCGGGAGCGGAAGGCGCCCTGCCAGCCGGTCTCCACTCCCCCGGCGGGCGCGAGGATCCAGAACCAGCCGTCGTGCCGGTAGAGCTTGGGGCCCTCCAGGGTGAACCAGCCGGGGATGCGGTCGGCGTCGACGATCACCTTGCCCTCGTCGAGCAGGGCGGTGCCGTCGGGGCGCATGCGGTGGCCGGTGAGGCGGTTCTTGACGCCCGACCGGGACTTGGCCCAGGCGTGCACCAGGTAGGCCTCGCCGGTCTCGTCGTCCCACAGCGGGCAGGCGTCGATCAGGCCCTTGCCCGCCTTCAGCAGGTGCGGGCGGGTCCACGGACCGCGGATCTCCGGCGCGTTGACCTGGTAGATCCCGTGGTCCGGGTCGCCCCAGAAGATCCAGAAGCGGCCGTCGTGGTGGCGCAGGGAAGGGGCCCAGACACCGCAGTCGTGGCGCGGCCGGTCGAACGCGGCCGCCGGTTCCAGGCGGTCCAGGGCGTGTCCGACCAGGGTCCAGTTGACCAGGTCGCGGGAGTGCAGCAGCGGCAGGCCGGGGGCGCGGCCGAAGCTGGAGGCGGTCAGGTAGAAGTCGTCGCCGACCCGGACCACGTCCGGGTCGGACCAGTCGGCGTTCAGGACCGGGTTGCGGTAGGTGGTGTCGGTCTGCCGGACGCTCACGCGCTCACCGCCTTGCGGACGAGGGCGGCGGCCGCGGCGCGGTCCAGGCGGCCGTCGGCGACCACGGTGACGATCCGCCGTACGACGGTGTCGCCGGCCGGGACGGCGAGCCGCTGCCCGGACGCGAGCGACGAGCCGACGCCCGGGTACTCGGCGGTGCGCACGAACCACGGGTCCCGGCGGGTGGCCTCCGTCGCCCCGGCGAAGACCAGCGTCCACGTGGAGCCCGCCAGCGCGAGCCAGTCGGCGCGCCCGCCGTGCACCTCCGCCTCGCCCTCGGCGTCGGGGGTGAAGACGTCCGGGGCGCCGGCCTCCTTGGCGGCGCGCCAGAAGAAGCCGCCGTAGGCCGCTCCGGGGCGCCCGTTGGTGGCCGGGCTGCCGATGGTCAGCGTGCCCGGCGTGACGTTGGTGAGGGAGAAGGTGAAGTCCAGCGCCCAGGCGGTGCCGGTGAGTTCGGTGGCGGCGACCGTGCGGCGCTCGCGCAGCAGCTCGGCCCCGGCGGCGACCCAGCGCAGCTCCGCCACGAACCCGTCGGGGTCGCGCAGCTGGAAGCCGGTGTGGCGCTGCGAGCCGTGGTTGTCCAGCTCGGTGGGGCCCCGGTCGCGCACGTAGGTGCGGCCGCCCCAGAAGTTGTGCCCCTCGACGTCGGGAACGGCGACACCGACGCCGAGGTGGTGTGCGTGGTCGGCGGGGCTCAGCTCGGTGACCGCCGTGCCGGCCAGGGTGGTGACGGGGTGCAGGTAGGGACGCGGGGACAGGCGCGCCGGGAGCTCGGGCCGGGTGACGTACCGGCCGACCGGACGGCCCGCGACGCGCAGGACGGCGGTGTCGTCGCCGCTCATCGGGCGCTCACCTCCTTCGGGCGGTGTGCCGCGGGGCGGGCCCAGGGGGCGCCCAGCTCGGAGTAGAGGGAGAGGGTGTCGGCGGCCGCGGCGACGAGTCCGTCGACGCCGGGCACGACCCTGCGGTTCTCGGCGGGGATCCGGCGCCAGGCGCCGTCGGGCAGCGGCACCGGGTCGGGGGCCTGCCGGATCGCCTCCACGACCTGCATGAAGGCGCCGGTGTCCTCGGGGGTGACGAGCAGGTCGGCGCCGGTGGTGAGGTGGGCGACGAGGTTCTCCAGCAGGTCGGTGCGGCCGTACTCGGTCTCCTCCGGGCCGTGGCCGGCGCGCTGGAGCAGGACGCGGTCCTGCTTGTACCAGAAGGTGATGCGCCCCCTGTCACCGTGCACCAGGACGTACGGCTCGTCGGCCCGCTCCGCGCACAGGGTCGCGGCGACGGTGACCGGGTGGCCCTGCGCGGTGCCGATCCGGACGCAGGAGGTGTCGTCGGACTCGATGGCGTTGGCGCGCAGCAGCTCGGTCTCGATGCCGGTGACGTCCTCGGCGCGGGTGCTGCCGCCGAGCGCGAGGGCGGTGGCGACGGCGTGCGCGAGGGGGTTGGTCAGCGCGCCGTCGACGACGTCGACGCCGTTCAGCCGCCGGCGGCCCGCCCAGGGCGCCCGCCGGAAGTAGGCCTCGTCGCGCACCCAGACCCCGGCACCGCCGATGCCGACGAGCCGGCCGACGGCGCCCTCGGCGACCAGCTCGCGGATCGCGGGCACGGCGTGCGAGCCCAGCGACTGGAAGCCGATCTGGCAGGCCACCCCGGCCTCGGCGACCCCGTCGGCCATGCGGCGGTACTCGGCGTAGCCGGGGGCGGGCGGCTTCTCCAGCAGGAGGTGGACGCCCCGGCGGGCGGCGGTCAGCGCGAGGTCGGTGTGGGTCGGGATGGGCGTGCAGATCACGGCGATCCGGGCGCCGGTGGAGTCCAGCAGGGCGCCGAAGTCGGCGGACTGCTCGGGGCTGCCGAGGCCGGCCAGCTCCTCCTCGCTCAGGGGGGTCAGTTCGCAGACGCCGGCGAGCCGGACCAGGCCCCGGTCCTGGAGGCGGCGGATGTTCTCGACGTGCCAGCGGCCGTGGCCGCGGGCGCCGGCGAGGACGACGGGCAGCGGGGTGGCGTTCGCGGTCATCGGATCCTCCCGGCTCCCGCGCCGCGGGCGACCTCGCGGTCCGCCTGCCGGGCGCTGTCGATCGGGCCGTGCAGCGCGGGCGTCCAGCCGACGTCGGCGGTCAGGTCGCGTTCGCTGCCGGAGTTGTAGGCGTTGTGGATGTCCAGCAGGTCGACCGGGTAGCCGTTGAAGAGGGTGCCGGTGGCGTGCAGGGCGGTGCCGTTCCAGCTCTTCACCAGGTCGGCGGCCTCGACGTGGCCGGGGGTGGTGAAGGCGTTGTTCTCGGCGTGCACGGCGGACTCGGTGGAGACGCCGAGCGCGTAGCGGTGGTCGTGGGCGTCGTCGGGGACGACGTAGCGGTTGTTGTAGACGTGCACCTGGCCGAAGCGGACGCGCGGGGCGCGCTGGACGACGGCCTCGAACTCGTTGTGGTGCAGGGTGACGCGCAGCCGGCCGCGGTCGCCGGTGGCCGTGTCGCTGTTGCCGATGAGCATCGCCTTGTCGTGGTCGGCGAACCGGCTCCAGGAGACCGTCACCAGGTCCGAGCCGTTGGTGATGTCCAGCAGGCCGTCGTGGCGCAGGTAGTTCCGGCCGAAGCAGCTGGGTTCGTCCTCGTCGAGGTGGCCCCGGTCGGAGGCGGTGACGTGGTCGACCCAGACGTGCGTGGCGCCGCGCAGCCAGAGGTTGTCGTACGCCGCCTTCCAGTCGCCGAGGCCGCCGGTGTTGGGCTGCCAGGCGGGGAAGCAGTCGTAGGCGTCGCGCAGGTCGAGGTTGCGGACGATGACGTTGTGCGCGCCGTCGACCCGCAGGCTCGCGCCCTTCAGGACGGCGGAGGAACCGAGGCCGACGAGCGTGGTGTGGGAGCCGACGGCCAGTTCGACGCGCTCGGCCTGCCGGGCCGCCGACGCCCGGCGGGCCTCCTCCTGGGGGCCGCTGGGCCGGGCCGTGCCCCAGGTGCGGGGGTCGTAGGCGGCGAGGTACTTCTTCAGGTCGTAGCCACCGGTGGCGTAGTCGGCGCAGTCGAGGCGCCCGCCGTCGTCGTCGGTGTTGGCGTCGACGGTCCCGGCGATCTTGATGATCTTCGGGGTGTCGCTGCCGCCGTCGAGGGCGCGGACGAGCCCGGCCCGGTCGGTGACGGTGTACACGTGGGCGTCGTCGGCCGCGGCGCCGCCGGTGGTGCCGGTGCCGTGGGCGGCCCAGCCGTCGTGCGCGGGCAGGGTGTCGCGGCCGATGTCGCGCGCCTGGGCCTGCGCGGGGACGCAGAGCGCGCCCAGCAGCGCGGCGGCCGACGCGAGGTGACGGACCCTCATCCCTTCACCGCCCCCGCGCTGAACCCGGTGATCAGCCACTTCTGGATGAAGGCGAAGACGAGCACGACCGGGACGGCCGCGATGATGCCGCCGGCGGCGAGCGCGCCCAGGTCGACGCTGTCCGCGCTCATCAGGGTGTTCAGGCCGACCGGGATGGTCTGCTTCTCCTGGTTGTTGAGGAACATCAGGGCGAACAGGAAGTGGTTCCAGGAGTGCACGAAGGCGAAGGAGCCGACGGCGATCAGGCCGGGCCGCAGCAGCGGCAGCACGACGATCCGGAAGGCCGTCAGGCGGTTGCAGCCGTCGACCCAGGCGGCCTCCTCCAGGGAGTACGGCACGTTCTTGATGAAGTTGCTGATCAGGATCATCGACAGCGGCAGCTGGAAGACCGTCTCGGCGATGATGACGCTGACCAGCGAGTTGATCATCTGGAGTTCGGCGAAGATCTCGAACAGCGGGACCAGCAGCAGCGCGCCCGGCACGAACTGGGAGCACAGCAGGGCGAGCATGAACGCCCGCTTGACCTTGAAGTCGAACCGGGCGAGGGCGTAGCCGCCGGCCAGCGCGACGATCGTCGTCATCACGAGGGTGGCGACGCCGACGAGCACGCTGTTCTGGAAGAAGGTGCCGAAGGACCGCTCCGTCCACACCTTCTCGAAGTGGTCGAAGGTGACCGGCCAGGGCACCAGCGAGGTCGAGCCGGCCGGGCGCAGGGCGAACAGCAGGATCCAGTAGAACGGGATCAGGGTGAAGACGAGGTAGACGGAGAGCGGCAGGTAGATCTGCCAGCGGGGGGCCTCGTCCCAGGCGCGGCGGCGGCCGCGCGCCGGCCGCGGCGGTTCGGGGACGGCGGGCGCGGGCGCCGGGGCGGGCACGGTGGCCTCTTTGGTGATCACTTGTCGCCTCCGAACTTGCTCAGCCGCAGGTAGACCATCGAGCAGAAGAGCAGGATCACGAACGCGACCGTGGTGAGGGCCGACGCGTAACCGAAGTTGTGGGACTCGACGGAGGTGTTGGCGATGTACAGCGGCAGGGTCGTGGTCTCGCCCGCGGGTCCACCGCCGGTCAGCGTGTAGAGCAGGTCGACGTTGTTGAACTCCCACACCGCGCGCAGCAGCGTGGACAGGATGATGGCGTCCTTCAGGTGGGGCAGCGTGATGTGCCAGAACTGCTTGATCCGGCTCGCCCCGTCGACCTCGGCGGCCTCGTACAGGTCCTTCGAGACGGACTGGAGGTCGGCGAGGATGAGGATCGCGAAGAAGGGCACGCCGCGCCACAGGTCGGCGACGATCGCCGCCGGGAACACGGTGGAGGTGTCCGACAGCCAGCTGGTGCCGTACGAGCCGATGCCGAGGTCGGCGAGGTAGCGGGTGATGCCGGTCTGGGAGTTGTACAGCAGCACCCAGATCGCGGAGGTCAGCACGCCGGAGACGGCCCACGGGGAGAAGACCAGGGCGCGTCCCAGCGCCCTTCCCACGAAGGTCTGGTTGACGATGAGCGCGAGCGCGAGGCCGAACAGGAGCTGGAGGCCGACCTCGACGAAGACCCACTTGGCGCTGAAGACCAGGGTGTCCCAGAACAGCGGGTCCGCGGTGAAGATCTCCGTGAAGTTCTCGAAGCCCGCGTAGCCGTTGCGCCACGGCTTGGTGGGGTTGTAGTGCTGCAGGCTGTAGTAGAAGACGCTGATCACCGGGTAGGCGATGAAGCCCAGCATGAGCAGGGCGGCCGGGGCGATCAGCAGGTAGGGAAGCCTGCGCGGGGTGGCGGAGGCACGGCGCCGCCTCGGTGGCGCGGGCGGTTTCGCCACGGCTGCGGCTTGGGCCATGACTGTTCTCCGTTTCTGGTACGTCGTGCGTTCGCGAGCTGGGTGAAGCGCTTTCTTCTTGTCCAGGGAGCCGCGCCGGGAGGGCGCGGCGGATGCGGGGTCAGCCCGCGTACGGGTCCTGCACCCGGCCGGGCCGGGCGAGGAACTCGAAGTCGCAGCCGGTGTCGGCCTGCGTGATCTGCTCGTTGTAGAGCGCGCCGTAGCCCCGCTCGTACCGGGTGGGCGGCGGTGTCCAGGCCGCCCTGCGCCGCCGGAGCTCCTCGTCGTCCACGTGGAGGTGGAGGCTGCGGGCCTCGACGTCCAGGGTGATGAGGTCTCCGCTGCGCACCAGCGCCAGCGGTCCGCCGACGTACGACTCGGGCGCGACGTGCAGCACGCACGCGCCGTAGCTCGTGCCGCTCATGCGGGCGTCGGAGATCCGGACCATGTCCCGCACGCCCTGCTTGAGCAGGTGGTCGGGGAGGGGCAGCATGCCGTACTCGGGCATGCCCGGGCCGCCCTTGGGGCCGGCGTTGCGCAGCACCAGCACGTGGTCGGCGGTGATGCCGAGCGACGGGTCGTTGATGGTGCGCTGCATGGTCCTGTAGTCGTCGAAGACGACCGCGGGACCGGTGTGCTTGAGCAGGTGCGGCTCGGCGGCGATGTGCTTGATGACCGCGCCGTCCGGGCAGAGGTTGCCGCGCAGCACCGCGACCCCGCCCTCGCGCGCGACCGGGTTCTCCCGGGGCCGGATGACGTCGTCGTTGTGGACGCGGGCGCCGTCGAGCTGCTCGCGCATGGTGTCGTGCGAGACGGTGGGCCGCTCCAGGTGGAGCAGGTCCGGGATCCGGGAGAGGAACCCGGGCAGGCCGCCCGCGAAGTGGAAGTCCTCCATGAGGTACGTCTGTCCGCCGGGCCGTACGTTGGCCAGCACCGGGACCGTGCGGGCGATGCGGTCGAAGTCGTCGAGGGTGAGCCGCACGCCCGCGCGGCCCGCCATGGCGATCAGGTGGATCACGGCGTTGGTGGAGCCGCCCAGCCCGAGGACGGTCGTCACGGCGTCCTCGAAGGCCTCGGCCGTCAGGATGTCGCTCAGGGTCCGGCCCCGGTGGACCAGGTCGACGATCGTCATGCCCGCCTTGGCGGCCATCCGGTCGTGCCCGGAGTCGACGGCCGGGATGCTGGAGGCGCCGGGGACGGTCACGCCGAGCGCCTCGGCGGCGGCGGTGAGCGTGGAGGCCGTGCCCATGGTCATGCAGTGGCCGGGCGAGCGGGCCAGGCCGCTCTCCAGCTCCTGCATCTCGCAGTCGCCGATGAGGCCGGCGCGCCGGTCGTCCCAGTACTTCCACATGTCGGTGCCGGAGCCGAGCACCTCGTTGCGCCAGTGGCCCGGCAGCATCGGCCCGGCGGGCACGAACACGGTCGGCAGGTCGACGCTGGCCGCCCCCATGAGCAGGGCGGGCGTGGACTTGTCGCAGCCGCCCATCAGCACGGCCCCGTCGATCGGGTACGACCGCAGCAGCTCCTCGGTCTCCATCGCGAGGAGGTTGCGGTAGAGCATGGGGGTGGGCTTCTGGTAGGTCTCGCTGAGCGTGGCGACCGGGAACTCCAGCGGGAACCCCCCGGCCTGCCACACGCCCCGCTTCACGGCCTGCGCGCGGTCCCGCAGGTGCACGTGGCAGGGGTTGATGTCGGACCAGGTGTTGAGGATCGCGACGACCGGCTTGCCCAGGTGCTCCTCGGGCAGGTAACCGAGCTGGCGGGTGCGGGCCCGGTGGCTGAAGGACCGCAGGCCCTCCGTGCCGTACCACTGGTGGCTCCGGAGCTCCTCGGGCCGCTTGCGCGGCGGGGTGGCACCGGTCATGCGGACCACCCGGCGGCTATGGCGGCGACCTCGGCGCGCTCCGCCTCGGGCAGCGGCTTGCTCGGCGGGCGGACCTCGCGGCGGCACAGTCCCAGCGAGGCGAGGGCCTCCTTGACGACGGTGACGTTGTTGGCGGAGCCGTTGGCGGCGCGCAGCTCCTCGAAGCGGCGGATCTGCTCCCAGACCTTCATGGCGGCCGGGTAGTCGCCGGAGCGCAGCGCGTCGATCATGTTGCGCGAGACGGCCGGGGCGACGTTGACCAGGCCCGAGGTGAAGCCGGTGGCGCCCGCGGAGAAGTAGGAGGGTGCGTACGGCTCGGCGAGCCCGGCGACCCAGACGAACCGGTCCAGGCCGGCGTCCCGCGCGAAGGCGGCGAACTTCGCCGCGTCCGGCACGGCGTACTTCACGCCGACGACGTTGGGGCAGGCGTCGGCGAGTTCGGCGAGGCGGGCGCCGGTGAGCTGCGCGTTGCGGACGTAGGGGACGACGCCCAGCTCGGGCACGGCCTCGGCAATGGCCCGGTGGTAGTCGACCCAGCCGGCCTGGGAGACGTAGGGGTGCACGGGCTGGTGGACCATCACCATCTGCGCGCCGAGCTCGCGGGCGTGCCGGGCGGAGGCCACCGCGGTCGGCACGTCGTGCCCGACCCCGACCAGGATCGCGGCGCGGTCGCCGGCCTCCTCGACGGTCAGCTCGGTGACCAGGCGGCGCTCCTCGGGCGTGAGGGCGTAGAACTCGCCGGTGTTGCCGTTGGGGGTGAGGGTGGTGATGCCGCCGTCGAGGAGGCGGCGCAGCAGGGTCCGGTAGGTGTCCCGCTCGACGGAGCCGTCCGCGGCGAACGGGGTCACCGGGATGGCCACCACGTCGGCCAGGGCCGCCCGCTGGGACTCGAACGTCGTTGTCATGCCAGACCGTCCTCTTTCTGGGCCCCGTCCTCCGCGGAGGGGAAGGCCCGCTCGACGAACGACGCGATGTGGGCGTACAGGGCGCGTGCCGCGCCGTCCGCGTCCCCGCCGAGGGCCAGCCGCAGGATGTCCCGGTGCTCGCTGGCCTCCCGCTCCCAGGAGGGGTCGGCGGCCCAGGCGACGGCGGAGACGAGGGCGGCCTGGTCGCGGACCTCGTCGAGCATCCGGCCGAGCAGCGGGTTGCCGCACGGCAGGTACAGGGCGCGGTGGAACTCCCGGTTGGCGAGGGAGCGTTCGGCGGTGTCGGTGGCCTCGTCGGCCCGGGTCAGCGCGTCCCGCGCGGCGTCCAGGGAGGCGCCGCGGCGCACGGCGCGCCTGAGCGCCTCGGGCTCCAGCAGCAGCCGCACGTCGTAGACCTCGCGCGCCATGTCCGCGTCCACCATGCGCACCGTGACGCCCTTGTACTGGCTCATCACGACCAGTCCGGTGCCGGCCAGGGTCTTGAGCGCCTCGCGCACCGGGGTCTTGGACACCCCGAACTGCGCGGCGAGTTCGGTCTCGACCAGGGCCTGGCCCGGCGTCAACCGCCCGGTCAGGATGCGGCGTTTGATCTCCTCCAGCACGTACTGCGTGCGGGAGGGGATCGGCGTGGGCACAGAGGTCATGCGCGCCTCTCGGATCTCGTGGATCGCATCAGCGGGGCGGACCCACGGGGGTCCGGTCGCGTATCTGATGTCGCGTATCGCGTCTCATATATGACGTACGAAGTACGACGCGATGACCGTAGGAGCGCCCTTGTGTTTCGTCAATGCTTCTGACCGAGGAAGTTGTGGTTGCCGTTCACACCCGCCGGGTGATCCCCTCCCGGGCGGCGGTGGTCGGGCCGCCGAAGACGGCGGCGGCGCGGGCGGTCGCCGCCTCCCGGTCGAGGGTGGGCCCGACGTGCGTGACGAGCAGTTCCCGCACCCCCGCCGCGCGGGCCGCGGCGCCGGCGTCCTCCGGGGTCAGGTGGACCTGTTCGCCTTCGTGATGCGCGTCGATGTCGGCCTCGCACAGGAACAGGTCGGCGTCCCGGGCCAGTGCGGTCAGCGCGGCGCAGGGTCCGCTGTCCCCGGAGTAGGCGAGCACCCGCCCCGCGCACGTGGCGCGCAGCCCGTACGCCTCGACGTCGTGCACGACGGCGCGGGCGGTCAGGAGCAGGCCGCCGTGCCGGGCGGTGTGCCCGTCGGCCAGGGGTCTCAGGTCGAGGATGCCGCCCGGGAAGCCGGGGACCGGCCGGCCGAGGAACCCGGCGAGGCGCTGCGCGCAGTCGGCCGGGGCGTAGACGGGGACGGGCGCGGGCGGGGTGAGTCCGCCGTACGCGAGGCCGTACACGGCGGAGAGCAGGTCGGCACTGTGGTCGGCGTGCAGATGGGAGATCCACACGGCGCTCAGCCGCGCGGGATCCGTGTGCCGCTGCAATTCCGCGAACGTCCCGGGCCCGGCGTCCACCCATACCTCGGCCCCGCCGCCGCGCAGCAGGTAGCCGGAGCAGGGCCGGTCGGGAGCGGGGTGCGGGGAGGCGGTGCCGAGCACGGTGAGGGAGAAGTCGTCGATCATGCGGGGAGGGTACGGGCGGGGTGCCGCCCGGGTGGCGTACCGGGTCGTCCGGGCGGGGGGAACTCCGGGTGCCGCGGCCAGGCCGCCGGGAAGCCGGTGTCGCCGGCGTGCCGCCGCCACCGCTCGCCGGGCGGTCCGCAGGTGACCTCCCCGATCCTCCCGGGCAGGGACGCCACCGGCGCCCGGGAGCGTGAGGGCGGCCGGGCCGGGGGACCCGCCCCGCGCGACGGGACACGCCGGCAGGCCGTCGAAGCCGACCAGGGCGTCCGGTTCGTGTTCCTACCCCCGCGGCGTCCACCCCGGGTCGCGCCCGCTCAGCCCCAGCGCCCGGTCCAGCAGGGGCGCGTCGGGCGGAACCGGGACGACGGGGCCGAAGACGCCGTCCCGGCCGGGGTCGTCCGCGGAGGCGGCGAGGAAGGCGTGGCAGGCCCGCAGGGCGGCCGGGTCGGGGTCGTAGGCCTGGCCGGTCGCGCGGGCCAGGTCCCAGCCGTGCAGGACGAGTTCGCCGGTCGCGACGAGGCCGGCCACCTCGCCGGGCAGGTCCACGCCCCCGGCGCGGGTCGTGCCGGTCCAGGCGGCCGGGTCCCGCCAGGCCTCGGCCAGTTCGTCCAGGGTGCCGGGCAGGTCCTCGCGCCAGCCGGGCGCGACGTCCGGGACGACGGCGCCCGGATCGGTGTCGGTCGTCGGGCCCGGCTCCTTGCGTCCGGCGTCGCGGAAGGCGGCGGCCAGCCCGGCGAGGTGGCCGAGCAGGTGGCGTACCGCGTACCGCGGGCAGGGCGTGGCGTGCGCCAGTTGCGTGTCGGCGACGGCCCCGGCGAGGCGGGCCACGACCGCCGCCTGCGGTCCGAGGTCGAGGGTGGTGCCGGTCGTGTCGGTCATCCGCTGCTCCTTCGGGAGTGCTCACGGGGTGGACCGACGGCGCCCGCGGAACTCATCGGCCGGGGCGCCCGGACATAGGGAATCCGCCCGATCCCCGCGCCGGGTCCTCAGCCGCACGATGGCCCGGCATGACGAACACTCGAACCGGGAAGGGCCGGACCCTGGTGCGCGTGCTGCGCGACCGTGACGCGAGGTTGTGCCTGCTCGCCGCGGTGGTCTCCGGCTTCGGCACGTCCGCGCTGTGGCTGGTGTCCGGCGTGTGGGTCAAGGACCTCACCGGCTCCGACGGGCTGGCCGCGCTGTGCCTGCTCGCGACGTGGGCGCCGGTGCCGGCCGGTCCGCTGCTCGGCCCCCTCGCCGACCGCGTCCGCCGCAGGCCGCTCCTGATCGGCGTGAACCTGCTGACGGCCGTCCTGCTGCTCCCCCTCCTCGCCGTCGGCTCCCCGGACGGCGTGTGGCTCGTGCTCGCCGTGCTGTGCCTGTACGGGGCGGCCGGCACCGTCCAGGACGCGGCCGAGTCGGCGCCGGTCGCCACCGCCGTCGACGGCGCCCTGCTCGGCGAGGTGAACGGGCTGCGCACGACCGCCGCCGAGGGCGTGAAGCTGCTGGCCCCGCTCGCGGGCGCGGGCCTCTACGCGGCGTGCGGCGCGGCGGGCGTGGCCCTGCTGGACGCGGGCACCTTCGTGCTGGCCGCCGGCCTGTACGCGCTGCTGCGCGTGCGGGAGGAGCGGCCCGGGCCGGCGGCGGGCGGCCGGCGGCGGGAGATCACCGAGGGCGCCCGCCACCTGTGGCGGCATCCCGTCCTGCGGCCGCTGGTCCTGGCCGGTGGCGCCACGATGCTCCTCACCGGCGTCAACGGGGCCCTGCTCTACGCCGTCGTCGACGGCCTCGGCCGCTCCCCCGCGTTCGCGGGGGTCCTGTACGCCGTGCAGGGCGCGGGGTCCGTGGCGGCCGGGCTGTGCGCCGGGCCGGCCCTGCGGCGCCTGGGGGAACGGCGGTACGCGGCGTGCGGCATCGCGCTGACGGCCGTGGCCGTGGCGCTGCGGGCGGTGCCGTCCGTGCCGGTGGCCCTCGCCTGCGGCGCGGCGGTCGGGGCCGGACTGCCGGCCGTGCCGATCGCCGTGCTGACCGCCGTGCAGCGCGAGACGCCCGGGCCGCTGCTGGGCCGGGTCACGGCCACCGCCCACACCCTGGTGTTCGGCCCGAACGCCGTCGGGCTGGCCGCCGGCGCCGCCCTGGTCGCGTCGGCCGGTCACCGGCTCGTGCTGCCGGTGCTCGGCGCGGCCCTGCTGGTGACGGCGGTCCCGCTGCTGCGCGGGTCTCAGAGCGCGGCGAGTGCCGCCCGCACCGCCTCCAGGTCTCCGTCGGACGCCAGCCCCGCGTGATACAGCCGCAGTTCGGTGGCGCCCCGCTCCCGGGCCCGCCGCGCGTCCGCCGCGAGCGTGCCGGGGCTGCCGCCCATCCCGGAGACGACGGTGAAGTTGGCGGCGACGACGGCGTCCGCGCGGCCCTGCCCGGCGAACGGCTCCAGCAGGCCCGGGCCGCCCGCGCAGGGCACGACGACGCCGTCCGCGACGGACAGGACGTGCGCGGGGTCGACACCGGCGTTGGCGCCGCAGTGGTAGGAGACCGGGTCGGCGTGCAGCAGCACCTGGAAGCCGTCGGGCGCGGCCTCGCGCACCGCGCGGACGGCCGCCTCCTGGAGCGTGCGGGCGGTGTCGTCCCGCCACGCGCGCGTGGCGGCGGCGGTCTCCTCGCCGAGGAGCTTCTCCACCCCCGGCCAGCCCCCGTCGGAGGGCGCGCCCCGCCACACCGGTTCCAGTGCGGCGCGGACGGCGGCGGCCAGGTCGCCGGCGTCCAGGCCGTGCCGTCCGTACCCCTGCCGGCAGTCCGGGCAGAAGCACAGCGCCATCAGGTACTGCCCGGCGTCGCCGAGGCCGACCCCGCCGGTCTTGTCGTGGGCGTGCAGGTGCGGGAACCCGTACCAGCCGAGGGACTCCAGTTCCGTGCCGCGCGCCCCGGGGCGGACGGCCGCCTCCGCCGCCAGGTCGGTGAGGTAGGCGCGCGTGGCGGGCTGCGCGATGCACGGCGCCCAGGGGTAGCGGTCGCCGTAGGCGTTGACGACGGAGGTGTGCGGATGCTCGGCGCCCAGCCGGGAGTTGTGGGCGAGCACCACCCAGGTGTGCACCTCCAGGCCGGCGTCCGCGAGCGCGCCGGCCGCCGTGCCGAAGGCGTCGCCGGGCGCCCAGTCGCCGGCCGCGTGGGGGCGCAGCTCCCGGCCGCGCCAGCGGGCGTCGTCCGCCGGGTAGAGCACGGCGGCGTACTCGGCGGTGACCACGCGGTGGCGCGGGTGGCGGGGCGTGAGGGCGCGCGTGGAGTGGTAGGCGGCGGCCAGCGTCACCTGCTCCACTCCGAGCGCGGCGATCCGCGCGGGTGCCTCCGGGTCCCCGACGACGTCCCAGGGGTAGACGAATGCCGACGCCTTCACATGTCCTCCTCGAGCAGCGCGTGGCCGCGCTCGATCAGCTGAGCGAGCTGCTTGACATGATCCCCGGCCGGCTCGTGCAGCGGGGGCCGCACCTCGCCCACGTCGAGCCCGCGCAGCCGCACCCCGGCCTTCACCAGGGAGACGGCGTAGCCGCGGCCCTGGGCGCGCAGGTCGACGAAGGGCCGGTAGAAGCCGTCCAGCAGGCGGTCCGCGGTGGCCCGGTCGCCGGTTTCGAGCGCCTTGTGGAAGGCGACGGCGATCTCGGGCGCGAAGCAGAACACGGCGGAGGAGTACAGCGTGATGCCGATGCCCCGGTAGGCGAGCTGGGTCTGCTCCGCGGTCGGCAGCCCGTTGAAGTAGAGGAAGTCGCCCGGGACCTCGGTGCGCACGGCGCTGACGATCCGCTGCATGAGGTCCAGGTCGCCGAGCCCGTCCTTGAGGCCGATGACGCCTTCCGTGCGGGCGAGTTCGACGACGCTCCCGGGGGTGAAGACGGCGTTGTCGCGCTGGTAGACGACGACGGGCAGGGAGGTCGCGGCGGCCACCTCCCGGTAGTGCCGCAGCAGCCCCTCCTGCGCGGCGACGACGAGGTACGGCGGCATCGCGAGCAGCCCGTCCGCGCCGGCCGCCTCGGCGAGCCGGGCGTAGCGGACGGCGAGGGCGGTGCCGTACCCGGCGCCCGCGACGACCGGGACGCGTCCCTCGGCCGCCTCCACGGCCGCCCCGACGCACGCCTGGAACTCCTCGGGGGCCAGGGCGTGGAACTCCCCGGTGCCGCAGCAGGCGAACACGGCGGCGGCGCCGGCCTCCACGCCGCGCCGGACGTGCGTGCGGTAGGTGTCGAGGTCGACGGAGCCGTCGGGGCCGTAGGCGGTGACCGGGAAGAACAGCGGCCCGCTGGGGATGCGGAGTCGAGCGGCGAGAGAGGCTGACGTCACGGGCACTCCCGGTTCCATATCCATGATCTGCGTCTACATTTCTGAACACGCTCACGCTAGAGGGCCACCCTGAGGCCGGTCAACCCGGTCAACCCCCAACACACCAGCGGATTTCCCGCGCGCGCGACCCCCTTGACGGGTCCCGCCCCGGCTCCTTAGCGTGTCCACGCATATGAATGCGGTGCGCCCTTGTGCACAGCCGTCCGTACGTGCCCGCGCGCCGGCCGCGCAGCCCGCGCACCGCGGCCCGTGCGCCGCCCGCCGCCGATCCAAGGAGACCCGAGGATGCCCGCTCCCCGCACCGTTCTGCTCACCGGCGCCGCCGGCGGACTCGGCACCCTGATGCGGGACCTGCTCCCCGGCCTCGGCTACGAGCTGCGGCTGCTCGACCTGCGCCCGATCGAGGGCGAGCCGGACGCGATCGTCGCCGACCTCGCCGACAAGGAGGCCGTGCGCGAGGCCGTGCGGGGCGTCGACGCGATCATCCACCTCGCGGGCATCTCCCTGGAAGCCCCCTTCGAGAAGATCCTGAGGGCGAACATCGAGGGCACCTACCACCTCTACGAGGCCGCCCGCGAGGAGGGCGTCCGGCGGATCGTCTTCGCCTCCTCCAACCACGCGGTCGGCTACACCCCGCGCCCCCGGGGCGACGACCCCCTCATCCCGATCGACACCCCGCGCCGCCCGGACACCTTCTACGGCCTGTCCAAGTCCTTCGGCGAGGACCTCGCCCAGTTCTACTGGGACAAGCACGGCCTGGAGACCGTCTCCGTGCGCATCGGCTCCTGCTTCCCCGAGCCGACCAGCGTGCGCATGCTCTCGGTGTGGATGAGCCCCGCCGACGGCGCCCGCCTCTTCCACGCCGCCCTGACCGCCGACGACGTCGGCCACACCGTCGTCTACGGCTCCTCCGCCAACACCCGGCTGTGGTGGGACCTGACGACCGCGCGGGCGATCGGCTACGACCCGCAGGACGACTCCGAGCCGTACGCCGAGAAGCTGATCGCCGAGCAGGGGGACCTCGACCCCGGCAACCCGGCGCACGCCTGCCTGGGCGGCCACTTCGTGACCGACCCGCCGATCTGGCCGTACTGACCGGAACACGACGCCGTGCACGGCGGGCGGGCACCGAACGGGCCCGCCCGCCGCCGCATTCGGGCACCGCCGCTGCCCGTTCTCCCGTTCCGCCCCGCACCGGCGCAGGTCCGCGCCGGGCCCGTCCTGCCCGAAGCGGGCCCAAACGGGCAGCATCGCGCCCGCAACAGGCCTGGTCAGCACCGCACGCCCGCTGTAGAAATTCCCCCGTGGGTCCCACCGGGCCCGAACGGGCAGAGCAGCGGCGAGGCAGGTGTCGGGCATGACGATCAGGACGGCGGAAGAGCGCCAGCGGGAGATCGTGCGCGTCGCACGCGCCACCGGCTCGGTCGACGTCACCGCGCTCGCCGCCGACCTGGGCGTGGCCAAGGAGACCGTCCGCCGGGACCTGCGCGTCCTGGAGGACCACGGCCTGGTGCGCCGCACCCACGGCGGCGCCTACCCGGTGGAGAGCGCCGGCTTCGAGACGACGCTCGCCTTCCGCGCCACCAGTCACGTGCCCGAGAAGCGCCGGATCGCGTCCGCCGCGGCCGAGCTGCTCGGGGACGCCGAGACGGTCTTCGTCGACGAGGGCTACACCCCGCAGCTCATCGCCGAGGCGCTGCCCCGCGACCGTCCGCTGACGGTGGTCACCGCGTCCCTGCCGGTCGCGGGCGCGCTCGCCGGGGCCGAGCACACCACCGTCCTGCTGCTCGGCGGCCGGGTCCGCGCCGGCACCCTCGCCACCGTCGACCACTGGACGACGAAGATGCTGGCCGGGTTCGTCATCGACCTCGCGTTCATCGGGGCCAACGGCATCTCGCGCGAGTACGGCCTGACCACGCCCGACCCGGCGGTCGGCGAGGTGAAGGCGCAGGCCCTGCGTGCGGCGCGCCGCACGGTCTTCGCGGGCGTGCACACCAAGTTCGGCGCGGTCAGCTTCTGCCGGTTCGCCGAGGTCGGCGCGCTGGAGGCGATCGTGACCAGCACGCTGCTCCCGGCCGCCGAGGCCCACCGCTACAGCCTGCTCGGGCCGCAGGTCGTCCGGGTCTGACCCACCGCCCCACGTCCCCGTCGGGTCCCCCCACGCTCGACGGTGTCCCTTATCTCCCCATACATCCAGGAGCGATCCATGCGAACCCAGAGCCGACGACGGCCACCGCGAGCCACGCTCGCCGCGGCCGCCGCAGGGACGCTGCTCGCCCCGCTGCTCACCGGCTGCTGGGTCGGCGCGGGCGGGGCCGGGTCGGGCGGCGACTCGATCAACGTCCTGATGGTCAACAACCCCCAGATGGTCGAGCTCCAGAAGCTCACCGCCGCCCACTTCACCGAAGAGACCGGCATCGAGGTCAACTTCACGGTCCTGCCGGAGAACGACGTCCGCGACAAGATCAGCCAGGACTTCGCCAACCAGGCCGGCCAGTACGACGTCGCCACCCTGTCCAACTACGAGATACCGATCTACGCCCGCAACGGCTGGCTGCACGAGATGGACGCGTACATCGCGAAGGACCCGGCCTACGACGAGCAGGACGTCCTCAAGCCGATGCGGCAGTCCCTCACCGCCGAGGACGGCCGGCTCTACGGCCAGCCCTTCTACGGCGAGTCGTCCTTCCTGATGTACCGCAAGGACGTGTTCGAGAAGGAGGGCCTGACCATGCCCGCGCGCCCCACCTGGCGGCAGGTCGCCGACCTCGCCGCCGAGGTGGACGGCGCCGAACCCGGCATGAAGGGCATCTGTCTGCGCGGCCTGCCCGGCTGGGGCGAGGTGATGGCCCCGCTGACGACCGTCGTCAACACCTTCGGCGGCACCTGGTTCGACCAGGACTGGAAGGCCCGGCTCGACTCCCCCGAGTTCGAGAAGGCGACGAAGTTCTACGTCGACCTGGTCCGCGAGCACGGCGAGTCCGGCGCCGCCCAGTCCGGCTTCGCCGAGTGCCTGAACAACATGACCCAGGGCAAGGTCGCCATGTGGTACGACGCCACCTCCGCCGCCGGCTCCCTGGAGGCGGACGGCTCCCCCGTCCGGGGCAAGGTCGGCTACGCCCCCGCCCCCGTCGAGAAGACCGAGTCCTCCGGCTGGCTCTACACCTGGGCCTGGGGCATCCAGAAGGCCTCCCGCAACCCCGACAAGGCCTGGCGGTTCGTCTCCTGGGCGTCGGGCAAGGAGTACGAGCAGCTCGTCGGCGACCGGGTCGGCTGGTCCAGCGTCCCGGCCGGCAAGCGCGCGTCGACGTACGCCAACCCCGCCTACCGCGCGGAGGCCGCCGCCTTCCAGGAGATGACCAAGCGGGCCATCGAACAGGCCCGGCCGAACGACCCCGGGGTCCAGCCGCGCCCCGCGCCCGGCATCCAGTTCGTCGGCATCCCCGAGTTCACCGACCTCGGCACCCAGGTCTCCCAGGAGATCAGCGCGGCCATCGCCGGCCGCCAGTCCGTCGAGACGGCCCTGAGGAAGTCCCAGCAGCTCGCCGAGCGCATCTCCGAGGAGTACGAGGGACGATGACCGCCACGACCACGGCCCCCGTGACCGCCCCCGAGCTGCGCACCGCGGGCCGCCGCCCGGACGCGGGACTGCGCGCCTGGGCGACGCGGGCCCCGCTCCTGCCCGCCCTGATCTTCATGATCGCCGTCACCCAGCTGCCCTTCGTGGCCACGCTGGTGATCTCCTTCTTCGACTGGAACAGCCTCTACCCCGACGCCCGGCGCTTCGCCGGCCTGGACAACTACCGCCAGGTCCTCACCGACGCGGACCTGCGCCAGTCGGTCGGGACGACGATCCTGCTCACCGCGACGGTGGTGCTCGTCAGCCTCGTCCTGGGCCTGCTGCTGGCCCTGCTCCTGGACCGCCGCTTCAAGGGCCGGGGCGTGGTGCGCACCCTGCTGATCGCCCCGTTCCTGGTGGTCCCGGTCGCGGCCGCGCTGCTCTGGAAGCACGTGCTGTACAACCCCGAGTACGGCCTGCTGAACGGCCTGCTGAGCTACGTCGGCGGCCCGCAGCCGGACTGGGTCTCGACCACCCCGCTGCTCGCCGTCGAGGCGTCCCTCGTCTGGCAGTGGACCCCGTTCATGATGCTCATCCTGCTGGCCGGGCTGCAGAGCCGGGACCCGCAGCAGATCGAGGCCGCGCGGGTGGACGGCGCGAGCGACTGGCAGGTCTTCCGCCACCTCACCCTGCCGCACCTGCGCCGCTACCTCGAACTCGGCGCCCTGCTCGGCTCGATCTACATCGTCCAGAACTTCGACGCGGTCTTCACGATCACGTCCGGCGGCCTGGGCACCGCCAACCTGCCCTACACCGTCTACCAGAGCTTCTACCAGGCCCACGAGAACGGCCTCGCCTCCGCGGCGGGCGTCCTGGTGGTGCTCGGCTCGCTCGTCATCGCGACCTTCGCGCTGCGCGTCGTGTCGTCCCTCTTCCGCGAGGAGGTGTCCCGCGCGTGAACGCCGTACGCCGCACCGGGCCGGGCCTGCTGGCCTGGCTGGCCGGGATCGGGTTCTTCCTGCCCATCGCCTGGATGGCGCTGACGTCCTTCCACTCGGAGGCGGACGCGGCCACCAACCCGCCCTCCTTCACCGCCGCCCTCACCCTGGACGGCTACCGCGAGTTCTTCGGCGTCTCCGGCGGCGCCAGCCCCTGGCCCGCGCTGATCAACTCCACCGTGGCGTCGGTGGCGTCGACGCTGCTGGTCCTGCTGCTCGCGCTGCCGGCCGCCTACGCGCTGTCCATCCGCCGCGTCCGCAAGTGGACGGACGTGCTGTTCTTCTTCCTGTCCACGAAGATGCTGCCGGCCGTGGCGGGCCTGCTGCCGCTCTACCTCTTCGCCAAGAACGCCGGCCTGCTGGACAACATCTGGCTGCTGGTCGTCCTGTACACCTCCATGAACCTGCCGATCGCGGTGTGGATGATGCAGTCCTTCCTCGCCGAGGTGCCGGTCGCGGTGATCGAGGCGGCGCGGGTGGACGGCGCGCGGCTGCCGACGGTCCTCACCCGCGTGGTCGCCCCCATCGCCCTGCCGGGCATCGCGGCGACGGCCCTGATCTGCTTTATCTTCAGCTGGAACGAGCTGCTGTTCGCCCGTGTGCTCACGGGCGTGGTCGCCGAGACCGCCCCCGTCTTCCTGACCGGCTTCATCACCAGCCAGGGCCTGTTCCTGGCGAAGGTGTGCGCCGCGTCGCTCGTCATCTCCCTGCCGGTGCTCGCGGCGGGGTTCGCCGCCCAGGACAAACTGGTCCAGGGCCTGTCGTTGGGAGCCGTGAAATGAAGGCCGCCGTCATCGAGTCCGTGGGCAAGGCCGTGGTGTCCGAGGTCCCCGACCCGACGCCGGGCCCCCGCGAGGTCGTCGTCGAGGTGGCGGCCTGCGGGCTGTGCGGCACGGACCTGCACATCCTCCAGGGCGAGTTCGCGCCCCGGCTGCCGATCGTGCCGGGCCACGAGTTCGCCGGCGAGGTGGTCGGCGTCGGCACGCAGGTCACGGAGCTGGCCGTCGGCGACCGGGTGGCCGTCGACCCCTCCCTGTACTGCCACGAGTGCCGCTACTGCCGTACGGGCCACAACAACCTGTGCGAGCGGTGGGCCGCGATCGGCGTGACGACGCCCGGCGGGGCGGCCCGATACGCGGTGGCGCCCGTCGCCAACTGCGTGAAGCTGCCCGAGCACGTGCGCACCCAGGACGCGGCCCTGGTGGAACCGCTGTCCTGCGCGGTGCGCGGCTACGACGTCCTGCGCGCGCGCCTGGGCGCCCACGTCCTGATCTACGGCTCCGGGACGATGGGCCTGATGATGCTGGAGCTGGCCAAGCGGACCGGCGCGGCGAGCGTGGACGTCGTCGACGTCAACCCCGCCCGCCTGCAGACGGCCCGGCGGCTCGGCGTCTCGGCCGCCGCCACCGGCGCCGACGAGCTGGACCGCCCGCAGGGCTGGGACGTCGTCATCGACGCGACGGGCAACGCGGCCGCGATCCAGGACGGCCTGGACCGGGTGGCCAAGGCGGGCACGTTCCTGCAGTTCGGGGTCGCCGACTACGCGACGCGGGTGACGATCGACCCGTACCGCATCTACAACCAGGAGATCACCATCACCGGGTCGATGGCGGTCCTGCACAGCTTCGAGCGGGCGGCGGAGCTGTTCGCGAACGGGGTGCTGGACCCGGACGTCTTCATCAGCGACCGCGTCCCCCTGGAGCGGTACCCGGAGGCCCTGGAGCAGTTCGCGGCGGGGGTGGGCCGGAAGATCGTGGTGGTGCCGTAGGGACGGCGGACCGCGGCGGGCGGGGCGGGCGAAATCCGGTGGGGCTCCCGCCCCCGCCCCCGTACGCTCGCGGCATGCCACGACCCCACGGATTCACCTACGAGCGGCACACCGGCGGAACCGTCCGCATCGCCCACCACGGCCGTCCCGCCACCACCCTGAACGGCCCCCGGGCCGCGCGGTTCCTCGCCGAGGTCGGGGCCTCCGACCCGCAGCTCGTCATGGCCCGCTGGACCGGCAACTACAAGCGGGGCAACGAACGCACCGCCCGTGACCACCCCCGCAATCGCCGCCGGCCCGATTGACCGCAAGGTAAGGGAACGGCAAAACCGCCTCGCTCGTTCACGGGTCATGACCGCTATGACCCCCGGCTCGAACATCCCTCTGCCCGCCGCGCGCGTGACGGTGGACGTCGCCGCCCCGGTGCGGCTCGACGTGTCGGGCCTGCTGCTCACCGCCGACGGCAAGGTGCGTTCCGACGACGACTTCATCTTCTACAACCAGCCGGCCGGCCCGGGCGTGACCTACCGCTCGGGCGGCGGCACCGCCCCCGACGCCATCACGGTCGACACCACGGCCCTGCCGCCGGGCATCGAGAAGATCGTCGTCACCGCGAGCCCGGACGCCCCGGGCCAGACCTTCCAGGGCGTCGAGCCGACGGCCACCCTCCGCAACGCGGACGACCACAGCGTCCTGGCCACGTTCACGCCCCCGCAGCTCGGCACCGAGACGGCACTGGTGGTCGTGGAGATCTACCTGCGCAACGGCCAGTGGAAGGCCCGCGCGGTCGGCCAGGGGTACGCCGACGGCCTGGCGGGCATCGCCACCGACTTCGGCGTCACGGTGGAGGAGCCGGCCGCCCCCGCCCGGCCGGCCGCCGCCCCGCAGCCGCCGGCCGCCCCGGCGGCCCCGCCCGTGGCCGCCGCGCAGACCCCTCCGGCTCCCCCGGCGCCCCCGGCCGCCGCGCCCGGCACCGGGAAGATCAACCTGGACAAGGGCCGCGTCAGCCTCCAGAAGAACCAGACGGTCTCCCTGATCAAGGGCGGCCGCCCGCTGCTCTCCCAGGTCAAGATGGGCCTGGGCTGGGAGCCCGCGTACCGGGGCAAGGACATCGACCTGGACGCCTCGGTCATCGCCTACGGCCCGCAGCGCAACCACATCGACAGCTGCTACTTCGGCAAGCTCCAGATCGTGGGCGGCGCGATCCGGCACTCCGGCGACAACCTCACGGGCGAGGGCGGCGGCGACGACGAGGTGATCACGGTGGACCTCGGCCGCCTCCCGCAGGAGGTCACCGGCCTGGTCTTCACGGTCAACTCCTTCTCCGGCCAGAAGTTCACCGAGGTCGCCAAGGCCTACTGCCGCCTGCTGGACGCCACGACCGGCGAGGAGCTGGTCCGCTTCGACCTCACCAGCGCCGAGCCGCAGACCGGCGTGATGATGGCCAAGCTCATCCGCCAGTTCTCCGGCGAGTGGGACATGACCGCGATGGGCGACTTCGTGAAGTCCCGCACGGTCCGCGGCATGGTGAAGCCGGCGGCCCAGGCGCTGTAACGGCACGGACGCCCCGGGGCGTTCCCGTGCCGGGGGCGCCGGGCGTCCGTCCGGGGCGGCCCCGGGGTCCCCCCTCAGCCGCCCGGCCGCAGCCCTTCCATGAGCAGTGCGAGGTACCGGCGGATGCGGGTCCCCTGCCCGTCCGCCAGTTCCGAGGCCGTCGCCACGCCGTGGGTCAGGCGCAGCACGTCGACCGGGTCGACGTCGCGCCGCAGGGTCCCCTCGTCCTGCGCCGCCGCGACCAGCCGTGCCGCGGCGCTCTTCACACAGTCGCCGCAGGCGGTGGCCACCGGTGCCCCGGCGTCCGTGACGGCCGATCCCAGCAGGGCCTTCAGGCCCCGGACCTGGATCAGCCCGGCGCCGAGTTCGTTCAGCCACTCCACCAGGGCCTCGCCCGGCGGCAGCCGTACGGCGATCTCCCCGGCCCGCGCCGCGATCGCCTCCATCCGGCCGAGGTAGGCGGCCTCCAGCAGCGCCCGGCGGGTCGGGAAGTGCCGGTACAGGGTGCCGGAGCCGACCCCGGCCCGCTTGGCGATGTCGTCGAGCGACGCGCCCTCCCCGTGTTCGGCGAAGGCCTCCGCCGCCGCCCTCAGCAGCCGCTCGTAGTTCCGCCGAGCGTCCGCACGCATGGGCCGCACCTGCGCCACCCCGCTCCTCCTCACGCCCCGGGACCCCCTCCGTACCCTACCGAGCCGCGGCGGCGGGGCGGTCCCGGTGCGGGGGACCGCGCAGGACCGGCCGGAAAGCGCCGGTCCGCGCCTTCCGGCCGGTCCCGGCCGACCGGTTCAGGCGGCCCAGGGCCAGTCCGCGTCCCGGGCGGCCTCGATCAGCGGCACCATCCGGAACGCCGCGTCCGAGAGGCCCCCGAACGTGTGCCGGTTGCCGGTGCCGGACGGTCCGTGGCCCGCTCGGTGGCCGGCGAGGTTCCAGGTGTAGACCGGGACGCCGGCCGGGACCTGCTCGGTGGGGTCGCCGTGCCGGTGGTACGCGTACTGCTCGTCGGTGACGATCAGCACCCGGTCGTGCGCGCGGTAGTGCCGGCGCACCGCCTCGGTGGTGTCGGTGCCGCCGAGGTCGCCGAACCGGTCGAGGACCTTCAGCACCGACTCGCCGCGCCGGAACCGCACCGGCCTGCTCGTCGAGCCGAACTCGACGAGGTCCGCGTCCGCCGCCCGCAGCGCGACCGCCGTGCCGAAGACCGCCGCCGCGTCGGCCCGGGTGAGCTCCGAGCGGTCCGAGAGCCGCGAGTAGAACATGGAGCCCGACCGGTCGACCAGCACCAGGGTGCGGCCGGGCAGCGCGGGCACGTTGGCCAGCGAGTGGCCGAGCGCCTTCTCCAGCGGGTACGCCCAGCGCAGCGACGGCGCGTGCCGGTACGCGGCGAGGTACCGGAAGGGGAACTGCCGCGAGCGCGCGACCTGCTCCGGGTCGCCGATCCGCGCGGCGACCCGCTCCGCCACCTCGTCCGAGACGCCGGCCTGGTCGAAGTTGCGCAGGTTGCGCACCAGCGCCATCGCGCCCATGGACGGGATCACGGCCTCCCAGGCCGCCCGGTCCATCGGGCCCTGCAGCCAGCCCGCCAGCATCTCCCACGTCATCCCGGCCCCGGCGAGCCGCCGGGCGCCGTCCTCGGAGGTCACGACCGCCCGCCGCTCCTCGACGGGCAGCGCCATGAGCGCGCGGTGCGCGGTCAGGACGCGGTCCGAGGCGGGCGGCACCGCGGTGTCCGGGTGGTGCCGGCGGTCGAGCGCGTAGCGGAACAGCTCGCCCTGCCAGGGCTTGTCCGGGTCCGGGGCGGCGTGCACCAGGTTGAGGACGTCGCCGAAGCGGTAGCCCTTGGAGGCGGTGTCGTACTTCAGCAGCGCCTTGCCGGTGTAGAGACGGCGCACGGCGTCGGCGATGCCGCGCTTCACGGGCTTGGGCAGGCCGCGGCCGTGGCGCGCGGTCCAGTAGGCGAGCAGCTCGCCGGGCTCGTCGGGCCGCTGGAGGACGGAGTCCACGACCTGCCGGTTCGCCGGGCCGCCGGTCGCGCCCGCGTCCAGGCGGGCCTTGACGTACTCGGCGGCGCCCACCAGGGAGGCCGTCCGCAGGTTGCCCTCGCCGCGCAGCCAGCCGAGCAGGCCCGCCGTCCACGACGGGTCGGCGACGGCGAGCTCGCGGACCAGCCGCGCGAACCGGTCGTCGCGGTCGTCGCCGGTCTCGTAGAAGGTGTCCTGGGAGACGGCGTGGGAGACGGCGAGCAGGAAGAGCTCGGAGCGCGCGTCGCGCTCGCGGCCGCGGCCGCCCTCGTGGGTGCGCAGCACCCGGCCCGTCGAGGTGACGCGCGAGGCGGGCTGCGCCTTGGCGGTGCGGATGTTGAATCGCGCCATGGAGAATTCCCCCGAATTCCGTTCCTTTTTCCGGGATTTCCGGAAGGAGGCGCGACGGAAGGTGGGTGCCCGAGTTCAGGAGTCGGCGGCGGTGCTTATCACCTGACGCGTCTTCCTTTTCCGCCACGTCGGCCCGGGCCGACGACGGGATTCGAACCCGCACGGTTTCCCATCAGGTCCCTGAAGTATCCGCAGCCTGCGCACCGGGCACCCACCGCATGTCGCGCCTCCCGAGATCAAGTCGGCGGCGGCCCGGGATTCTTCGGAGAAAAAGAAGGAGCCGCAGCCTGCGCACCGGGAGGTGCGATGAAGTTGTGGTGTCCAGAGATCGAGGCCGGCGGGACCGACGTAGGTGCTCTGCCGACTGAGCTACACCGGCGTGTCGTGCCGGTGGCGGGACTCGAACCCGCGACCGCCCCATTATCAGTGGAAGTAGGTCCTGCCTTCGCACCTGGACGTGCATCACTTTAGGAGGCGGGCCGCGGGACGGGCGAGCGAATTATCCGGCGTCCCGCTTCACCGCCTCTGGCGCTTCCAGGGGCCGGTGACGGCGAGCAGGATGCCCGGTTCCTGGATGCAGGCGTACAGGGTCCTGCCGTCGGGCGAGAAGGTGACGCCCGCGAACTCGCTGTACTCCGGTTCCTCGGCGGTGCCGATGTTCAGTTCGTTGCGGGCGATGGGGTAGGTGCGGCCGCTGTCGGTGGCGCCGAACAGGTACTGGACGCCCTCGCCGTCCTCGGCGAGGACGAGCCCGCCGTAGGGGGAGACGGTGATGTTGTCGGGGCCGTCCGGTCCGCCATCCTGCGGGGCGGGGTTCACTCCGAGCAGGATCTTCAGCGTCAGGGTCCGGCGCCTGGGGTCGTAGAACCAGACCTGGCCGTCGTGCTGTTCGGGGCTCTCGGTCCGGGCGTAGGAGGAGACGAGGTAGGCGCCGCCGTCGCCCCACCACATGCCCTCCAGCTTGCGGGCGCGGGTGACCTGCCCGTCGGCGAACTGCTTGCGCACCGGTGTGGTGCGGGCGTCGCGGTCGGGGACGTCCACCCAGTCGACGCCGTACACCGTGCCGGTCCTCGTGGCGCGGGACAGGTCGTCGACGAACCGGCCGCCGGAGTCGTAGCACTTGGGGGCCTGCAGGACGCCGGCGTCGTCGGCGAGGGTGCGCAGCCGGCGCGGGCCGTACGTGAAGCCCTGGGGCGGGGTCCAGCGGTAGAAGAGGCCGTTGGGGCCGGCGGCGTCCTCGGTGAGGTAGGCGTGGCCGCGCCTGGGGTCGATGACGACGGCCTCGTGGTCGTAGCGGCCGAAGAACTTCAGCGGCTCGGGGGCGCGGTTGGCGCGCCGGTCGGCGGGGTCGACCTCGAAGACGTAGCCGTGGTCCTTGGTCATGCCGTTGACGCCGGCGCGGTCGGAGTTCTCCTCGCAGGTGAGCCAGGTGCCCCACGGGGTGCGGCCGCCCGCGCAGTTGGTGGAGGTCCCGGCGATGCCCACCCATTCGGCGACCCGGCCGTCGGGGCGCACCTCGACCACCGTGCAGCCGCCGGACGCGGCGGGGTCGTAGACGAGGCCCTCGGCGAGCGGCACGGGGTGCTGCCAGTTGGCGCGCGGGCCCTTCAGTTCGTGGTTGTTGACGAGGAGGACGGTGCCGCGGGGGCCGTCGAAGGCGGCGGTGCCGTCGTGCTTCTGCGGGGTGAACTCGCCGGACTCCAGCCGGGTCTTCCCGCTGTGGGTGAGGATCCGGTACGTGAACCCGGCGGGCAGGGCGAGGATGCCCTCGGGGTCGGGGACGAGGGGCCCGTAGCCGACGCCGCGGTGGGCGTCCGCCCAGTCCTGCCCCGCGGTGTCCGTGTCCGTGTCGGTGGAGGCGAGGGCGTTCGGGGCGGAGGCGAGGGCGCCGACGCTGCCCGCCAGCACCACACCGGCACCGGTGATCGCGGAGGTTCTGGCGAAGTCCCTGCGGGTGAGCGGCATGCTGTCTCCTGTGACGGTGGGAGTGCCGTGGAGGGTGGCGGACCTCGTGCCGCGCCACCCTCCCGCCCAGCGCTGAACGGGGGGTGAACGGCGGGCGTCCCCCCGCCTCCCGCTCCGGTGAACCACCGCCCGGCGGGCGGGCCGCACGACTCGCCTCCGCCGCATCCGCGCCTCCGGCCCGGCGCGCACGCTTTCGGCCCGGTCCGGGCCCGGCTCCCGGCGCGCCCTGGCGCACACGCCTCGAACGCGGCGCCCGGCCCGGTCCGGCGCGCGCTCCCCGGCCCGGCCCGCAGGCGGCTCGTCCCCGGAGCCGCGTGCCGCGCCCGCTCCCGGCACGGGCGGCGCGGCCCCGACGGCCGTCCACGTCGCGCACCACCGTGACCGGCGGGCCGGGCCACCCGGGCCCCGGCGCAGCGGCGCCCGGCGCGGACCGTCCGCGCCCCCTCATCCCCCGTACTGCGACCGCGCCTTGAACGCCGCCTTCCGGGCCTCCTTGGCGATCCTCTTGTCGGGGTGCAGCCGCCCCATCGCCTCCAGCACGTCGGCGGTCGCCGGGTGGTCGACCCGCCAGGCCGTGTCGAAGAAGCCGCTGTGCTGCCGGGCCAGGCCCTGGACGAGCGCCCGCAGTTCCTCGGAGTTCCCCTCGGCGGCGAGCTGCGCGGCGACCGTGTCGACGGTCAGCCAGAAGACCAGCTCCTGCGACGGCGCGGGCACGTCGGACGCGCCGTGCTCGGTCAGCCACACCCGGGCCAGACCGCCCAGTTCGGGGTCGTCGAGCACCTCCCGCAGCGCCGGCTCGGCCGTCGCGCCGACCAGCGACAGCGCCTGCTGGCAGTGCAGGCGCCGCAGCGGCGCACCGGCGTCCGACCCGCGCGCCGCGGCCAGCAGCTCCCGTGCCGCGGCGAGCGGTTCGCGGCGGGCCAGCCACTGCTCGGTCTCGGCCTGCGCCGCCGCCGGCGGGAAGCCCGCCGTGCCGTCGAGCAGGGCGTCGGCGCCCTTGTCCGCGAGGTCGCCGACCGCGGGCGCCTCGAAGCCGGCCTCCAGCAGCCGGGCGCGCATCCCGTACAGCCCGAGCGGCGTCAGCCGCACCATGCCGTAGCGGGCGACGTCGGTGTCGTCGACCGGCGCCGGCGGCTCCGCCCCGGCACCCCCGGCACCCCCGGCACCCCCGGCGCCCTCCGCGTCCCCGGCGTCCGCCAGCACCGCCTCGTCGACCGGCCGGTACGCCACGAGCCCGATCGGTCCGAGCGTCCGGAACTGCTCGTCCAGCCGCATCATGGCGTCCGAGACCTGCTCCAGGACGTCGTTGGTGGGCTCCGTCATGTCGCTGGGCACGATCATCGACGCGGCCAGCGCCGGCAGCGGCACCGGGGACTCGCCGGGCACCCCCTCGCCGACCGTGAGCAGGTACAGGTTCCCGAGCACGCCGTCGAGGAACGCGGCCTCGGCCTGCGGGTCCCAGTCCAGCGAGGAGAGGCCGGCCTCCCCGTCCGCGACCGCGTCGGCGAGCCCGTCCAGGGCGGGCACGGCGGCGTCGGCGAGCACCGACTCCAGGGCGTCGAGCCACACCCCGAGCACGTCCTGCGGCGAACCGCCGGTGAGCAGCGCGAGGCCGGCGCCCGCCGTGACGGTCCCCGCCTCCTCGTCGACGACCTCGACGAGCCCGGTGTCGACGGCGACCCGCCACGCCTCGCTCGCCTCCGCCGCGGCGTCCGGCCCGCTCAGCCCGAGCGCCTCGGCCGCCGCCGGCAGCTGTGCGTCGACGAGCCCGCCCCCGGCGTCGACACGGGTGTCCGGCCCCGCCCAGCGGGCCAGCCGCGCGGCCCGGGCCAGCAGGGGCGTGGACAGGGCGTCGCGCGCCAGCTCCGCTTCGGGGTGCAGCCGCACCGGCGGCAGGGGGGAGCTGTCTGACATCGGCTGTTTCTCCTAGGACGGCCTCGTACGACTCGCCCGCTCAGCCTAGACGGGTTTCCACCCATGCCGCCCGCTTCATCTCCCCGTCGACCGCCGTACATGGCCGAAACCTTGACAAGTGGGCTGAGCAGGCTGGAGATTGACGCGCGTAGAAGTCGGCGGACACCTGTTCACCGGATCACCCCCACGCCCATCCGGCGTCCCCCGGTCGTCTACGCGCGTCGCGCCGTCCCCACGGGCCGCGGCCGCACCGTCCGGTTCCACCCTCGTCCCGGCGTCCGTCACGTCCCCGGAGGGATTCCCTTGCCGAGCAAGTCGTCCGCGCGCCTCGCCGCGCTCACCGTCGCCGCCGTGTGTTCCGCGGCGGCCACCCAGATAGCCGTCCTGCCCGCGCACGCGGCCACCGTGCGCATCCACGACATCCAGGGCGACACCCGCACCTCGCCGTACGCCGGCCAGAAGGTCACGGACGTGTCCGGCATCGTCACCGGCATCCGCACCTACGGCTCGTCCCGGGGCTTCTGGATCCAGGATCCGGCCCCGGACGCCGACCCGGCCACCAGCGAGGGCGTGTTCGTCTTCACCAGCTCCACCCCGAAGGGCGTCGCCGTCGGCGACGCGGTCACCGTCTCGGGCACGGTCTCGGAGTTCGTGCCCGGCGGCGCCTCCTCCGGCAACCAGGCGCTGACCGAGATCACCCGGCCGACGTTCACGGTCGTCTCCAGCGGCAACCCGGTCCCGGCCGCCACCGTCGTCGACGCGCGGTCCGTCCCCGACGCCTACACCCCGGCCGGCGACCCGGCCGCGGGCGGCTCGGTCAACGCGCTGCCGCTGCGGCCCGCCACGTACGCCCTGGACTTCTACGAGTCCCTGGAGGGCATGAACGTCCAGGTCGCCGACGCCCGCGTGGTCGGCGCCACCGACCCGTACACCGAGCTCTGGGTGACGGTGAAGCCGCAGGAGAACCCGACCCGCCGCGGCGGCACGGTCTACGGCTCCTACGACGACCAGAACACCGGCCGGATCCAGATCCAGTCCCTCGGCGCCTCGGCGGACTTCCCGGAGGCGAACGTCGGCGACACCCTCGCCGGGACCACCGCGGGCCCGCTGGACTACAACCAGTTCGGCGGCTACACCCTCGTCGCGAACCGGCTCGGCACCCTCGACAGCGGTGACCTGCAGCGCGAGACCACCCGCAAGCAGAAGAGCGGCGAACTCGCGGTGGCGACCTACAACGTCGAGAACCTCGACCCCTCCGACGGCACCTTCGCCGCGCACGCCGCCGCGATCGTGAACAACCTCCAGTCGCCCGACATCGTGTCCCTGGAGGAGATCCAGGACGACAACGGCGCCGTCAACGACGGCGTGGTCACCGCCGGCCGGACGGTGGACACGCTGATCGAGGCGATCGTCGCGGCGGGCGGCCCGCGCTACGACTGGCGCGGCGTCGACCCGGCCGACGACGCCGACGGCGGCGAGCCCGGCGGCAACATCCGCCAGGTCTTCCTCTTCAACCCGGAGCGGGTCTCCTTCACCGACCGCGCGGGCGGCGACGCCACGACGCCCGTCGGCGTGACGAAGGTGCGCGGCAAGGCCGCCCTGACCGTCTCCCCCGGGCGCATCGCCCCGGCCGACGAGGCGTGGAAGAACAGCCGCAAGCCGCTGGCCGGCGAGTTCGTCTTCCGCGGCCGCACGGTCCTGGTCGTCGCCAACCACTTCAACTCCAAGGGCGGCGACCAGGGCTTCACCGCGCAGTACCAGCCGCCGGCGCGCAGCTCGGAGACCCAGCGCCACCAGCAGGCCGGCCTGGTCAACGCCTTCGTCAAGGACGTGCTCGCCACCCAGAAGAACGCCGACGTCGTCGTGCTCGGCGACATCAACGACTTCGAGTTCTCCGGGACCGCGCGGATCCTCGAAGGCGACGGCGAGCTGTGGTCGGCGATCAAGTCGCTGCCCAGGAGCGAGCGGTACAGCTACACGTACCAGGGCAACAGCCAGGTCCTGGACCAGATCCTGGTCAGCCCGTCGATCCGCCGGGGCTGCGACCTCGACTACGACAGCGTGCACATCAACGCGGAGTTCCACGACCAGATCAGCGACCACGACCCGCAGGTCCTGCGGTTCCACCCGTAGCGCCCGCCCCGGGCCGGCCGTCTTCGGCGGCCGGCCCGGCCGGTCACCCGGCGCACGAAGATTCGGGTCAAGTGGGCGGTTCGGCACGGCATTTCGGGAAACCCGGCCGGTCATGGAGGACAAGGACGGTCCCGGCCGGTTGCCCGCACGGTCATGGCGGGCGGTGGCGCTCCGCACGTTCAAGGAACTGCTGGACGACGAACTGTCCGACCGTGCGGCCGCGTTGACGTACTACGGGGTCCTGTCGCTGTTCCCCGCCCTGCTGGTGCTGGTCTCCCTGCTGGGCGTGGTCGGACAGCGCGCCACGGACACGCTCCTCGACAACGTCGGGGACCTGGCGCCGGGTCCGGCGCGCGACATCCTGCACGACGCGGTGGTCCAGCTCGGCGACAGCGGGGGCACGGGCAGCGTCCTGGCCGTGCTCGGCCTGCTGTTCGCCCTGTGGTCCGCGTCCGGGTACGTCGCCGCCTTCATCCGCACCTCCAACGCGGTGTACGACCTGCCGGAGGGCCGCCCGGTCTGGAAGCTGACGCCCCTGCGGCTGGCCCTGACGGTGGGCCTCATGCTGATGCTCGCGGCGAGCGCCCTCATCGTGGTGTTCACCGGGCCGCTGGCCGAGCGGGCGGGCACGGCGATCGGCCTCGGCGACGCGGCGATCGCCGCCTGGGGGATCGCCAAGTGGCCGGTGCTGCTGCTCCTGGTCGTCATGATGATCGGCCTGCTGTACTGGGCGGCCCCCAACGTCCGCGGCCGCGGCTTCCGCTGGATCTCCCCCGGCAGCGTCCTCGCCACGTTCATCTGGCTGGCCGCCTCCGCCGGTTTCGCCGTCTACGCGGCCAACTTCGGCTCGTACAACAAGACGTACGGCACCCTGGCCGGCGCCATCGTCTTCCTGGTGTGGCTGTGGCTGTCCAACCTGGCGATCCTGCTGGGCCTGGAGTTCGACGCGGAGCTGGCCCGGGAGCGGGCGATCACCCACGGCCGGCCTCCGACGGAGGAGCCGTACGTGGAACCGAGGGACACCCGCAAGTGGCCCCCGCGACTGCGCGCGAGGCTGCGGGCGGCGAAGGGCCACTGAACGGCCCCGCGCACGGAGAGCGGCCCCGGCCGGGGGGGACTCCCGGCCGGGGCCGCTCCGTACGGTCGGCCCGGTCAGCGGTGCAGGAGGTGTCCGCCGTACTGCCAGTGGCGCCCGCCGTACTGCCAGCGGATGCCCCGCGACCGGCGGTACACGCCGTGCCGGCCGTGCCGGCCGTGCCGCCGCAGCATCTCCATCGCCACGACCGCCGCTCCGGCCGCCGCCCCGGCGACCAGCACCGGGCGCGGATGCCGCATGCCGGCCTGGACGGCGTTGCGCATGGGCTCCGGCATGCCGTGCTCCACGGCGTGCCCCGCCTGCGCCGCCCGGTCGTGCACGGTGTGACCGGCCTGCGTCGCCTTGTCGTGCACGGTGTGCCCGGCCTGCGTCGCCTTGTCGTGCACGGTGTGCCCGGCCTGCGTCGCCTTGTCGTGCACGGTGTGCCCGGCCCGGGTGGCCTTGTCGTGCACCTTGTGTCCGGCCTGGGTGGCCCTTTCCTGCACGGTGTGTCCGGCCTGGGCCGCGGTGCTGCGCAGCTGCACCGTCATCGCCCCGGCCCGGTCCCGCAGGTCCGCCGCCCGGGCCCGCGCACGGCCCTTGACGTCCATCCTGCCGGCCAGTTCCTCGACGGTGTCGCCGAGATCACTCCGCGTCTGCTCGATCTGGCTGCGCAGCTCGTCGGGGCCCTTGGCCCCGCCGCCCGCGGCCTGCCCGGCGGAGCCGCCCTGCGCGGCGCCCCCGCTCATCGCGTCCCCACTCGTCGCGTCCGTCATCGATGCGCCCTTTCCCTGATCTCCTCCACGTCGGCCCTGAGACTGCCGATGGCCGCCCGGGGTGCCGGCGGCGTGGCGCGGCGCAGCTGGCCGCGGCCGACGACGGCCAGCAGGCCGGCGACCGCGAACAGCACCGCCGCCACGACGAGCGCCGCCGCCCACACGGGCAGCACCAGCGCGAGCGCCGCGGCGCCCGCGGCGGCCAGTCCGAGCAGTCCGGCGTAGGCCACCGCGCCCGCGGCGCCGAGCAGCCCGCCGCCGCGCCCCGCGCGCCGGCCCTTCTCGGTGAGTTCCTCCTTGGCGAGGGCCGCTTCCTGCCGCGCGAGGCGGGAGAACTGTTCCGTGGCCTGCCCGACGAGGGCGCCCACGGAGTGCTGCCCGTCATGGGCGGGCCTGGTGTGCGTGGTTCCGGTCACGGTGTCCCGCCTCCTTCCGGTCCGGGACACCGGGTACCCGGGCCCGCACCCGGCTACCCCTGGGCCGCGCCGCCGGGTCCCCGCTCGCCGAGCCGGGCGAGCTGGGTCTGGAACCAGTCGAGCCGGGCCTGGAGGAGGGCGGCCTCCGCGACCAGTTCCGGGACCCCGAGGCCGTCCGCCGCCCCCGTCCCCGCGGGCGCCGTGTCCGGGAACCCGCCACCCGGTCCCGCACCACCCGGCCCGGGCCCGGTCACCTCCACCCGGGCCCCGGCCCCCGCCAGCCGCGCGAACCCGGCCGGCGACACGGACCCCCGTCCGCGCAGGCAGCCCGCGCAGGACGGTGCCAGTGCCCGCCAGCCCGGCCGCCCCCAGCCCGCGTCGGCCAGGGCCACCGCGGCCGCGCCGCAGGCACAGGGCCCGACGGTGACGCGGCGCACCCGCTGCCGCGCGCAGCGGAAGCCGCGTTCGAAGCGGATGTAGGCGCCCAGCACCGAGACCTCCAGCAGGACGGCGCCGCGGTGCTCGGCCGTGCACAGCAGGGCCTCGGCGGCCGACCGGTCGTGCACGCAGTGGAAGCCGCAGTCGCAGCGGCGGTGCGGTGCCCGGTGCCGCAGCCCGTACGCGCAGGACGCGTCGGCCACGACTCCGTACGGCAGCGCGCCGCCCAGCGACACACCGGTGAACCCGGCCCGGGAGCCGTCCTGGGACAGCACCGGGTGGGCGATCTTGTATCCGGTCGGCGGCTCCGCGGGGCGTTCCTCGGGGAGCCGCAGCCTCATCGCGGGACCGGGACCTCTTCGGGCGCCGCCGCCTCGGTCTCCTCGACGTCCGCCGGGAGACCGGCCTCGTCCTCCCGGGCCTGCGGCTGCTCCTGTGCGACTCCGGTGGCCAGTGCCTTGCCGAGTTTCATGACGCCTCCCATGACCTGCCCGTCGGTGACCGTCCCGACCATGGTGACCCACCGGGGCCCGCCTTGGACATAGGGCCCGCCCCGGACACGGGGCACCCCGCCCCGTCCTCCTTCGCCCGCCTCCGCTGCACGGTGATCACCCCGGCCCCGACGCGTGCGCCCCCGGCCCCGGCGACGCGCGCGGCCGCGGCGGCCCGGTCCTGTCCGGGGCCCGCCACGCTCACCTCCCGGGACCGCGGCCGGCCCGTCGCCGGGCGTGCCGTCCTCGCACGGCGACGGGCCGGGGCCCGTACCGCGGTGCGCGGTACGGGCCCCGGCCCGTTCGTGCGGCGGCTCCGGGCGGCGGGTCAGCCCCAGCGGTAGCCGTCGCCGAGGAGCAGCGTGTGCTCCAGCACGTCCTCCATCGGGTCGTCGATCTGGCCCACGTTGACGTTGACCAGGCCGACCCGCGGGCCGTTGTGCGAGGCGTTGTTGGTCTCGTCGGCGTACGCCGTCCCCGCCGGCAGCCAGCACACCACCACCGCGGCTCCCACCCCGGCCAGCCGGCGTGCCACTGCCCTCACCCGCTCGTTCCTCATGCCCAGCCCCTCGTTCGGTCGGTTCGGCGTCTGATAGGACTCCACGTCCACCGGTTCATCCGACTGACCCACCGGAAGGTCACGCCGAGTCATCCGTACGGGGCGGGCGGCGGGTCAGTTGTGGCTGTGCAGCACCTCGTTCAGACCGCCCCAGACCGCGTTGTTCGGCCGGGCCTCGACCGCGCCGGTGACGGAGTTGCGGCGGAAGAGGATGTTGGAGGCGCCGGACAGCTCGCGGGCCTTGACGACCTGGCCGTCGGGCAGGGTGACGCGGGTGCCGGCGGTGACGTACAGGCCGGCCTCGACGACGCACTCGTCGCCGAGCGCGATGCCGACGCCCGCCTCGGCGCCGATCAGGCAGCGCTCGCCGATGGAGATGATGACGTTGCCGCCGCCGGACAGCGTGCCCATGGTGGAGGCGCCGCCGCCGATGTCCGAGCCGTCGCCGACGACGACGCCCGCGGAGATCCGGCCCTCGACCATGGAGGTGCCGAGGGTGCCCGCGTTGAAGTTGACGAAGCCCTCGTGCATGACGGTGGTGCCCTCGGCGAGGTGCGCGCCGAGCCGGACGCGGTCGGCGTCGGCGATGCGCACGCCCTTGGGGGCGACGTAGTCCGTCATGCGCGGGAACTTGTCGATCGAGGTCACCTGGAGGTGCAGGCCCTCGGCACGCGCGTTGAGGCGGACCTTCTCCAGGTCGTCGACGGCGACCGGGCCGAGCGAGGTCCAGGCGACGTTGGCGAGGAAGCCGAAGACGCCCTCCAGGCTCTGGCCGTGCGGCTTGACCAGGCGGTGGGAGAGCAGGTGCAGGCGCAGGTAGACGTCGTGCGCGTCGATCGGCTTCTCGTCCAGCGAGGCGATGACCGTACGGACCGCCACGACCTCGACGCCGCGGCGGGCGTCCGGGCCGATCGCCGCGGTCGCGCCGCCCCCGATGAGCTCGGCGGCCTGCTGGGCGGAGAGCCGCTCGGTGCCGGAGGGGCCGGGCTCGGCGACGAGTTCCGGCGCGGGGAACCAGGTGTCGAGGACGGTGCCGTCGGCGGCGATCGTGGCGAGGCCGGCGGCCACGGCGCCGGTGGTGCGAGGAGCAGTCGTGTCGGTCATAAGGGCAACCTAACGTGACCGCGCCCGCGGGAGCGAACCGGCGGCGGCACGTCTCATGTGGCGGGCGGACGAGGCCCTCCGGGGGCGGGTCGGCGCCCCGGCGGCCCGGTCGCGGACGCCACCGTCCGGAGGCGGATCGGCGGCCTCGCGGCCCAGCACGGACGCTACCGTTCGGAGGCGGATCGGCGGCCTCGCGGCCCGGTACGGACGCCACCGTCCGGCGTCGCCTCCGCGCCGGCGACGGTCAGGGGTCCGGCCCCTGAGAACAGCCCGCGCCGCGACGGCCGGAGATCCCGGCGCCCGGCACCGACCCGCGCCGCAACGGCCGGAGATCCCGGCCCCCGGCACCGACCCGCGCCGCGACCGCCGGAGACCCCGGCCCCCGGCACCGACCCGCGCCGCGACCGCCGGAGACCCCGGCCCCCGGCACCGACCCCCGTCGGCGTCTCCCGGGCGGTACGCCCCGTCACAGGGCCGGCCCGTCGGGAGACGTCCAGGCGGGCGCCGTCCGTCCGGCCGCACCGGCCCCGCGCCGTGACGGGGCCGGTGCGGCCGGACAGCAGCCCGGCGAGGCCGTCGGCCCACGCGGCGGCCACCGGGCGCAGGGCAGGCCGGCACAGGGCGGCCGGTCAGAGCGCGTGCTTCGGGAAGGCCCCGGTGCGGCCGGCCGTGAGCCACCCGCCCGGAGGGGCGGCGAACCCTCCGCCGGCCTGCCGCAGGGCGGCGGCCGGCAGGTCGTCGAGGGGCGCGAGGCGGTACCTCGCCGAGCCGGGCGGGACGTCGGCCCCGGCGGCGACGGGGCGGCGGCGCGGTGGCCGAGCCCGGCGACGCCCCCCTCCCCCGCCTCAGTGGGCACCCCCCAGGTTCAGCACCACCACCCCGACGATGATCAGGGCGATCCCGGCCGCCTTGGTGACGGTCATGCCCTCCCCCAGGAACAGGATCCCGAGGGTGGCGATGGCCGCGGTGCCGACGCCGGACCAGATCGCGTAGGCGGTGCCGACGGAGACGGTCTTCAGGGTCTGCGCGAGCAGCGCGAAGGAGACGAGGTACCCGAGCGCGGTCAGCATCGACGGTCCCAGCCTGCTGAAGCCGTGGCTGTACTTCATGGCGGTGGTCCCGGCCACCTCCGCGGCGATGGCTCCGGCGAGCAGCAGGTATCCCATGGGTGCGAGCGTACGCAGGGGGTGTCCCGCGGACGGCCGTGCGCGGAGCCGTCCGGGAACGGCAGCGGCCCCCGGCTGTCTCCAGCCGGGGGCCGCCACGCGGGTACGGGCGGGCTCAGACGTTGAAGCCCAGCGCCCGCAGCTGCTCGCGCCCGTCGTCCGTGATCTTGTCCGGACCCCACGGCGGCATCCAGACCCAGTTGATCCGCAGCTCGTTGACCAGGCCGTCCGTGGCGGACTTCGCCTGGTCCTCGATGACGTCGGTCAGCGGGCAGGCCGCCGAGGTCAGCGTCATGTCGACGGTCGCGATGTTCGCGTCGTCGATGTGGATGCCGTAGATCAGGCCCAGGTTGACGACGTCGATGCCCAGCTCGGGGTCGACGACGTCCATGAGCGCCTCGCGGAGTTCCTCCTCCGAGGCCGGCTTCATCTCAACGGTGTCGGTCATGCCGTCTTCCTTTCGGCGTCGGCTCCGCCCAGGGCCTGGGCCGTCGCGTCCTTCCACGCCATCCAGCTCAGCAGCGCGCACTTCACCCGCGCCGGGTACTTGGAGACACCGGCGAACGCGACCGCGTCCTCCAGGACGTCCTCCATCGCGTCGTCGGGCTCGATGCGGCCCTTGGACTGCATCAGCTCCAGGAAGGTCTCCTGGATCTTCTGCGCCTCGGACAGGTCCTTGCCGACCAGCAGGTCGTTGAGGACGGACGCGCTGGCCTGGCTGATGGAGCAGCCCTGGCCCTCGTACGAGACGTCGGCGATGGTCGTGCCGTCGTACTTCACCCGCAGGGTGATCTCGTCGCCGCAGGTCGGGTTCACGTGGTGCACCTCGGCGTCGCCGTCCCTCAGACCACGCCCGTGCGGGTTCTTGTAGTGGTCCAGGATGACGTCCTGGTACATCGAGTCAAGCTTCACGACCAGCCCTTCAGCCGAAGAAGTTCCGTACGTGCTCCAGCCCCTCGACCAGTGCGTCGATCTCGGCCGGCGTGGAGTACAGATAGAACGACGCTCGCGTGGTCGCGGGAATTCCGTACCGGAGGCAGACCGGCCGCGCGCAGTGGTGGCCGACGCGGACCGCGATGCCCTGCTCGTCGAGGACCTGGCCCACGTCGTGCGGGTGGATGTCACCCAGCGTGAAGGAGATGGCGGCGCCGCGCTCCTCGGCCGTGGTGGGGCCGATGATCCGCAGGTCGGGCACCTCCAGCAGCCGCTGCACCGCGTACTCGGTGAGCGCGTGCTCGTGGGCGAGGATCTTGTCCATGCCGATGGAGTTGAGGTAGTCGATCGCCGCGCCCAGCCCGACCGCCTGCGCGATCGGCGGGGTCCCCGCCTCGAACTTGTGCGGGGCGGGCGCGTACGTCGACGAGTGCATCGACACGGTCTCGATCATCTCGCCGCCGCCGAGGAACGGGGGCAGGTCCTCCAGCAGCTCCTGGCGGCCCCAGAGCACGCCGATGCCGGTCGGGCCGCACATCTTGTGGCCGGTGAAGGCCACGAAGTCGGCCTGCAGGGCCTGCACGTCCAGCGGCATGTGCGGGGCGGCCTGGGAGGCGTCGATGCAGACCAGGGCACCGACCTCCTGGGCGCGGCGCACGATCGCCTCGACCGGGTTGAACGTGCCGAGGATGTTGGAGACCAGCACGAAGGAGACGATCTTCGTCTTCTCCGTGATGACCTCGTCGATGTTCGACAGGTCCAGGCGGCCGTCGTCGGTGAGGCCGAACCACTTCAGCTTCGCGCCCGTGCGCTGCGCGAGCAGCTGCCACGGCACGATGTTGGAGTGGTGCTCCATCTCCGTGATGACGATCTCGGTCTCGGAGTCCACGCGGTAGGGCTCGTCGGCCCAGCCCAGCATGTTCGCCACGAGGTTGAGCGACTCGGAGGCGTTCTTGGTGAAGATCACCTCGTCGCGGCTCGGCGCGTTGACGAACGCGGCGACCTTGTCGCGCGCGCCCTCGTACAGCGCCGTGGCCTCCTCGGCGAGCACGTGCACACCGCGGTGGACGTTGGCGTTGTGGCGCTCGTAGTACTCGTTGAGGGCGTCCAGCACCTGTTGCGGCTTCTGGCTGGTCGCCGCGTTGTCCAGGTAGACGAGCTTCCGGCCGTCGTGGACCTGGCGGTCCAGCACGGGGAAGTCCTTGCGGATCGCCTCGGTGTCGAGGAGGCCCGGCAGCTGTGTCACGCGGATGCGCCACCCTTCACGTATGCCTCGTAGCCCTCGTTCTCCAGCTTGTCGGCGAGCTCGGGGCCGCCGGACTCCACGATGCGCCCGTTGGCGAACACGTGGACGTGGTCGGGCTTGATGTAGCGCAGGATGCGCGTGTAGTGCGTGATCAGCAGGGTGCCGACCTCGCCGGTCTCGCGGACGCGGTTGACGCCCTCGGAGACCACCCGCAGGGCGTCGACGTCGAGACCGGAGTCGGTCTCGTCGAGGATCGCGACCTTGGGCTTGAGCAGCTCCAGCTGGAGGATCTCGTGGCGCTTCTTCTCACCGCCGGAGAAGCCCTCGTTGACGTTGCGCTCGGCGAAGGCGGGGTCCATGTTGAGGCGCTGCATGGCCTCCTTGACCTCCTTCACCCAGGTGCGCAGCTTGGGGGCCTCGCCGCGGATGGCGGTGGCGGAGGTGCGCAGGAAGTTGGAGACCGAGACGCCGGGGACCTCGACCGGGTACTGCATGGCCAGGAACAGGCCGGCGCGGGCGCGCTCGTCGACGGACATCTCGATGACGTCCTCGCCGTCGAGGGTGACGGTGCCGCCGGTGATCGTGTACTTGGGGTGCCCCGCGAGGGAGTAGGCGAGGGTGGACTTGCCCGAGCCGTTGGGGCCCATGATGGCGTGGGTCTCGCCCTGCTTCACGGTGAGGTCGACACCCTTGAGGATTTCCTTCGTGCCGTTCTCGACCTCGACGGTGACGTGCAGGTCTCGGATTTCAAGCGTTGCCATGGGTGCCTCAGGACTCCTGGGTGAGGGAGACGAGCACGTCGTCCCCTTCGATCTTGACGGGGTATACGGGGACGGGGCGCGTCGCCGGGAGGGCGTCGGGCTTGCCGGAACGGAGGTCGAAACGCGAGCCGTGCAGCCAGCACTCGATGTGGCAGTCGTCCACCTCGCCCTCCGACAGCGAGACGTTCGCGTGCGAGCAGATGTCGTGGATCGCGAACACCTCGCCCCCGGTCTGCACGAGGGAGACCGGCGTGCCGTCGAGTTCCACCCGCTTCGGGGTGTCCTCCTCCAGCTCGCTCAGCCCGCAGGCGCGTTGGAAGGTCATGCGACCGACGCCTCCAGCTCCTCCTCGATCTTGGTGATCAGGCGCTCCTCGATGTCCGGGAGGCCGATCTGCTGGACCAGCTCGGCGAAGAAGCCGCGGACCACCAGGCGGCGGGCCTCGTGCTCCGGGATGCCGCGGGCCATGAGGTAGAAGAGCTGCTCGTCGTCGAAGCGGCCGGTGGCGGAGGCGTGGCCGGCGCCGACGATCTCGCCCGTCTCGATCTCCAGGTTGGGGACCGAGTCGACGCGCGCGCCGTCGGTGAGGACCAGGTTGCGGTTCATCTCGTAGGTGTCGGTGCCCTCGGCCTTGGCCTCGATGAGCACGTCGCCGATCCACACCGCGTGCGCCTGCTCGCCCTGGAGGGCGCCCTTGTAGACGACGTTGGACTTGCAGTGCGGGACGTTGTGGTCGACCAGGAGGCGGTGCTCCTGGTGCTGGCCCTGGTCGGTGAAGTACAGGCCGAACATCTCGACCTCGCCGCCGGGACCGGCGTAGGTGACGCGCGGGTGCAGCCGTACGACGTCGCCGCCGAAGGTGACGACGACCGACTTGAAGCTCGCGTCCCGCCCGACCAGCGCGTTGTGCTGGGCCACGTGGACGGCCTTGTCGTCCCAGTCCTGGACGGAGACGACGGTCAGCTTGGCGCCGTCGCCCAGGAGGTAGTCGACGTTGGCGGCGAGCACCGCGTCACCGGTGTGGTCGATGACGACGACGGCCTCGGCGAAGGCGCCGAGCTCGATCACCTGGTGGCCGAAGGCGGTGCCGCCCTGGCCGTGCACCGCGATGCGGATCGGCTCGGTGAGGACCGTCTCCTTGGGCACGGTCACGACCGAGGCCTGCTCGAACGCCGAGTAGGCCTGGGCGGCGACGCGGTCCACCGGGGTGCCGGCCCTGCCGAGCCGCGCGTCGTCGCGGCCGACGGTCTCGACGGTGACGCCCTCGGGGGCCTGGACGTCGACCTTCACGCCGTCGCCGGTGGCGACCGCGGTGCCGTCGTGCAGGCCGCGCAGCCGCTCCAGCGGGGTGAACCGCCACTCCTCCTCGCGGCCGTGCGGGACCGGGAAGTCCGCCACGTCGAAGGAGGGGGGCGCGCTCATGCGCGTGGCGACGGTCGAGTCCGCCTCGGCGGCGACCGCGATGGCACCGGCGGTGGTGGAGCCCACCGGGATGTTCTGAGCCTCAGCCATGGCTGTCGTAGTGCTCGCTTTCCGTTACGTAAGGGGCTGGACGGGGCGGCGGGGCGGCGCGTGGCCGCCCCTGGCCGGCGGTTAGCCGACCGCGCCCTCCATCTGCAGCTCGATCAGCCGGTTGAGCTCCAGCGCGTACTCCATGGGGAGCTCCTTGGCGATGGGCTCGACGAAGCCGCGCACGATCATCGCCATGGCCTCGTCCTCGCTCAGACCGCGGCTCATCAGGTAGAAGAGCTGGTCCTCGGAGACCTTGGAGACGGTCGCCTCGTGGCCCATGGACACGTCGTCCTCGCGGACGTCCACGTAGGGGTAGGTGTCCGAGCGGGAGATCGTGTCGACGAGCAGCGCGTCGCACAGCACGTTGGACTTGGAGCCCGGGGCGCCCTCGCCGATCTCGATGAGACCGCGGTAGGAGGTCCGGCCGCCGCCGCGCGCCACCGACTTGGAGACGATGTTCGACGAGGTGTTCGGGGCCATGTGGACCATCTTGGCGCCGGCGTCCTGGTGCTGGCCCTCGCCCGCGAAGGCGATGGACAGGGTCTCGCCCTTGGCGTGCTCGCCCATCAGGTAGACGGCCGGGTACTTCATCGTCACCTTGGAGCCGATGTTGCCGTCGACCCACTCCATGGTCGCGCCCTCGTACGCCACGGCGCGCTTGGTGACCAGGTTGTAGACGTTGTTCGACCAGTTCTGGATGGTCGTGTAGCGGCAGCGGGCGTTCTTCTTGACGATGATCTCGACGACCGCGGAGTGCAGCGAGTCCGACTTGTAGATCGGCGCCGTGCAGCCCTCGACGTAGTGCACGTAGGCGCCCTCGTCGACGATGATCAGGGTCCGCTCGAACTGGCCCATGTTCTCCGTGTTGATGCGGAAGTAGGCCTGCAGCGGGATCTCGACGTGCACGCCCGGCGGCACGTAGATGAAGGAGCCGCCGGACCACACGGCGGTGTTCAGCGCGGCGAACTTGTTGTCACCGGCCGGGATGACCGTGCCGAAGTACTCCTTGAAGAGCTCCGGGTGCTCCTTCAGCGCGGTGTCGGTGTCCAGGAAGATGACGCCCTGCTCCTCCAGGTCCTCGCGGATCTGGTGGTAGACGACCTCCGACTCGTACTGGGCGGCGACGCCGGCCACGAGGCGCTTCTTCTCGGCCTCGGGGATGCCCAGCTTGTCGTAGGTGTTCTTGATGTCCTCGGGCAGGTCCTCCCAGGACTCCGCCTGCTTCTCCGTGGAGCGCACGAAGTACTTGATGTTGTCGAAGTCGATGCCGGACAGGTCCGAGCCCCAGTTCGGCATGGGCTTCTTCTCGAACAGGCGCAGGCCCTTGAGGCGGAGCTTGGTCATCCACTCCGGCTCGTCCTTCTTCGAGGAGATGTCCCGGACGACGTCCTCGCCCAGGCCGCGACGCGCCGACGCACCGGCCTCGTCCCGGTCGGCCCAGCCGTATTCGTACTTGCCCAGGCCCTCGAGCTCGGGGTGGGCAGTCTCCGTGGGGAGAGTCATGCGGGGTTCCTCCCGGCCGTGCTTTCAGATGCGTGGTGAGTGGTCGTGGAAACGTGCGAAGTCTTCGGAATGAACGTCGTGCAGACGCCGTCGCCGTGCGCGATGGTCGCCAGCCGCTGCACATGCGTACCGAGAAGCTCGGCGAAAAATTCCGTCTCGGCCTCGCACAGCTGCGGGAACTGTTCGGCGACGTGGGCGACCGGGCAGTGGTGCTGGCAGAGCTGCTCGCCCTTCTGGGGGTGGGGCGCGCTGCGCGCGGTAGCAGCGTACCCGTCCTCGCTCAGCGCCTTCGCCAGGGCTTCCGTGCGCTTGTCCGGGTCCGCCGCCCGGACCGCCGCGCGGTACGCGCCCGCCTGGGCGGCGATCCTGGCCCGGGCGAACGCGGCGATCGCCTCGCTGCCGCCCTCGCGCTCGGCGATCCAGCGCAGCGCGTCCGCGGCCAGCTTGTCGTACGACTGGTCGAAGGCGTCCCGGCCGCAGTCCGTCAGCGCGAACACCTTCGCGGGCCGCCCGCGCGTGCGCGTGCCGTAGACGCGGCGTTCCCGGGCCTCGACCACGTTGTCGGCGGTCAGGGCGTCGAGGTGCCGGCGCACGGCGGCCTGGGTGAGGCCGAGCCGGTCGGCGAGTTCGGCGACGGTCGACGGGCCGTGGTCCAGGATGGAGCGCGCGACCCGGTTGCGGGTGGACCGCTCCCCGGTCGCGAGCTCCTCGTGAGCCTCGCCGACGTTTTTCACAACGCCATTGTTGCGTAATTCATCGGAGGCGGGCAAGCCGCCTCCTGACCGCCCCACGGTGCCGTGCGTCACTTAGGTAAACCTAAACTGACCTGCGGAAACGATCTTTGATCGATCAAACGGCCGGCGTGCCCGGACCCGGCCCGGACACCTGCGGAGCACGGCCGCCGCACCGGCCGCGGGGCGCGGACTTCCCGCACCCGCCCGCCTGAGCACCCGTCCGGCTCCCTAGACTCTGGACCCATGGAAAGTGAGCCCGTGGTCCAGGTCCAGGCCCTGGTGAAGCGGTACGGCCCGAAGACCGCGGTGGACGGGCTCGACCTGGTGGCCCGGGCGGGGGTCACCGCCGTGCTCGGCCCCAACGGGGCGGGCAAGACGACCACGGTCGAGACCTGCGAGGGGTACCGCAGGCCGGACTCCGGCACGGTGCGCGTCCTGGGCCTCGACCCGGTCCGGCAGTCCGCCGCGCTGCGCCCCCGCATCGGCGTGATGCTCCAGTCCGGCGGCGTCTACTCGGGCGCGCGGGCCGGCGAGATGCTCCGCCACGTGGCCCGGCTGCACGCCCACCCGCTCGACGTGGACGCGCTGATCGAACGCCTGGGGCTCGGCTCCTGCGGCCGTACGACGTACCGGCGCCTGTCCGGCGGGCAGCAGCAGCGGCTCGCGCTGGCGATGGCGGTGGTCGGGCGCCCGGAGCTGGTGTTCCTGGACGAGCCGACCGCGGGCCTCGACCCGCAGGCCCGCCGCGCCACCTGGGACCTCGTGCGCGACCTGCGCGCCGACGGCGTCTCCGTCATCCTCACCACCCACTACATGGACGAGGCCGAACAGCTCGCCGACGACGTGGCGATCATCGACGCGGGCAAGGTCATCGCCCAGGGTTCCCCGGAGGAGCTGTGCCGGGGCGGCGCCGAGAACACGCTGCGCTTCACGGGCCGGCCCGGGCTGGACGTCGGATCGCTGCTGAAGGCCCTGCCCGCCGACTGCACGGCGGCCGAGCTGACCCCGGGCTCGTACCGGGTGGTCGGCAAGGTCGACCCCCAGCTGCTGGCGACGGTCACCTCCTGGTGCGCCCAGCACGGCGTGATGCCGGACCGGATCTCCGTCGAGCGGCACACCCTCGAAGACGTCTTCCTGGAGCTGACCGGCAAGGAGCTGCGCTCGTGACCGCCACCGGTACCCACACCCCCGCGCCCGGGGCGGCCCCGCTCCCCCGCATGATCGCGGCGCAGGCGGCGCTGGAGACGAGGATGCTGCTGCGCAACGGCGAGCAGCTGCTGCTGACGGTGATCATCCCGACGCTGCTGCTCGTGCTGTTCTCCACCGTCGACATCGTCGACACCGGCCAGGGCGAGGCCGTCGACTTCCTCGCCCCCGGCGTCCTGGCGCTCGCCGTGATGTCGACCGCGTTCACCGGCCAGGCCATCGCCACCGGCTTCGAACGCCGCTACGGGGTGCTGAAGCGGCTCGCCTCCTCACCGCTGCCGCGCTGGGGACTGATGACGGCCAAGACGGCGTCCGTGCTGGTCACCGAGATCCTCCAGGTGGTCCTGGTGACGGCGATCGCCCTCGCGCTGGGCTGGTCGCCGCACGGCGACCCCCTCGCCGTCCTCCTGCTGCTGGTCCTGGGCACGGCGGCCTTCTCGGGGCTGGGCCTGCTGATGGCCGGGACGCTCAAGGCCGAGGCGACCCTGGCCGCCGCCAACCTGGTCTTCCTGCTGCTGCTGGTCGGCGGCGGGGTGATCGTGCCGCTGGAGAAGTTCCCGCCCGCCGCGCAGGACGTCCTCGGCCTGCTGCCGATCTCCGCCCTGTCGGACGGCCTGCGGGACGTGCTCCAGCACGGCGCCGGCATGCCCTGGGGCGACCTCGGGATCCTGGCCGTGTGGGCGGTCGCGGGGCTGGCCGCGGCGGGCAGGTTCTTCCGCTGGGAGTAGGCGGGGCGGCCGTTGCGCACCCCCTCGTGAACGTGTGCACAAGCGTCCGCCTACGATGGGGGGCGTGCCAAAGTTGACCCGCGCCGACGCCGAAGCGGCCCTGCGCAACCCGCTCGCCTTCATCGCCGCACGCTGGACGCCCACCGCCGGGACGGTGCGGCGGGCGGCCCTCGCCGCGCTCGTCATGTCGGTGGTCATCGTGGTCACCGGCGGCGCGGTGCGGCTCACCGGCTCCGGCCTCGGCTGCCCCACCTGGCCCAAGTGCACGGCCGACTCGCTCACCACGACCCGTGAGATGGGCCTGCACGGCGTGATCGAGTTCGGCAACCGCCTGCTGACCTACGTGCTGTGCGCCGCGGTCGGCTGGGCGATCGTCGCGGCCCGCGCGCAGAAGCCGAGGCGCCGCGAGCTCACCCGGCTGGGCTGGGTGCAGTTCTGGGTCGTGATGGGCAACGCCGTCCTCGGCGGCATCGTCGTGCTGGTCGGTCTCAACCCGTACACGGTCGCCGCGCACTTCCTGCTCTCCTCGGCGCTGATCGCGGTGGCCACGGTGATGTGGCAGCGCAGCCGGGAGGGCGACGAGGCGCCCCGGCCGCTGGTCGGCGCGGCGGTGCGGCAGCTGGTGTGGGTGCTGGTCGGCGTCACGGTGCTGCTGATCGCCGTCGGCACGGTGGTCACCGGCGCGGGCCCGCACGCGGGCGACTCCAGCGACGTGCCGCGCATGCCGGTGGACTGGGAGACGGTCACCAAGCTGCACGCCGTGCTGGCCTGGATCGTGGTGACGCTGACCTTCGCGCTGTGGTTCGTCCTGAAGGCGGTCGACGCGCCGCGGGAGCCGCTGGACCGCACGCGCGACCTGTTCCTGATCCTGCTGGCCCAGGGCGCGGTCGGCTACGTCCAGTACTTCACGGACCTCCCCGAGGTCCTGGTCGGCGCCCACATGCTCGGCTCCTGCCTGGTGTGGATCGGCACGCTGCGGGTGCTGCTGTCGCTGCGCGAGCGGCCCGGGGCCGCCCCGGCCGGCCTGCCCGGGCAGCCGGACCGGACGCTGACCACCGCCTGACCGGCCGCCCCCGGCGCGGGGGCGGTCACGTCAGCCCGTACACCCGCCGGGCGTTCCCCGCCGCCAGCATCCCCGCCACCCGCTGCGCGTCCGCCGGGGACCAGGCGCCCTCGGCGACCCAGGTGCCGAGGACCCGGGCCAGGGCCTCGCGGAACAGGCGTGCGCCGACCACGTGCAGCTCGGGCAGGCCCTGCGCGCCGGTGGAGAACAGGATCTTGCCGAAGGGCGCCAGTTCGAGGACCTCCGCGAGGACGGTCGCGGCCCGGGCGCCGGTGCGGACCAGGGCGGCGCCGGAGTCGACGTACACGTGCGGGAAGACGCCGGCGAGGTGGGCGGCGTGCCGGTGGTACGGGTAGCCGTGCAGCAGGACGAGGTCGGTGCCGAGGCCCGCGGTGGCCCGGACGAAGTCGGTCAGCAGCACCGGGTCCGTGCGGTCGATGCGCAGGCCGGGGGCGCCGAGCCCGGCGTGCAGCTGGAGCGGCAGGCCGGAGGCGACCGCGATCCACAGCAGGTGGCGCAGCAGCACCGGGTCGCTCAGCTCGCCGCCGACCCGGCGGGCGGCCAGCCAGCGCCCGGCCGCTCCCCGCACCTCCCCCGGGCCCGGCGGCTCCGGCGCGAGCGCCAGCCCGTGCCGTACGCCCGTCACCGACGCGAACGCCACGGCGTGCGCGGCGGCGCCGTGCACGGACTCGGCGAGGTTGGCGAGGAAGGAGTCGACGGTGCCGGAGGTGTCGGCGACCTGCTCGGCCAGCGGTTCCAGGCGGACGATCTCGTGGGCCCGCGCGGCCCCGGCGCTGGCCAGCTCGGCCGGGCCGGTGAGGTCGCCGGGCAGGCCGGTGTCGACCAGGTAGGTGGTGATGCCGCTGCCGCGCAGCAGCCGGCGGCCCGCCTCGAAGGCGCCCAGTTCCCGGCGCCGGGCGAGGTAGCGGGCGGGCGGGCAGTGCGGCTCCAGGCCGAGCAGCGGAGGGCACCAGCGGCGTACGGCGAAACCCGTCTGGGTGTCGAAGAGCGTGGTGCCCGGCGCGGGCGGGCCCTCGGTGCGGGCCAGCTGGGCCTCGAAGGTGCCGAGGCCCAGCTCGGTGCGGAGCACTCCGTGGCAGTACTGGTCCACGAGGGACGGCGTGTCGATCATCCGGGCTCCCCGCGTGTGCTGGCTTGCCCGGCCTAACGGGTGAACCGGCGCGGAGGTGTCGCTGCCGGCCCGCTGTCCGCACGGGCGGTCGCGGAGTGCCGGCGGGCGGCGCCCTTACGGCGTCGTTCCCCCGCCGATCTGGAGGCCGGCCATCCTCTTCCACTCGTACGCGCCCGTCTTCACCCTGGCCGCGAACTCGCCGTCGAAGTCCTCGTGCACGGTGATGCCGGACTTCTCCACGGCCTTCTCGGCGATCTCGTGGCTGGGCGCGACCAGGTCGCCCCAGCCGCCGTCCGCGCCGACCAGGACGATCCGGGCGCCGCGCTGGCCGAGGTAGGCCACTTGGCCCTCGGCGCCGCCGTGCGCCTTGGAGAAGGAGCCGATCTGCTTCGCGAGCCGGGCCGCGGTGCGCTCTGCCTTGGGGTCAAGCTGCTGCGTGTCTGCCATGCCAGGATGCTACCGACGGGTAGATCAAACGGCGACGGGCGGGGCCCGTGGCCTTGACCACGTGCCCCGCCCGTCGGCGGTACGGAGGAGTGCGCCTAGCGCAGGAAGGGGTCGACCGCGACCGCCACGAAGAGCAGCGACACGTAGGTGATGGACCAGTGGAACAGGCGCATCTCCTTCAGCTTCGCGCCCGTGACCTCGGCCTTGGCCCGGTTCTGCAGCGCGTGCGCCTCCCACAGCCACCAGCCGCCCGCGGCCAGCGCGACCGCCGTGTAGAACCAGCCGGTGTAGCCGAGCGGGGTCAGCAGCAGCGAGACCGCGACCATCACCCAGCTGTAGAGCACGATCTGCCGGGCGACCACCTTGTTGGAGGCCATGACCGGCAGCATCGGCACGCCCACGCGCGCGTAGTCCTCCTTCACCTTCATGGACAGCGGCCAGTAGTGCGGCGGCGTCCAGAAGAAGATGACCAGGAAGAGGATGACGGGGGCCCAGGTGAGCGAGTTGGTGACCGCCGTCCAGCCGATCAGCACCGGCATGCAGCCGGCGATGCCGCCCCAGACGATGTTCTGCGAGGTGCGGCGCTTGAGGATCATCGTGTAGACGACGACGTAGAAGAGGAGCGCGCCGAGCGAGAGCCAGGCCGACAGCCAGTTGACGGTGAGGCCGAACAGCAGCGTGGAGACGACCGCGAGGGTGATGCCGAAGGCCAGGCACTCCCGGGGGCTGACCATGCCGGTGACCAGCGGCCGCTGCGAGGTGCGGTCCATCAGCGCGTCGATGTCGCGGTCGATGTACATGTTCAGCGCGTTGGCGCCGCCCGCGGAGAGGTAGCCGCCGACGCAGGTGAGCAGCACCAGCGCCAGGTCGGGGACACCCTGCTCCGCGAGGAACATCACGGGGACCGTCGTGATCAGCAGCAGCTCGATGATCCGCGGCTTGGTCAGTGCCACGAACGCCTTGACGCGGGCTCCGAACGGCCGGTGGGTCGGGCGCTCACTGGTCCCGAGCACCCCCGCTGGACGGGATTCAACGGCCGTCACGCACACCCCTACAGAGACATCCCAGCGAGCCTCCGCCGTGTGAAGGGCCGGTGAGGGCTCGCGCGTACCACGCCACTGTAGACGTTGCCCAGACCCGGACATTCGCGGGGGTGGGGTCGTGTTGGCGGACCTCCGGCGGCGGGGACCGCGGAGGGCCCGGCGGCGGGGCCGGAAGGGGTCGTCCGACGGGCGCGCCGAGGCTCGATTGAGCACCCGGATGAGCGGCCCCGTATTCACCTGTCGCACGGGGTACGCGCTGGTCGGCAGGCGCGTTCCGATCAGGCCCGGCAGTCTGGGACGAGGCGCGAAAACGCACGTACTTCCGGGGGTAGGCTCGGCAGCGGCCGGCCGACGCACGGATACGCCGGCAGCCGGTGGTCGCAGTCACCGGCATCCGACATGTGGAGAGGAGCCCTGACCCAGGGTGAGCACCAAGCCGACCACCACAGACCTCGAGTGGACCGAGCTGGACCAGCGTGCGGTCGACACCGCGCGCGTCCTGGCCGCCGACGCCGTACAGAAGGTTGGCAACGGCCATCCGGGTACGGCGATGAGCCTGGCACCGGCCGCCTACACCCTCTTCCAGAAGGTGATGCGGCACGACCCGTCGGACGCCGACTGGGTCGGGCGCGACCGTTTCGTGCTGTCCGCCGGCCACTCGTCCCTGACCCTCTACACCCAGCTGTACCTGGCCGGCTTCGGCCTGGAGCTGGACGACCTGAAGTCCTTCCGCACCTGGGGCTCGAAGACCCCCGGTCACCCGGAGTACGGCCACACCACGGGCGTGGAGACGACGACCGGCCCGCTGGGCCAGGGCGTCGCCAACGCGGTGGGCATGGCGATGGCCGCCCGCTACGAGCGCGGCCTGTTCGACCCGGACGCCGCCGCCGGCGAGTCCCCGTTCGACCACTTCGTCTACTGCATCGCCGGTGACGGCTGCCTCCAGGAGGGCATCTCCGCCGAGGCGTCCTCGCTGGCCGGCCACCAGAAGCTCGGCAACCTGATCCTGCTGTGGGACGACAACCACATCTCGATCGAGGGCGACACCGAGACGGCCGTCTCCGAGGACACCGTCAAGCGGTACGAGGCCTACGGCTGGCACGTGCAGCGCGTCGAGCCGCAGGAGAACGGCGACCTCGACCCGCGGGCGATCTTCGAGGCGATCCAGAAGGCCAAGGCCGTCACCGACCGGCCGTCGTTCATCGCGATGCGCTCGATCATCGCCTGGCCCGCCCCGAACGCGCAGAACACCGAGGCCGCGCACGGCTCGGCGCTCGGCGACGACGAGGTCGCCGCCACCAAGCGGGTCCTCGGCTTCGACCCGGAGCAGACCTTCGAGGTCTCCGACGAGGTCATCGGCCACACCCGCAAGGCGGTCGAGCGCGGCCAGGCGGCCCGCGCGGTGTGGGAGAAGTCCTTCCAGCAGTGGCGGGACAACAACCCCGAGCGCGCCGCCGAGTACGACCGCGTCGCCGCCGGCGAGCTGCCCCAGGGCTGGGAGGAGAAGATCCCGGTCTTCGAGCCCGGCAAGGCGGTCGCCACGCGCGCCGCGTCCGGCAAGGTGCTCCAGGCTCTCGGCGCGGTGATCCCCGAGCTGTGGGGCGGCTCCGCCGACCTGGCCGGCTCGAACAACACCACGATCGACAAGACGTCGTCGTTCCTCCCGGCGGACAACCCGCTGCCCGAGGCGAACCCGTACGGCCGCACGATCCACTTCGGCATCCGCGAGCACTCCATGGCCGCGGAGATGAACGGCATCGCGCTGCACGGCAACACCCGGATCTACGGCGGCACCTTCCTGGTGTTCTCCGACTACATGCGCAACGCGGTGCGGCTGTCGGCCCTGATGCACCTGCCGGTGACGTACGTGTGGACGCACGACTCCATCGGCCTCGGCGAGGACGGCCCGACCCACCAGCCGGTCGAGCACCTGGCCAGCCTGCGTGCCATCCCGGGCCTGAACATCGTGCGCCCGGCCGACGCCAACGAGACCGCGATCGCCTGGCGCGAGATCCTCAAGCGCTGGACGAAGGAGTTCGGCAAGGGCCAGCCGCACGGTCTGGCGCTGACCCGCCAGGGCGTGCCGACGTACGAGCCCAACGAGGACGCGGCCAAGGGCGGCTACGTGCTGTTCGAGGCCGACGGCGGCGAGCCCGAGGTCATCCTGATCGCCACCGGCTCGGAGGTGCACGTCGCCGTGGAGGCGCGCGAGCAGCTCCAGAGCGCCGGCGTGCCCACCCGCGTGGTGTCCATGCCGTCCGTGGAGTGGTTCGAGCAGCAGGACCAGGGGTACCGGGACAGCGTCCTGCCGCCGTCGGTGAAGGCGCGCGTCGCGGTCGAGGCCGGCATCGGCCTCACCTGGCACAAGTACGTCGGGGACGCCGGCCGCATCGTCTCGCTGGAGCACTTCGGTGCCTCCGCGGACGGCAAGGTGCTCTTCCGCGAGTACGGCTTCACCCCCGAGAACGTGGCCGCCGCGGCCCGGGAATCGATCGCCGCAGCCCAGCGCTGACGCTCACATACGACACGTAGGAGATGGAATTTCCATGACAGACGCACTCAAGCGCCTCTCCGAGGAGGGCGTCGCGATCTGGCTGGACGACCTGTCGCGCAAGCGGATCACGTCCGGCAACCTCGCCGAGCTGATCGACCAGCAGCACGTCGTGGGCGTCACCACCAACCCGACGATCTTCCAGAAGGCGATCTCGGAGGGCGACGGCTACGACCAGCAGCTCACCGACCTCGCCGCCCGCCGGGTCACGGTCGAAGAGGCCATTCGCATGATCACCACGGCGGACGTCCGCGACGCCGCCGACATCCTGCGCCCGGTCTTCGACGCCACCGGCGGCCAGGACGGCCGCGTGTCGATCGAGGTCGACCCGCGGCTGGCCCACGACACCCGGGCCACGGTCGCCGAGGCGCGGCAGCTGGCCTGGCTGGTGGACCGTCCCAACACGCTCATCAAGATCCCGGCCACCGAGGCGGGCCTGCCGGCCATCGCCGAGGTGATCGGCGCGGGCATCAGCGTCAACGTGACGCTGATCTTCTCGCTGGAGCGCTACCGCAAGGTGATGGACGCCTACCTCTCCGGCCTGGAGAAGGCCAAGGAGAAGGGGCTGGACCTCTCGCAGATCCACTCCGTGGCGTCCTTCTTCGTCTCCCGCGTCGACACCGAGATCGACAAGCGGATCGACGCGCTGGGCACCGACGAGGCCAAGGCGCTGCGCGGCAAGGCCGCCCTCGCCAACGCCCGCCTGGCCTACCAGGCGTACGAGGAGGTCTTCTCCTCCGACCGCTGGAGCGCGCTGGAGAAGGCGGGCGCCAACAAGCAGCGTCCGCTGTGGGCCTCCACCGGTGTGAAGGACAAGGCCTACAAGTCGACGCTGTACGTCGACGAGCTGGTCGCGCCGAACACGGTGAACACCATGCCGGAGGCCACCCTGGTGGCCACCGAGGAGTCGGGCGAGATCACCGGCAACACCATCGCCGGCACGTACGAGCAGGCCCGCGCCGACCTCGACGCCGTCGAGCAGCTCGGGATCAAGTACGACGACGTGGTGCAGCTCCTGGAGAAGGAGGGCGTCGAGAAGTTCGAGGCCTCCTGGAACGAGCTGCTGGAGTCGACCGAGGCCGAGCTCAAGCGCCTCGCCCCCGCGGAGGGCTGACGCCTTGTCCCCCCTTCCCGGTTCCGGAGCGAACCCGCTTCGTGACCCCGCGGACCGACGGCTCCCGCGTATCGCGGGGCCGTCGGGCCTGGTCATCTTCGGCGTCACGGGCGACCTGTCGCGCAAGAAGCTGATGCCGGCCGTGTACGACCTGGCCAACCGGGGCCTGCTGCCGCCGGGCTTCTCGCTCGTCGGCTTCGCCCGGCGCGAGTGGGCCCACGAGGACTTCGCGCAGGAGGTGCACGACGCGGTCAAGGAGCACGCGCGCACGCCCTTCCGCGAGGAGGTCTGGCAGCAGCTCATCCAGGGCATGCGCTTCGTGCAGGGCACCTTCGACGACGACGACGCGTTCGAGCGGCTGCGCTCGACGATCGAGGAGCTGGACAAGGCGCAGGGCACGGGCGGCAACTTCGCCTTCTACCTGTCGGTGCCGCCGTCCGCGTTCCCGGTCGTCATCCAGCAGCTGAAGAAGCACCAGCTGGCCGACCAGAAGGACGGCTCCTGGCGGCGCGCGGTCATCGAGAAGCCCTTCGGGCACGACCTGAGGTCGGCCGAGGAGCTCAACGCGATCGTCCACGAGGTCTTCGCGCCCGACCAGGTCTTCCGCATCGACCACTACCTGGGCAAGGAGACCGTCCAGAACATCCTGGCGCTGCGCTTCGCCAACACGATGTTCGAGCCGATCTGGAACCGGTCCTTCGTGGACCACGTGCAGATCACGATGGCCGAGGACATCGGCATCGGCGGCCGGGCCGGCTACTACGACGGCATCGGCGCCGCCCGGGACGTCATCCAGAACCACCTGCTGCAGCTCCTCGCGCTGACCGCGATGGAGGAGCCCGCCTCCTTCGACGCGGACGCGCTGGCCGCGGAGAAGACCAAGGTGCTCGGGGCCGTGCGGCTGCCGAAGGACCTGGGCCGCGACACCGTGCGCGCGCAGTACACGGCGGGCTGGCAGGGCGGCGCGAAGGCCGTCGGCTACCTGGAGGAGGAGGGCATCAGCCCCGACTCCAAGACCGACACCTACGCGGCGGTCAAGCTGGGCATCGACAACCGCCGCTGGGCGGGTGTCCCCTTCTACCTGCGCACCGGCAAGCGGCTCGGCCGCCGGGTGACGGAGATCGCGGTGGTCTTCCAGCGGGCCCCGCACTCCCCCTTCGACACCACCGCCACCGAGGAGCTCGGCTCCAACGCGATCGTCATCCGCGTCCAGCCCGACGAGGGCGTGACCGTGCGGTTCGGCTCGAAGGTGCCGGGCACGTCGATGGAGATCCGGGACGTCTCGATGGACTTCGCGTACGGCGAGTCGTTCACGGAGTCCAGCCCGGAGGCGTACGAGCGGCTGATCCTCGACGTCCTGCTCGGTGACTCGAACCTCTTCCCGCGCACCGAGGAGGTCGAGCTGTCCTGGAAGATCCTCGACCCGATCGAGGAGTACTGGGACGCCAACGGCAGGCCCGCCCGGTACCAGGCCGGTACCTGGGGACCCGTCGAGGCGGACGAAATGCTCGAGCGAGACGGACGGAGCTGGCGCCGGCCATGAAGACAGACCTCACGGACACCACGGCCAGCAAGATCAACAAGGCGCTGGTGCAGGGCCGCCGGGCGATCGGTACGCCCGCGGTCGGCATGGTGCTGACGCTGGTCATCGTGACGGACGAGGAGAACGCCTACGACGCGCTGAAGGCCGCGAACGACGCCGCGCACGAGCACCCCTCGCGCACCCTGGTCGTCATCAAGCGCGTCTCGCGCTCGCCGCGCGACCGCACGCAGTCCCGCCTGGACGCGGAGGTGCGGCTGGGCGCGGACGCGGGCACCGGCGAGACGGTGGTGCTGCGGCTGTACGGCGAGGTGGTCGACCAGGCGCAGTCGGTGGTGCTGCCGCTGCTGCTGCCGGACGCCCCGGTGGTGGTCTGGTGGCCGGTCGACGCGCCGCTCGACCCGGCGAGCGACCCGCTGGGCGCCCTCGCCCAGCGCCGGGTCACCGACACCTACGCCTCCGAGCAGCCGGTCCGCGACCTGGCCGCCCGGGCCGAGGCGTACACCCCCGGTGACACGGACCTGTCCTGGACCCGCATCACGCCCTGGCGCTCGATGCTGGCCGCCGCTCTCGACCAGGTCACCTGCGAGGTGAAGGCCGTCGAGGTGGAGGGCGAGGAGTTCAACCCGAGCTGCGAGCTGCTGGCGATGTGGCTCGCGGACCGGCTGGGCGTGCCGGTGCGGCGTACGCAGTCCGGCGGGCCCGGTCTGACGGCCGTCCGCATGGACACGGACTGCGGCCCGATCGTCCTGGACCGCGCCGACGGCTCCCTGGCCACCCTGTCCATCCAGGGGCAGCCGGACCGTGCGGTGGCGCTCAAGCGCCGCGACACGGCCGAGCTGATCGCGGAGGAGCTGCGCCGGCTGGACCCGGACGACACGTACGCCTCCGCGCTGCGGTACGGGGTGGACCGGCTGGCGCAGGCCGCGGAGCAGGGGGCGCAGGCCAAAGGAGAACCGGGCGACCCCGTCGCGGTCCCGCTTCCCGTCGAGAAGGCTGCGAAAGCTCCCGCCCGGGAGGCGACGGCGGAGGAACCGGTGAAGCAGGAACCGCCGACGCCGGAACCGGTCCGGAAGGCGGCGGCCAAGTGAGCACGGCACCGCAGCTCGTCGTGCACCACGACAAGGAGCTGATGGCGCAGGCCGCGGCGGCCCGGCTGATCACGAGGATCGTGGACGCGCAGGCCTCCCGGGGCGCGGCGTCCGTGGTCCTGACGGGCGGCCGCAACGGCAACGGCCTGCTGGCCGCGCTGGCCGCGGCGCCCGCCCGGGACGCGATCGACTGGTCCCGCCTGGACCTGTGGTGGGGCGACGAGCGCTTCCTGCCGGAGGGCGACCCGGAGCGCAACGTCACGCAGGCCCGCGAGGCCCTGCTGGACGCGGTGCCCCTGGACCCGAAGCGGGTGCACGCCATGCCCGCGTCGGACGGGCCGTACGGCTCGGACGTGGACGCGGCGGCCGCCGCCTACGCGGACGAGCTGGCGCGGGCCGCGGGCCCGGAGAACCACGGCCCGGTGCCGACCTTCGACGTGCTGATGCTGGGCGTCGGCCCGGACACGCACGTGGCGTCGCTCTTCCCCGAGCTCCCGGCCGTCCGGGAGACGGAGCGCACGGTGGTCGGCGTGCACGGCGCGCCCAAGCCCCCGCCGACCCGGGTGACCCTCACCCTCCCGGCGATCCGCGCGGCCCGCGAGGTCTGGCTGCTGGCCGCCGGCGAGGACAAGGCGCAGGCCGCGGCGATCGCCCTGTCGGGCGCGGGCGAGATCCAGGCCCCGGCGGCCGGCGCGTACGGCCGCGCCCGGACGCTGTGGCTGCTGGACGCGGCGGCGGCCTCGCGGCTGCCGCGGTCGCTGTATCCGCCGGCGACGGCATAGCGTCCGGTTCCACCGGTCCGGAGCGGCCGGCGGCCACGAGTCCTCGTGACCGCCGGCCGCTCCGGCGTCTGCGGGGTCAGGCGGTGGGGGCCGCCGTGCCCAGCACCCGGGCGGTGTGGGCGGCGAGGTCGGCCCGGAGGCGTTCCCGGGACACGTGCCGCCGGTCGACCAGGTGGTCGACGAGGTCGGCGCGGACGGCCGCGAGCAGCGCGTGGGCGGTGAAGTCGCCGTCGGGGAAGCCGGGCAGCTGCTCCAGCACGTCCCGCAGGGTGCCGTGCCACCAGTCGTAGTACTCGGTGCGGTAGGGGCTGTCGCCGCCCGTCCCCTCCAGGGCGAGGGAGAGGTACCGGTGGTCGAGCTTGAAGCACAGGACGGCGTCGAGCAGGGCGGGGACGCGCTCGGCCGGGGGTGTGGCGGGCCCGAGCGGGGGCGGGCCCTCGGCGACGGCCCGGCGGACCGGTTCGAGCCGGGCCTCGTACAGGGCGCGGATCAGGCCGGTGCGGTCGCCGAAGCCGCGGAAGAGGGTTCCCTTGCCGACTCCGGCCGCGGCGGCGATGTCGGCCATGGTCACCTCGTCGGGGCCGGCGCTCGCGGCGAAGAGCCGGTCGGCGGCGGCCAGGACGGCTTCGCGGTTGCGCAGTGCGTCCGCGCGGGGCTTGCGCTCGGGCACGGGATCTCCTCCGGTCGGGCAACGGCTCCGGACCCGCTCCGATCCGGACCGGCGGTCCGCATCTTGCGCAAGCGGACCGGCGGTCCGTATGATCGGTTAAGCGGACTCGCGGTCCGTATTCTATCGGAGGGCATCCCCATGACCATGACCACGTCCACCGCGCCGGCCGACGTCTACCGCCACGGCCTGCGGCTGCTGCTCGACGGCGACATCCCCGCCTGGGTCGACCTCTGGGACGACGAGGGCGTCTTCGAGTTCCCCTTCGCGCCCGCGGGGTGGCCCGAGCGGCTGGAGGGCAAGGCCGCCGTCGCCGCCTACATGCGCGCCTACCCCGACCACATCGAGCTGCACGAGATCCCCGACCTGACGATCCACCAGACCGCCGACCCCCGGACCATCGTGGTCGAGATGCGCGCGGTGGGCCGGCTGATGCGGACCCGGGCCCCCTACGACATGACCTACATCGCCGTGGTGACCGTCGTCGACGGCCGCATCACGCGCTACCGGGACTACTGGAACCCGCTCGCCCTCCCGGCGGACGGCACGGCCGACTTCGCGGGGAGCGCCCGGTGAGCACCTCGCGGACCACCCTGGTCATCGGCGCCACCGGCACCACCGGCAGCCGCGTGACCTCCCTCCTCACCGCGCGGGGGCACCGGGTGCGGGCCGCGAGCCGCCGCGCCGCGCCCGCCGGGGACGCCACCGCCGTCCGCTTCGACTGGTACGACCCGGCGACCCACGAGGAGGCCCTGCGGGGCGCGGACCGCGTCTACCTCGTGCCGCCCCTGGCCACCGCCGAACCGGCCGCCGTCATGCTGCCGTTCCTGGAACGGGCCCGGGCCGCCGGGGTGCGCCGGGCGGTCCTGCTCAGCTCCTCGGCGATCGAGGCCGGAGGGCCGGCCGTCGGGCAGGTGCACCGGGAGCTGCCCGCCCTGTTCGACGAGTGGGCGGTCCTGCGGCCGTCGTGGTTCATGCAGAACTTCACCGGCGACCACGCGCACGCCCGCAGCGTCCGCGAGGAGGGCACGATCCGCACCGCGACGGACGGGGGACGGGTGGCCTTCGTCGACGCCGACGACATCGCGGCCGTCGCCGTCGAGGCCCTGACCGCCGACCGGTGCCCCGGCCCCGACCTGGTGATCACCGGCCCGCAGGCGCTGAGTCACGACGAGGTCGCCGCCGTCCTCACCGAGGAGACCGGGCGTGCCGTCACCCACCGGCGGCTGACGTACGAGCAGTTGTGCGCGCACCTGGCGCGGGAGATGCCCGCCGAGTTCGCCGCGGTGCTGGCCGGTCTGGACCGGGCGATCGCCGAGGGGGCCGAGGACCGGGTCACCGACACCGTCCAGCGCCTCACCGGGCGTCCGCCGCGCGGCTTCCGCGCGCACGTGCGGCGGGCCCTGGCGCCGGGCACGGCCGGGTGAACGGCCGTCCGGGCGCGCCGGCACCCGCTCCGCGGGGGCGCGCCCGGTACCGACCGGCGGGCGCGCCCGGGTCCGCTACTTCACGGACCCCGCCATCACCCCCTGCACGAAGTGCCGCTGGAACGCGAAGAACACCACCACCGGCACGATCAGCGACATGAACGCCCCGGGTGCCAGGACGTCGATGTTGCTGCCGAACTGCCGGATCTGCGACTGGAGCGCCACGGTCAGCGGCTGCGCGGAGCTGTCGGCGAAGAGCAGGGCCACCAGCATGTCGTTCCAGACCCACAGGAACTGGAAGATGGCGAGCGAGGCGATGGCCGGGCGGCCCACCGGCAGGACGAGCCGGGTGAAGATGCGCCACTCGCTGCCGCCGTCCATGCGGGCGGCCTCCAGCATCTCCTTGGGCATCTCGGCGAAGTAGTTCCGCAGCAGGAACACTGCGAACGGCAGGCCGTAGGCCACGTGGAAGAGGACCACGCCCGGGATGGTGCCGAACAGGCCGAGCTGGCCGAAGAGTTTGGCGACCGGCAGCAGGCCGATCTGCACGGGCACCACGAGCAGCGCCACCACGACCAGGAAGATCGCGTCCCGGCCGGGGAAGTCCAGCCAGGCGAAGGCGTACCCGGCGAGCGCCGCGACGACGACGACCAGCACGGTGGTCGGCACCGAGATCAGCACGGTGTTCCAGAACGCCTGGGTGATGCCCGCGTTGCCCAGCAGCGCCGAGTAGTTGTCGAAGGAGAGCTGGCCGGGGCTGGTGAACACCGTCCACCAGCCGCCCCGCGCGGTGTCCTCGGCGGAGCGCAGGGAGGACAGGAACAGACCGGCGAGCGGTGTCATCCACACCAGGCCCACCACCACGAGGAAGGCCTGGACGACCCCGTTGCCCAGGTGGCGCCGGACGGCGTTCATCGCTGACTCCTCTTGAAGCGGCGGACGTTGAAGACCATGGCCGGGATCACCAGCAGCAGGAGCAGCACGCCGAGCGCGCTGCCGAGCCCCTGGTTGTTGCCGCCGCCGAACGACACCAGCCACATCTGGGTGGCGAGCACGGTCGCGTCCTCCTGCACCGGCCCGGGCGCGATGATGTAGACGAGGTCGAAGACCTTCATCACGTTGATGACCAGGGTCACGAAGACGACCGTGAGCACCGGGGCGAGCAGCGGGACGGTGATGCGGCGGAAGATCTGCCACTCGTTGGCGCCGTCCATGCGGGCCGCCTCCAGCGCGTCGCGCGGCAGCGTGGACAGGCCGGCGCCGATCAGCACCATGGCGAACCCGGTCCAGATCCACAGGTACGCGCCGATGATCGCGGGCGTGACCAGCGCCGGGCCGAGCCAGGAGACGCCCTCGTAGGGCGGGGCGAAGTTCGAGGCGGGCAGGCGGAGGGTGTACGCGCCGTCGGCGAGGTCCTCGAAGCGGAAGGAGCCGTCGGAGGCGGTGGTCGCCGAGGCGACCGTCCGGCCGTCACGCACGGCCTCGACCGTCATCTCGGGCAGTCCGCTCTCCCGCCGGTCGACCCGGCCCTGCTCCCCTCCCCCGCCGGGCGTGAAGTCCAGGTAGACCACTCCGCGCAGTTCACCGGCGCCGGCCTTGCGGGCGGCGGCCCCGAAGGCGGGTTCCGCTCCGGCGGGCAGGTCCTGGGGCTGGACGCCCACCAGGCCGAGGGCCACCGTGTCGCCGGGCGACACGGCCGTGCTCGTCCGGTACGCGCCGTCCGCCGCCTTCGTCAGGCCCCGGCCCTCGCGGGCCCGGGCCGTCGGGTAGGAGGAGGTCCCCTCGAAGGCGTCGTGGACGGAGACCACGGCCGCGTTCAGCACGCCCTTGTCCGGGTCCTCGTCGTAGGCGAGCCGGAAGATGATCCCGGCGGCGAGGAAGGACACCGCCATCGGCATGAACAGCAGCAGCTTGAAGGCGGTGGCCCAGCGGACCTTCTCCACCAGGACGGCCAGGATCAGGCCGAGGCCGGTCAGCAGGGTCGGCGCGACGACCACCCAGATCGCCGTGTTCCGGACGGCCTTGAGGGTGGCCGGGTCGCGGAACATCTCGGTGTAGTTCTCGCCGCCGACGAACCGGGTGCCGGAGGCGTCGAAGAAGCTGCGGCCGACGGAGAACAGGACGGGGTAGACGACCAGGGCGCCCAGCAGGAGCAGGGCCGGGAGGACGAAGAGCAGGGCGATGAGCCGTCCGCGCCGCCGCGGGCGCCGGGGGGTCCCGGCGCCGGCGGCCGCCGGCGGGCTCGCCTCTTTCACGAGCGTCGCCGTCATGTCAGCCCTTGTACGCCTTCGCCGCCGCGGCCTCCAGCTTCGCCGCGGTGCCCTTCGGGTCCGACGGGTCGCGCAGGAAGTCCTGGAGCAGCTTCCACTCGCCGGCGCCCTTGGTGCCGCCGAAGGCCGCCGGGGCCTGGTCGGACATGTCGAAGCGGACCGAGTCGCCGGCGTCCACCAGGGACTTGGCGGTGGCGCGGGTGACGTCGTCGCCGTACGCGGCGAGGTCGAGCTTCTTGTTCGGGGAGAGGAAGCCGCCCGCCTCGGCCCACACGGCCGCCGCCTCCGGGGTCGCCAGGTACTCCACGAGCGCCTGGGCGGCCTTCTGGTTCTTGCCGTCCTTCAGGACGACGGCCGCGTCGCCGCCGCTGACCACCGGCGCCTTCCCGCCGCCGACCGGCGGGAACGGGAAGAAGTCCGCGTCCTCGCCGATCGTCCTGCCGAACTGGTCCTTGGCGACACCGGCGACGAAGTCGCCCTCGTAGACCATGCCGGCCTCGGCCTTCGGGCCGAACACCTTCTCCACCGAGCCCGGGAAGTCGGTGTTCAGGGCGCCCTTCTGGCCGCCCGCGATGAGCTGCTTGTCCTTGAACAGCTTGCCGAGGGTGGTCAGCGCCTCGACCACGCTGGCGTCGGTCCACTTCAGCTCGTGGGCGGCGAGGGCGTCGTACTTCTCGGGCCCGGCCTGGGAGAGGTAGACGTTCTCGAACCAGTCGGTCAGCGTCCAGCCGTCCTGGCCGGCGACGGAGAAGGCGGCGAGCCCGGAGTCGGAGACGGTCCGCCCGGCCTTCAGCATCTCGTCGTACGTCTTCGGCGGCTTCACGCCCGCCTGGGCGAGGGCGTCGGGGCTGTACCAGACGGTCGACTTGTGGGCGGCCTTGAAGTAGAGGCCGTACAGGGTGCCGTCGACGCTGCCGTAGTCCTTCCAGACGGGCGCGAAGTTGGCGTCGACGGACGTGCGGGCGGTGGCGGACAGCGGCTTGAGCCAGCCGTTCTGCGCGAACTGCTTGAGCACGCCGACCTGCGGGACCATCACGACGTCGGGGGCGTTGCCGCCCTCGATCTTGCTGCCGACGACGGTGGAGACGTTGTCCCCGGTGGACACGAACCGGGTCTCGGCGCCGGTCTTCTCGGTGAAGGCGTCCAGCACCTTCTGGAAGTTCTTCTGCTCGGTGCCGGACCAGACGCCGGCCACGGTGACCGTCTGGCCGCCGAGCGCCTTGTCGCCGCCGCCGGCGGTGACCGGGCCGCCGCCGCAGGCCGTCGCGCCGAGCGCCAGGGCGAGGGCGGTGCAGCCCGTGAGCAGGGTGGTACGTCGTCGCATCATCGTTGATGTCCCTTCAGTGGGTGGGGAGGTGACGTGGGCGGGGCTCAGCTGCCGGCGATCCACCAGGCGGCCGTCGAGCCGGGCAGCACCCCGGGCTCGCAGGGGCCGCTGGCGAGCAGCGGGGTGCCGGGGACCGGCGCGGGGGTGGGGGCCGTGCCGAAGTTCACGGCGCACACCAGGTCGTCGCCGCGCACGAAGGCGAGGACGCCGGGCGGGGTGTCCAGCCAGCGCAGGGTGCCCTCGCCGAGCTGGGGCAGGGCGGCGCGCAGCTGGAGGCCGTCGCGGTACAGGTGCCAGAAGGAGCGGGTGTCGGCCAGCGCCCGGTCGGTGGCGTACTCGGCGAAGTACTCCGGCTGCGGCAGCCACGGCTTGGCGCCCTGCTCGCCGGAGGTGAAGCCGAACGGGGAGGCCTGGCCGGACCAGGGCAGCGGCACCCGGCAGCCGTCGCGGATCCGGGCCCGGCTGCCGGTGCGGCGGAAGATCGGGTCGGTGAGCACGTCGTCGGGCAGGTCGACGACCTCGGGCAGGCCGAGCTCCTCGCCCTGGTAGATGTACGCGGCGCCGGGCAGCGCCAGCATCAGCAGCGCGGCGGCGCGGGCCCGGGCGGCGCCGAGGCCGCTGCCGTGCGGGGTGGGTTCGCCGTAGCGGGTGACGGTGCGGACCTGGTCGTGGTTGTTGAGGACCCAGGTGACCGTGGAGCCGGTGCCGGCGATGTCCTGCATGGCCTCGGAGATGACCTTGCGGAAGGCGTCGGGGTCCCAGGGGGCGCCGAGCAGGTCGAAGAAGAAGGCCTGGTGGAGCTCGTCGGGGCGGACGTACTGCGCGTGCTCGCGGGCGGTGGGCACGGACACCTCGCCGACCAGCAGGCGCTCGCGGCCGTCGCGGGCGGCGTACTCCTCGCAGACCGCGCGCCAGTGGCGCCACACGTCGTGCACCTCGGGCTGGTTCCAGGCGAGCGGGTTGACCGAGTCGCGGGTGCGGGCGTCGGCCTCGGGGTCCGGGGAGTCGGGCAGCTCCGGGTGCTTGAACAGGCCCGCGGCGACGTCGATGCGGAAGCCGTCGACGCCCCGGTCCAGCCAGAAGCGCAGGATCCGGTCGAACGCGGCGGGGACCTCGGGGTTGCGCCAGTTCCAGTCGGGCTGCTCGGGCGTGAACATGTGCAGGTACCACTGCCCGGGCCGGCCGTCGGGCTCCGTCACCCGGCTCCAGGCCGGGCCGCCGAACATGGCGTGCCAGTTGTTGGGCGGCTCGGCGCCGTCCGGGCCGCGGCCGTCGGCGAAGTGGAAGCGGGCGCGGGCCGGGCTGCCGGGCGGGGCCGCGAGCGCCTCGCGGAACCAGGGGTGGGCGCTGGAGCAGTGGTTGGGGACGATGTCCAGCAGCACCTTGATGCCGAGCCTGCGGGCGGCCCCGACCAGCAGGTCGAACTCGTCGAGGTCGCCGAAGACCGGGTCGACGTCGCAGTAGTCGGCCACGTCGTAGCCGTGGTCGTGCTGCGGCGAGGGGTAGAAGGGGCTCAGCCAGATCCCGTCGACACCGAGCTTCTTCAGGTACGGCAGCCCGGCCCGGACCCCGGCGAGGTCGCCGATGCCGTCACCGGTGCTGTCCAGGAAGCTGCGGACGTACACCTGGTAGATCACTGCGTCGCGCCACCAGTGGCGGGTGTCGATGCGCTTGGGACTCACCCCGTTGACCTGTCTGTGCGTGCGGGAGCCCGAGGCTTCTTCGGGCCGGTGGTTATGCATGCATGTTAAGTAGGCGTGTCGCGAGGGTGTCAATGAACGTACGGAAGATACTGGAAGGTTGCCCGTCAGGAGTCATGACTTATACGGACAGAACGAGCGTGAACGAGACGTCCGCGTTACCTAACAAGTAACTAGGGAAGGCTGGAGGCTAGCGCCGGGAGATCGCGGCCAGCTCCCGGGCCAGCCGCCGCACCGCGGCCTCGGGCGTCTGCCGCCCGGCCATCGCGTCGTGCACGACCGCCTGCACCGCCAGGCTGACCTGGTCGTAGTGCGGGCTCTTGGGGCGCGGCGCGGCGGCGAGCACGCTCTCGCGCAGGGTCGGCAGGTAGGGGAACGCCCGGATCAGCCCGGGGTCCTCGTAGAGGTCGGCCCGTACCGGCGGCAGCGCGCCCCGGGTGAGGACCTGCCGCTGGACGGGCTCGCTGGTGAGGTACGCGATCAGGCGCGCGGCGGAGTCCGGGTGCCGGGCGTGGGTGCTGACGGCCAGGTTGGAGCCGCCGAGCACGCTGGTGCCCGGCCCGTCCGGCCCGGGCAGCGGCACGGCGCCGACCTTCCCGGCGACCTTCGACCCCGGGGCGGAGGCGCCGACGTAGGCGTAGGGCCAGTTGCGCAGGAAGAGCAGCCGGCCGTCCTGGAAGGCCTGCTTGGACTCCTCCTCCTTGTAGGTCAGCGCCCGCGCCGGGATCCATCCCTCGCGGACGCCCCGGGCGAGGAATCCGATGCCCTCACGGGCCGCCGCCGAGTCGACGGTGACGCGCGCGCCCTCGTCGCCGAGGATCGTGCCGCCCGCCGAGTAGACGGCCTCGGCCGCGTTGACGGTGAGGCCCTCGTAGGGCAGGAACTGCCCGGCGTAGCCGTCGAGCCCGTGCTCCGGGGCGAGGGTCTTCGCCTGCCGCTCCAGCTCGGCCCAGGTGCGGGGCGGTGCGACGCCCTCCCGCGCGAGGACGTCCTTGCGGTAGAGGAGCAGTCCGGCGTTGGTGACGTACGGGACGGCGTACAGGCGGCCGTCGTAGGTCGCCGTGCCGACGACGGGCGGCAGGAAGGTGTCCAGGGGGAAGCGGTCGCGGGGCAGGGGCCGTATCCAGCCGGCCGCCGCGAACTCCGGCGTCCAGTTGACGTCGATGTTGAGCACGTCGAAGCGGCTGCGGTCGCCGCCGCGCAGGTCGGTGGCCATCTGCGCGCGGGTCTCGTCGGCGGAGTCGGGCAGCTCGACGAGGGTGACCTCCTCGCCGGGATGGGTCCGGTTCCAGCCCTCCAGCAGCGGGCCGAGGTAGCCGGTGAGGTCCCCGGCGGTGGCCAGGGTGAGCGGGCCGCGCCCGCCCTCCGCGCCCTCCTGCGCCCGGGCCCCGGAGGCGGCGTAACCGGTCAGGACCACCACGAGAACGAGGAGTCCCCTACCCGCGGCACGGACCCACCGCATAGGTTCCTCCCTGTACACCGGCGCCGGGCTTCGTCGCCCGGGGTCAGAGGCCATGTATACCTGTTAGGTATGGGCGATACTAGGGCCTGGAGCACATCCCGAGGACAGGAGGACTGCACGCGTGCGCCTGCCCCTCCTGGCTCTCCTCGCCCGCGGCCCGGCCCACGGCTACGAGCTCAAGCAGGACCTTGAGCAACTGCTGGGCTCCGCGTACCCTCAGCCGAACGTCGGCCAGATCTACGTCACCCTCGGCCGCCTCGAGAAGCAGGGGCTCATCGAGGGCGAGGACGTCACGCAGTCCAGCCGGCCCAACAAGAAGGTCTACCACCTCACCGACGCCGGGCGTGAGGCGCTGCACGCCTGGTTCCAGGAGCCCGAGGACGAGCCGCGGGTACGGGACGAGTTCTTCATGAAGCTGGCCCTCGCCCCGCAGACCGGTCTCGCCGACCAGATCGCCCTCATCAACCAGCAGCGGCGCCAGTACCTGAACACGATGCGGCAGCTGTCGAGGCTGGCCGCCGCCGAAGACCGCGACAACCGCATCGCCCACCTGCTCATCGAGGGCGCGATGCTGCACCTGCAGGCCGACCTCGACTGGCTGGAGCGGTGCCAGGAAGAGCTGGAGGAGCTGGAATGAGCGACCGTCCGGTTCCCGTGCTGCGCGCCGAGGGCCTGGTCAAGACGCACCACGGCGAGGGCGCGCCGGCCCGTGCCGTGCGCGGGGTCGACCTGTCCGTGCGGCGCGGCGAGTTCGTGGCGATCACCGGCCCGTCCGGCGCCGGGAAGTCGACGCTGCTGCACCTGCTCGGCGGGCTCCAGCGGCCGGACGCCGGCAGCATCTGGCTGGACGGCGAGTGCACCGACGGCTACGGCGAGGCCCGCTGGGCGGTGGAGCGCCGCAGGCGCATCGGGATCGTCTTCCAGTTCTTCAACCTGGTGTCCAGCCTGTCCGTCGCCGACAACGTCGAGCTGCCCGCCCTGCTCGCCGGGGTGCCGCCGAAGCGGGCCCGCGCCGAGCGGGAGCGGCTGCTGGCCGAGCTGGGCCTCACCGGCAAGGAGCGCAGCATGCCCGGCGAGCTGTCCGGCGGCGAGCAGCAGCGGGTCGCGCTCGCCCGGGCGCTGGTCAACCATCCGCCGCTGCTGCTGGCCGACGAGCCGGCGGGCAGCCTGGACAGCAAGGGCACCCGCGAGGTGATGCGGCTGCTGTCCCGCTTCCACCAGCGCGGCCAGACGATCCTGCTGGTCACGCACGACGCCCGGCTGGCGAGCGCCGCGGACCGGGTGATCAGCTTCTTCGACGGGCGGATCGTCGACGACGCGGAGCTGGACGGCGGGCCCCCGCCGCGCCGCTCGGGGATATCCGGTGTGCTGGAGCTCAGGGACTGACATGCGGGTGCACGACGACGTCTCCGTGACCGGGCCGAGGGGCTGACGGCCGTGCGAGCCACCCTGCGCTGGGCGCACTCCGATCTGCGCACGCACCGCGGCGAGGCACTGTTCCTGGTCCTCGCCACCGCGGGCATCGTCGTGTCGCTGCTGCTGGCCACGGCCCTGTTCGGGTACGCCACCAACCCCTGGCAGCGGGTCTTCGCCCAGGCGCGCGGCGCGCACGTGTGGCTGCACACCGACGCCGCCGCCGACACCGGGGCGCTGACCGCGCTGGACGGCGTCGAGTCCGTCGCCGGCCCCTACCCCGCCGTCTCCGTCACCGTCGCCTCGCGCGGCAGCCGGGCCTCCGTGGAACTGCGCGGCAGCCCGCCCGAGCCGCCGTCCGTCGGCCGTCCGCTGCTCGCCTCCGGCCGCTGGCTCGACCCGGCCGTCCCCGACGGGGTGGTCCTGGAGAGCCGGCTCGCCCGCGCGCTGCTCGCCCAGCCCGGCGACCGGCTCACGCTGCCCGGCACCGCGCGGAGGCTGACCGTGGTGGGCGTCGCGGACAGCGCCGAGCCGCGCTACCGGCCCGGCGAGCAGCCGGGGCTGGTCTGGGCCCTGCCGTCCGCGGTGCCCGACCCCGGCGGGCAGGTGATCGGGCTGCGCCTGACCGACCCCGACGACACCGGGTACGCCGTCCAGCGCGCCGTGACCGTGCTGGGCGCCGGGTCGATCGGCGAGGTCTCCACCTGGCAGCAGGCCCGGGCCGAGGCGCAGGGCGACAACCGGCTGCTCGGGCAGGTGCTCGGACTGTTCGGGCTGGGGGCGCTGATCGCCGCCGGGTTCGCCGTGCACGGGGCGATCGGCACCCGCATCCGCGGCCACCTGCGGGACATCTCCGTCCTGAAGGCGATCGGGTTCACGCCCGGCCAGGTCGTCCGTGTCTTCCTGCTCCAGCACCTGGCGTACGCCCTGCTGGGCGCCGTGGCCGCCGCCGCGCTGACCGAGGCGCTGGGCGGCCGCACGCCGGGGCGGCTCGGGGACGCGGTCGGCGTGTGGCAGGGGCTGCCCGGGCACACGGCGGCGCTGGTCGCGGTGCCGGTGGGCGCGGTGCTGTTCATCGGCGCGACCACGGGCCTGGCGGCCTGGCGGGCCGGGCGGGTGCCGCCGGTGCCGGTGCCCCGGCCGGCCGCGCCGCCGGGCGGCCGGCTGTCCGGGCCGGCGCGGCGGGCCCTGGGGGTCCGGGTGCCGCCCGCGCTCGTGCTGGGCTGGCACGAGGCGTTCACGCGCCGGCCCCGGTCGCTGGGCACGGTCGCCCGGCTCGCGCTGCCGCTGCTGCTGATCGTGGTCGCGATGAGCGCCTGGACCACCCTGGACCGGTTCCACAGCAGCCCGGAACGGATGGGGCTGCCGGCCGCGCTCACCGTCCGGTCGGACACGGGACCCGGCGCCCCGGGCACCCGCGCCCTGCTGGAACGCGACCCGCAGGTCGCCGCCGCCTACCCGGGCGTCGAGGTGGCCGCCCTGGTGCCCGGTCAGACGGCGACCATCGCGCTGCGCGGCCTGGGCACCCGCGCCGAGCCCTACCCGTACACCCTGGCCGAGGGGCGCCCCGCGCGCGGACCCGACGAGGCGGTGGCCGGGCAGGGACTGCTCGACCTGCTGGACGTGGAGGTCGGCGACTGGGTGCGGATGACCGTCGGGGACCGGCCGCAGGTCCTGCACCTGGTGGGCCGCAGCATCGAACCGGACAACGCCGGCCGGGTCGTGTCCACCTCCCTGGACACCCTCCGCGAGAACGACCCGGGGCTGCGCCCGACCCTCCACCAGGTGCGGCTGGAGCCGGGCGCGGACCCGCACCGGGTGGCGGACCGGCTCGCCGCGGCCGGGCGCGGCCACCTCGACGTGCACACCGTGGCCAACCCGGCCGACGGACTGTCCCCGCTGCGCGGCGTGGTCCTCGGCCTGATCGCCGTCCTCGCCCTCATCGGCCTCATCGAGCTGCTGACCGCGATCGGCGGCACGGTCCGCGAGGGGGAGCGGGACCTGCTCGCCCTGAAGGCGATCGGTCTCTCCCCCCGCCAGATCACCGCGATCACCGTCACGGCGACCGGCTGCACGGCCCTGGCGGCCGTGCTCGCCGCCACGGCCCTCGGGCTGCCGCTCGCCCACTGGCTGATCGACGCCCAGGGCAGGTCGAGCGGCATCGGCGCGGGGATCGCCCAGGGCCCCTCCCCCGGGCTCCTGCTGCTGCTCGGCGCCGCCGCCGTGCTCGGCGCGAGCGCCCTGGCCGCCCTGCCGGCGTCCCGCGCGGCCCGCCGCCGTCTCGCGGATACACTCACCGCGGTCGCCTGACCGGCGGCGGGCGACTCAGCCCCGGCGGGGTCCCGGCCCGTGCGGCGGCCGCGCCCCGGGTCCGTGGGGGGCGCCGTACGGACCGGCCGGCGGCGCGTACGGGTTCCCCGGCGGCGGCCCGTACGGGTATCCCTGCGGACCCGCCTGCGGCGGTACGTACGGGTGGCCGTGCAAAGGACCCGGCGGCGGGTACGGCGCTCCGGCCGGCGGCATCGGAGGCATCGGCGGAGGCGGGCCCGGGACGGGCGGCAGGGTCGCCGGGTGGGCGGCCAGCCGGATGCCGTACCGGCGCTTGAGCCGCCGCGTCTCCAGCAGCGCGATGCCGGTGACCGTCACCGGGGCGCCCAGGACGAAGACGATGCCCAGGGTGAGGCTCAGTCCGTGCAGGTCGCCGGTGAGGAGGTCGGGCAGGGCCATCAGCCAGGTGGTCACCGTGGCGAGCAGCGGGGGCAGGCAGCGGTGCACGCCGGCGGTGCCGAAGAAGTTGCCGGAGACGTGCACGGCGCCGCGGGCGACGAAGCCGAGCAGCCAGAGCGCCGCCGGCGTGAGCACCAGCACGAACATGCCGCTGCTGCCCGCCGACCTGAGCGCGACGACCGTGAGCACGATCGCCCCGACGAACAGCAGCAGCAGCTTCAGCGAGTTGAGCAGCGGCTGCTTCAGCGCCCGGACCGTTCCGCCGCGGCGCCACACGCACAGCATCACGGCGACGGTCAGCGGGGTGACGAACAGCAGGACGGCGGAGGCCGTCAGCATGTTCTCCAGGATCTCCTCGAAGGCGAATCCGCCCTCGACGACGGTGTAGACGCCGACCGCCGCCACCGTCCCCGCGACGAGCCGCACCCGCTTGAGCCGGTCCACCGCCGGGTCGAGCGAGTCCGGGATCCACGCCGGGTGGAACACCGCCCGCGCGGCGTGCCTCGGGCGCAGCAGGTCCCGCGCCGTCAGTCCGCCGCCCGTCCAACTCCCTTGCGCACCGGCCACTTTGTCCTCCCCCGAGACATGGCACCCATGATCGCGGGCGAGTTTACGGGAAGCGGACGGCCGTGCGCCGCCCGCTCTCCGGCTCGGGCGTCACCGCCGTCCGCGCAGCTCCCGGTAGGCGGCCACCAGCGCCTGGGTGGAGGCGTCCAGGCCCGGCACCTCGGCGCCCTCGGTGAGGGCCGGTTCGACCCGCTTGGCGAGCACCTTGCCCAGTTCGACGCCCCACTGGTCGAAGGAGTCGATGTTCCAGACCGCGCCCTGCACGAACACCTTGTGCTCGTAGAGGGCGACGAGCTGGCCGAGGACGGACGGGGTCAGCTCGCGCGCGAGGACGGTGGTGGTCGGGTGGTCGCCCTTGAAGGTCTTGTGCGGCACCAGCTCCTCCGGCACGCCCTCGGCCCGCACCTCCTCCGGCGTCTTGCCGAAGGCCAGCGCCTGGGTCTGCGCGAAGAAGTTGGCCATCAGCAGGTCGTGCTGGGCCCTGAGCTCGTCGCCCAGCTCCGCGACCGGCTCGGCGAAGCCGATGAAGTCCGCCGGGATGAGCTTGGTGCCCTGGTGGATGAGCTGGTAGTAGGCGTGCTGCCCGTTGGTGCCCGGCGTGCCCCACACCACCGGGCCGGTCTGCCACTCCACCTCGCGCCCGTCCCGGCCGACGTACTTGCCGTTGGACTCCATGTCGAGCTGCTGGAGGTAGGCGGTGAACTTCGACAGGTAGTGCGAGTAGGGCAGCACCGCGTGCGACTCGGCGCCGTGGAAGTTGCCGTACCAGACGCCGAGCAGGCCGAGCAGCAGCGGCACGTTGGACTCGGCGGGGGCGGTGCGGAAGTGCTCGTCGACGAGCCGGAACCCGTCGAGCATCTCCCGGAAGCGGTCCGGCCCGATGGCGATCATCAGGGACAGGCCGATCGCGGAGTCGTAGGAGTAGCGGCCGCCGACCCAGTCCCAGAACTCGAACATGTTGGCCGTGTCGATGCCGAACGCGGCGACCTTCTCGGCGTTCGTCGACAGGGCGACGAAGTGCTTCGCGACGGCGGCCTCGTCACCGAGCGCGTCGAGCAGCCAGCTGCGCGCGGAGGTGGCGTTGGTGACCGTCTCGATGGTGGTGAAGGTCTTGGAGGCGATGATGAACAGCGTCTCGGCGGGGTCGAGGTCCCGGACGGCCTCGTGCAGGTCGGCGCCGTCCACGTTGGAGACGAAACGGAACGTCAGCGACCGGTCGGTGTAGGCGCGCAGCGCCTCGTACGCCATCGCCGGGCCGAGGTCGGAGCCGCCGATGCCGACGTTGACGACGTTGCGGATGCGCCTGCCGGTGTGGCCGGTCCACTCGCCGGAGCGGACCCGGTCGGCGAAGCCGGCCATCTTGTCGAGGACGGCGTGCACGCCCGGTACGACGTTCTCGCCGTCGACCTCGATCACCGCGTCGCGCGGCGCGCGCAGGGCGGTGTGGAGCACGGCCCGCCGCTCGGTGGTGTTGATCTTCTCGCCGCGGAACATCGCGTCGCGCAGCCCGAACACGTCGGTGGCGGCGGCCAGTTCGCGCAGCAGCCGCAGCGTCTCGTCGGTGACGAGGTGCTTGGAGTAGTCGACGTACAGGTCACCGACCCGGAGCGTGTACGCGGTGCCGCGGCCGGGGTCGGCGGCGAACAGCTCGCGCAGTCGCACCTCGCCGAGCTCCTCGCGGTGCTTGGCCAGAGCGGTCCACTCGGGCGTCTGGTTGAGCCTGGTACGGCCGTCTGCGTTCATCTCGGACTTCAGCCTTCTTCCTTGCCTGCCTGTGCTGGTGCGTACCTGCCCCGCTGCCGGTCCCAACCTAATGGAGCGGCGGTGGACACGGGCCGACGTGACGGCGTCGTGCGGCACAACAACAGGTACGTCCGGCCGGCACGCGGGTCCCGGCGCACGGCGGACGGAAGGAAGAGGCCCCCGGCCGGCGGACCGGGTGCACGCCCGGCGCGGCGCGCGGGCGTACGGCTCCGGCCAGGCACCCCTGGGCACCCGGCCGGTCCTGAAGTCCTAGATCTCGCCCCGCAGTTTGGCGAGCGCCTCCGCGAGGATCGCCTCGCCGTCCGCGTCGCTGCGACGCTCCCGCACGTACGCCAGGTGCGTCTTGTAGGGCTCGGTGCGCGGCGGGTCCGGCGGGTTGTCCCGGTCCTGCCCCGCCGGAAAGCCGCACCGGGGGCAGTCCCAGGTGTCGGGGACCTGCGCGTCGCTGGCGAAGCTCGGCTGTGTCTCGTGCCCGTTGGAGCACCAGAAGGAGATGCGCAGCCGCGGCGCGGACTCGCCGCGCTCGGCCTCGCCCATCGGCCCCGCCCCGACCCGGCTTCCCCGGATCGCGTTGCCACTTGCCACGGTCGTAACTCCCTGCGTGATGGTGCCGCGAAGCGAGTCGGCGTTCCGCTTCGCCGCGAGCGCCTCAGTCTACGTAAGGCCCAACGCGCGTCCAGTGATCGGAGTTACAGCCCCCACATCCAGACGCAAGCCCCATGATAGGCCGCGCTCAGCTGCGCGTACCGAACATGGGGCCTTACGTGCGGAAGCGTGCGGTTCACGGGTGCCGGTCAGCTGTTCGCCTTCATCAGGATGCCGAGCACGACGATGCACGCGAACCACAGCAGACCGACCACCACGGTGATCCGGTCGAGGTTGCGCTCGGCGACCGAGGAGCCGCCGACGGACGACTGCATGCCGCCACCGAACATGTCGGAGAGGCCGCCGCCCTTCCCCTTGTGCATCAGCACCAGCAGCATCAGCAGCAGGCTGAAGACGATCAGGGCGATCGAGAACCCCATAATCACGGCTGGACCAACTTCCTCGGATTCTGACGGACGACGCGGGGCCCAGCGCACGGCTGGACCCCGCAAGGGTACGACGTATCGCCGCTACGTCCTACTCACTGGTCGCGGAAGCGCACGATCTTGACGAACTCGTCCGCGTCCAGCGAGGCACCGCCCACCAGGGCTCCGTCGATGTCGGCCTGCGCCATGATCTCGGCGACGTTGCCGGACTTGACCGAGCCGCCGTACTGGATGCGGACCTTGTCGGCCACCTCCTGGGAGTACAGCTCGGCGATCTTGCCGCGGACGGCGGCGCAGACCTCCTGGGCGTCCTCGGCGCCACAGACCTTGCCGGTGCCGATGGCCCAGACGGGCTCGTAGGCGATGACGACGGTCTCGGCCTGCTCGGCCGGGAGGTCCTTCAGGCCGCCCTCGACCTGGGCGAGGGTGTGGGAGACGTGGTTGCCCGCCTCGCGGACCTCCAGCTCCTCGCCGACGCACAGGATCGGGGTGAGGCCGTGCTTGTAGGCGGCCTTGACCTTGGCGTTGACGATCTCGTCGGTCTCGTCGTGGTACTGGCGGCGCTCGGAGTGGCCGATCGCCACGTACGTGCACTTCAGCTTGGCCAGCATCGGGCCGGAGATCTCGCCGGTGTAGGCACCGCCGTCGTGCGCGGAGATGTCCTGGGCGCCGTACTTGATCCGCAGCTTGTCGCCGTCGACCAGGGTCTGCACCGAGCGCAGGTCGGTGAAGGGCGGCAGGACGGCGACCTCGACGGCCTCGTAGTCCTTGTCGGCGAGGGCGAAGGCGAGCTTCTGGACGTGGGCGATGGCCTCCAGGTGGTTGAGGTTCATCTTCCAGTTGCCCGCCATCAGCGGCGTGCGCGTGCTCATTGAGGTCAGTCCTCCAGTGCGGCGAGGCCGGGGAGCGTCTTGCCCTCGAGGTATTCGAGGGAGGCGCCGCCACCGGTCGAGATGTGGCCGAATGCCGTCTCGTCGAAGCCCAGGGTGCGGACGGCCGCGGCGGAGTCGCCGCCGCCGACCACGGTGAAGCCCGGGGCGTCGAGGAGGGCCTGGGCGACCGCCTTGGTGCCCTCGGCGTAGTCGGGGTGCTCGAAGACGCCCATGGGGCCGTTCCAGAAGACGGTGGCGGCGTCGGCGAGCTTCGAGGCGTACAGCTTGCGGGTTTCGGGGCCGATGTCCAGCCCCTCCTGGTCGGCGGGGATGGCGTCCGCGGCGACGGTGGTGGGGTGGGCCGGGGCCTTCGTCTTGAGGTCCGGGAACTCGGTGGAGACCAGGACGTCGACGGGCAGGACGAGTTCGACGCCGGACTTCTCGGCGCGCTCGATGTACTCGGTGACGGCCGGGATCTGGTCCTCCTGGAGGAGGGAGATGCCGACCTCGTGGCCCTTGGCCTTGAGGAAGGTGTAGGCCATGCCGCCGCCGATGAGCAGGCGGTCGGCCTTGTCGAGCAGCTGGTCGATGACGGCGAGCTTGTCGGAGACCTTGGCGCCGCCGAGCGCGACGACGTAGGGGCGCTGCACCTCGTCGGTGAGCTTCTTCAGGACGCCGACCTCGGTGGCGATGAGGTGGCCGGCGTAGTGCGGCAGGCGCCGGGGGAGGTCGAAGACCGACGCGTGCTTGCGGTGCACCGCGCCGAAGCCGTCGCCGACGTAGACGTCGGCCAGGCCGGCGAGCCGGTCGGCGAAGGCGGCGCGCTCGGCGTCGTCCTTGCTGGTCTCCCCCGGGTTGAAGCGCAGGTTCTCGATGACCGCGACCTGGCCGTCGGCCAGGCCGGCGACGGTGGCGGTGGCGGACTCGCCGACGGTGTCCTCGGCGAACGCGACGTCCGCGCCGAGCAGCTCGCCGAGGCGGGCGGCGGCCGGGGCGAGGGAGAAGGCCGGGTCCGGGGCGCCCTTGGGACGGCCCAGGTGGGAGGCGACGACCACGCGGGCGCCCGCCTCGGCGAGTGCCTTGACGGTGGGCAGCACGGCGCGGATGCGGCCGTCGTCGGTGATGGTGGTGCCGTCCAGCGGCACGTTGAGGTCGGCGCGGACGAAGACGCGCCGGCCCGCGACGCCTGCGGAGAGGAGTTCGTCGATCGTCTTCATGGGGACTCCTGAGGAGGGCTCGTGATCGCTCGAAAGCGCTCGGGATCGAACAGGGCGGATCTGTACGTGAGTCAGGGCTCGGACCGCGCGCTCCCGCGCGGCCCGAGCCCTGCCCTCACATCGAGGCCTGCTCTATTCGATCAGAGCTGGTTGCCGACGAAGACCGTGAGGTCGACGAGGCGGTTGGAGTAGCCCCACTCGTTGTCGTACCAGCCGATGATCTTCACGTTCTTGCCCTCCTGGACCATGGTCAGGGAGGAGTCGAAGGTGCAGGACGCCGGGGCGTTGACGATGTCGGAGGAGACGATCGGGTCCTCGGTGTACTCGAGGATGCCCTTCAGCTCGCCCTCGGCGGCCTTCTGGAAGGCGGCGTTGACCTCTTCCTTGGTGACCTCGCGGGAGAGCTCGACGACCAGGTCGGTGACCGAGCCGGTCGGGACCGGGACGCGCATGGCCATGCCGTCCAGCTTGCCCTTGAGCTGCGGGAGCACCAGGGCGGTCGCCTTGGCGGCACCCGTGGTGGTCGGGATGATGTTCTCGGCGGCGGCCCGCGCGCGGCGCAGGTCCTTGTGCGGGAAGTCCAGGATGCGCTGGTCGTTCGTGTACGCGTGGACCGTCGTCATCAGGCCCTTGACGATGCCGAAGTTCTCGTCCAGCACCTTCGCCATGGGCGCCACACAGTTGGTGGTGCAGGAGGCGTTGGAGATGACGTGGTGGTTCGCCGCGTCGTACTTCTCGTGGTTGACGCCCATCACGATGGTGACGTCTTCGTTCTTCGCCGGGGCGGAGATGATGACCTTCTTGGCCCCGCCGGCGATGTGCTTCTCGGCGTCTTCCTTCTTGGTGAAGATGCCGGTCGACTCGATGACGATGTCGACGCCCAGCTCGCCCCACGGGATGTCGGCGGGGTTGCGCTCGGACAGGACCTTGATGGTCTTGCCGTCGACGGTGATGGTGTCCTCGGTGTGCGAGACCTCCTGCTTGAGGCGCCCGAGGATGGTGTCGTACTTCAGCAGGTGAGCGGTGGTCGCGGTGTCACCCAGGTCGTTGACAGCCACGATCTCGATGTCTGCACCCTGCTCCAGCAGCGCGCGGAAGTAGTTACGACCGATGCGGCCAAAGCCGTTGATGCCTACGCGGATCGTCACGAACCGATCTCCTCGTTGGTACGCCGGCTCATAAGTGCCGGCGAGCTGTATGGGATGTCCCCGACCACCCCCGACCCTACCTCCCCGAGGCGTCGGTGGTGACATCGAGACGGCCCATACACGGCAGGGCGGTCCGTACCCGCCAGTAGGGGTACGGACCGCCCGAGCCGGAAGGGCCGGCGGGCGCCTGATCACCCGGATGAGCTACCCAGAGCCAGTGCCCTCGGACCGGCGTTTCACTCGTCCAGGGCCGCCAGGGCCCCGGCCATGAGCGCCCTGCGGTCGGCCGCCGAGGCCAGGTGCTCCAGGCCGAAGCCCAGCAGCACGGTGTCCTCGGTGGTGACCGCTCCGTACGTCCGGAACAGGGCCCCGGTGCGCGCCCAGTCGTTCAGGACGGCCGGGCTGCCCGCGGGCGGCCCGAGCACCTTCCAGGCGCCGAGGGAGGTCTCGAAGCCCTCGGTCTCCCGGGCCGTGCCGCCGGTCACGAGCGAGGCCTCGTCGGCGAGGACGCCGCGGCCGCCGGTGCCCGGGTCGGTGACGTAGCTGATCGCGACCTCGACCGTCTTCCCGGCGTAGGCGCTCAGGTCGAACTCCACCTGCTGCCAGCCGCCGGAGGCGCCGGTGAGGCTGTGCCACGCGCCGGTGGTGCCGGTGGCGGTGCAGCCGTCCTGCCCGACCGTCAGGTAGTGCCTCAGCCAGGGGTGCTCGCCGACGTAGAAGCCGGCCGAGCACTCCTCCGGGACGGCGGTGCCGGTGGCGCCGCCCGCCTCGGGCAGCGTGGTCCAGTCGTCCGCGCCGGCGGTACGGGCCTCGACCAGCACGTGGTCGTAGCCGGCCTCGGTGTCCCAGAGCAGCCGGGTGCGCAGGGCCGGCCGGTCGGACGCGCCCACCGCGGTGAGGTCGAGGGTGCGGCCGAGGCGCTTGTAGGCGTCGTCGGTGTGGACGGCGGCGGCCATGGACGCGCCCGCGTAGGGCCCGTAGGGGTTGACCGTCCCGGCGAACTGTCCCGCGCCCGCGCTCGCGAACTGCGGGAACCGGTCGGCGGGCAGCACCTCGGAGGTGACGCCGTAGGTGCCGGCCCGGTCCAGCGGGTTGCCGGGCGCGTCGCCGAGCGCCCCGGTGAAGCCGTCCAGCCCGCCCGAGCCGGTGAAGCCGGAGGCGCCGGGGGTGGAGGTCCGGGTGTAGGCGCCCAGGTAGTACTGGCTGAAGTCGTTCGACAGGGTGCCGCCGCCGAGGTCGACGCTGCCGCCGGCCTGCTCGCCCGCCTCGATCAGCCGGCCGCCCTCGTTGAGGAAGGCGCGCAGCCGGAGCTGGGTGGCGATGCCCGGGGTGCTCGCGCCGGTGTGGTGGACGACGGTGTCGAAGTGGCTCAGCACGCCGAGCGCGTCGGGCGCGCCCTGTGCGGCGACGTCCCAGACGACGGCCTTGCGGCCGTTGGCCCTGAGCGCGTCGACGTAGGTCCGCGCCTGCGTGGCGGTGGCGCCCTCCTCGGCGACCACGAGGACGTCCGCGCGGGGCCGCTCGGCGACGGTGTAGGTGAAGTGCTCGCTGGAGACCTTCTTGCCGCTCCTGGTCTCGCCGGTGAACCACACCTCGACCTCGTCGCCGGGCTCGCCGTCCTTGACCTTGGCGCGGTACTCGTCGAAGTGGAGGTTGTCCTCGCCGCCGAACCGCTCACCGCCCTTCCAGGGCCGCAGCGCCATGTCGTGGACGCGGCCGCCGTTGACGCGGTACCTCAGCTCCTTGTCGCGCACGGCCTTGCGGACGACGACGGAGACCTCCTGGTCGGCGCCGCGGGAGTACGACACCGGGAACGCGGCCGGGGTGAAGTCGGCGGCGTCCAGGCCGACGGCCGAGGACGGCCGGTCGGGGTGGGAGGCGGTCTCGGCGACGGAGAGCGCGAACGGGACGTTCTTGGCGAACTCCTGCTGGATCAGCTTCTCGTCGTCGGGGAAGGTGAAGATCGACCGGCAGTCGGACGCCTTCCACGCGTCGTCCGGATCGGCGTCGGACGCGGTCTGGCAGGTCGACATCTCGGGGGTGAACATCCCCATGCCGTTGACGTTCGCCGCGTGTCCGTCGGCCTCGCCGTTGGTGGTGTACAGCTCGGAGGAGAGCTGCGGGAGGTAGCCGGGGACGGCCGGGTTCTCCGGTGTGCCCGCCAGGGCCTCGTAGAGGACGTCGTCCGGGGTCGGGGTGGCCACCTGCCAGCCGACGCCGTAGAGGATGAGTTCGGCGGCGGAGTGGTAGTTGATGCCGTACGTGAAGCCGATCCGCTTCTGGAAGGCGTCCAGCGCCCGGGTCTCCGGCTCGGAGTTGGGACCGGCGCCGCGGTAGGTCTGGCTGGTGGGGTGGGGGGACGAACCCTCGTCGTCGTAGCCCCACTTGTAGGCGAAGTTGCGGTTCAGGTCGACGCCGTCGCCGGTGGCGATGACGCCGTCGCCGTTGACGTCCCGCAGGTTCTTGCGCCACAGGCGGTTGGCTTCGTCGGCGAAGGTGTAGTCGTAGCCGTCCGGGTTGGCGGACAGCACGAACCACAGCTCGGTGGAGTCGACGATCTTCTTGACGCGCTTGTCGGTCGTGTACGCGTCCAGGTAGTGGTGCATCAGCCGGCGGGTCATCTCCGGCGTGATCCACTCGCGCGCGTGCTGGTTGGACAGGTACAGCACGGCGGGCTTGGAGCCGTCCTTCGACTTCTTGGCGCCCTTGGTGAGCTTGAGGGCGAGGATGTCCTGGCCCTTGACCGTCTTGCCGATGGAGACGACCTTGGTGAGGCCGGGGTGCTGCCGGGCGGTCCGGAGGATCTCCTCCTTCAGTCCGCCCTCTCCGCTGTACGGGCGGAACACGCCCTCGGCGGCGTCCTCGACGCGGGCCTCGGCCTTCGCGGAGAGGGTGTGCTCGGTGAGGCCGACGCCCTGCTTCTCCAGCTTCTCGGCCTGCCGGTCGGTGAGGTAGACCTCGACGGTGGCCGTGCCCCGGTCGGGCACCTGCTCACCGAGTTCGTGGCCGTCCTGGCCGGCCGCCAGCAGCAGGGGCACCTGCTTCTTGGTGACGTCGGCGCGGAAGACCTTGACCTCGTCCCCGTCCGTTCCGCCGGGAGCCTGGGGTTGTGCCTGGGCGATGGGTGCGAAGCCCGCTCCGCCGATCAGGAGCGCGCCGACGGCGAGGATCGATCTCGCTCTTCGTCTCATGAACCCCCCTAGGGTGGGTCCGCCACAGCAGCGAACCCTGCCAGGCTCATGACAGTCCATGATCGAGTCAAGACGTCCCCGCCGACACGCCGACGCCGGTGCCGATCACCCAAGTGGGCGTCGGCACCGGCGTCTTGACTCCGCGTCACTCAGCCTGCGAGGTTGTCGGCCAGCTCCTCGCTGAGGTTGGCCTCCGTGCCCGGGATGCCGAGGTCGGAGGCGCGCTTGTCGGCCATGGCGAGCAGCCGGCGGATGCGGCCGGCGACGGCGTCCTTGGTCAGCGGCGGGTCGGCGAGGGCGCCCAGCTCCTCCAGGGAGGCCTGCTTGTGCTCCATGCGCAGCCGGCCGGCGGCCGCCAGGTGCTCGGGGACGTCGTCGCCGAGGATCTCCAGGGCGCGCTGCACGCGGGCGCCGGCGGCGACGGCCGCGCGCGCGGAGCGGCGCAGGTTGGCGTCGTCGAAGTTGGCCAGCCGGTTCGCCGTCGCGCGCACCTCGCGGCGCATCCGGCGCTCCTCCCAGGCCAGCACCGACTCGTGGGCGCCGAGCCGGGTGAGCAGCGCGCCGATCGCGTCGCCGTCACGCACGACCACCCGGTCCACGCCCCGCACCTCGCGGGCCTTCGCGGCGATCGACAGGCGGCGGGCGGCCCCGACCAGGGCGAGCGCCGCCTCGGGGCCCGGGCAGGTCACCTCCAGGGAGGAGGAGCGGCCCGGCTCGGTGAGCGAGCCGTGCGCGAGGAACGCGCCGCGCCAGGCCGCCTCGGCGTCGCAGGTGGCCCCCGAGACCACCTGCGGCGGCAGGCCGCGGATCGGGCGGCCCCGGCCGTCGACCAGGCCGGTCTGCCGGGCCAGCTGGTCACCGCCCGCGACGACGCGCACGACGTAGCGCGAACCGCGCCGCAGTCCGCCCGGCGCCATCACGATCAGCTCCGAGCTGTGGCCGAAGATCTCCAGGATGTCCCGCTTGAGACGGCGGGCCGCCATCGCGGTGTCCAGCTCCGCTTCGATCACGATGCGCCCGCTCACCAGGTGGAGGCCGCCGGCGAACCGCAGGACGGCGGAGACCTCCGCCTTCCTGCAGCAGGTACGGGTGACGGGGAGCCGGGAGATCTCGTCCTTCACCGCTGGCGTCATCGCCATGGGCCGATCCTTCCATGCATACGAAAAATACGGTCGTACGCGGCGGCCAGCAGCTCCGGGTCGTGCCTCGGCGTCCCGTCGGTCCGGGCCACCGGCGCCAGCTCGACCGCGGCGCCCAGCCGCTTGGCGGCTTCCGTCAGCGAGGCACGGTCGGGCACGGCGGCCTCGTCGGCCAGCACCACGTCCAGGGCGAGTTTAGGGGCGTGTCGCCCCAAAACCTCCACATGACGCTGCGGGGAGAAGCCCTCGGTTTCTCCCGGCTGCGGGGCGAGATTCAGGGAGAGCACCCGGCGCGCCTTGGTCTGCGTGAGCGCGTCCAGGAGCTCGGGGACGAGCAGGTGCGGCATGACCGAGGAGAACCAGGAGCCGGGTCCGAGCACCACCCAGTCGGCGTCGAGGACCGCCGCGACCGCCTCGGGGACGGCGGGCGGGTCGTGCGGGACGAGGTGCACGGACTGCACCTCGCCGGGGGTCAGCGCGACGTTGGCCTGGCCGCGGACGGTGTCGACGTCGTCCGGGCGGTCCGGGTGGTGGCCCCTCACCAGGGCCTGGAGCTCCAGCGGCACGGCCGACATGGGCAGCACCCGCCCGTGCGCGCCGAGCAGCCGGCCGACCAGGTCCAGGGCCTGCACGTGGTCGCCGAGCTGCTCCCACAGGGCGACGATCAGCAGGTTGCCGACCGCGTGGCCGTGCATCTCGCCCTTGGACTGGAAGCGGTGCTGGATGACGCGGGCCCAGGTCTGGCCCCAGTCGTCGTCGCCGCACAGCGCGGCCAGCGCCTTGCGCAGGTCGCCGGGCGGCAGCACGCCCAGCTCGTCGCGCAGGCGCCCGCTGGAGCCGCCGTCGTCGGCCACGGTGACGACGGCGGTGATGTCGCCGGTGATCCGGCGCAGCGCGGCGAGCGAGGCCGACAGGCCCATGCCGCCGCCGAGGGCGACGACCTTGGGCTGGGTGCCGCGGCGGCGCGGCCTGCCGCCCCGGGTCTCGGCGGACCGGCCGCCGCGCCCTTCGTGCACCACCCGGCGCAGCCTGCTCAGCCGCGGAGTACGTCCTGTCATTCGCGTCCCATGTCCCGGTGGACGACCACCGTCTCCACACCCTCGGCGGCGAGCCGTGCGGCGAGCTTCTCCGACATGGCGACGGAGCGGTGCTTGCCGCCCGTGCAGCCGACGGCGATCGTCACGTAGCGCTTGCCCTCCCGACGGTAGCCCGTGGCGACGAGCTGGAGGAGTTCGGCGTACCGGTCCAGGAACTCCTTGGCCCCGGGCTGGTTGAAGACGTACGCCGACACCTCCTCGTGGAGGCCGGTGAACGGGCGCAGCTCCGGGACCCAGTGCGGATTGGGCAGGAAGCGGCAGTCGACGACGAGGTCGGCGTCGACGGGCAGGCCGTACTTGTAGCCGAAGGACATCACGGTGGCCCGCAGCTCGGGCTCCTCCTCGCCGGCGAACTGGGCGTCCATCTTGGCGCGCAGCTCGTGCACGTTGAGGCTGGAGGTGTCGATCACCAGGTCGGCGTCGCCGCGCAGCTCGCGCAGCAGCTCGCGCTCGGCGGCGATGCCGTCGACGATGCGGCCGTCGCCCTGGAGGGGGTGCGGGCGGCGCACCGACTCGAAGCGGCGCACCAGGGCCTCGTCGGAGGACTCCAGGAAGACGATCCGCCGCGTGACGCCCCGGCCGTCGAGGTCGGCGAGGGACTCGCGGAGGTTGTCGAAGAAGCGGCGGCCGCGGACGTCGACGACGACCGCGATCCGGGCCACGTTGCCCTGGGAGCGGGCGCCGAGCTCCACCATGGTGGGGATCAGCGCGGGCGGCAGGTTGTCGACGACGAACCAGCCCAGGTCCTCCAGACACTTGGCGGCCGTGGACCGCCCGGCTCCGGACATGCCGGAGATGATCACCAGCTCGGGGATCGCCGCTTCGGGGACCCCGGCCGTTTCCTTGCCCGTACTCACCTGTGCTCCGTCGTCGTGGCGTGCGTCCTGCCGTACGGGATTCTGGCCTGCTTCCCTGTGCGGCGCCTCGGCAGTGTCTCGCGGCGCGGGCTGCCGCTGCGCCGCGGGTCCGGTGTCGCGGTCGTGCTCGTGCTCGGTCATGTCTCCTGCCCCCGTCGTTCGTCCGGGGCGCCCGCGGGCACGGGCTCCCCCGCGGAACCCGTCGTCGTCCCGGGTTCCCCGTCTTCCACGTCTTCCATGATCTCTCCGGTCGCCGTGTTCACGGCGGGCGCGGCCGGGGCCGCCTGGGCGAGGGCCACGGCGATGGTCTCGGCCGTCTTGCGGCCTATGCCCGGGACCTCGCAGATCTGCTCGATGGTCGCGGCCCGCAGCCGCTTCACCGAGCCGAAGTGCCGCAGCAGCGCCTGCTTGCGGGCCTCGCCGAGGCCGGGGACGTCGTCCAGCGGGCTGGAGCGCAGGCGCTTGGCGCGCTTGGTGCGCTGGTAGGTGATGGCGAAGCGGTGGGCCTCGTCGCGGACGCGCTGGAGCAGGTACAGGCCCTCGCTGGTGCGGGGCAGGACCACCGGGTCGTCGTCGCCGGGCACCCAGACCTCCTCCAGGCGCTTGGCGAGGCCGCATACGGCGATGTCGTCGATGCCCAGCTCGTCCAGGGCCCGGCGCGCCGCGGCGACCTGCGGCGCGCCGCCGTCCACCACGACGAGCTGCGGCGGGTAGGCGAACTTCCTGGGGCGGCCGTCCTCCTCGGTGAGGCCGTCCGCCAGGGGGCCGTCCTCGCCGTCGGCCCACTCCCCCGTCCGCTCCTTCTCGGCGAGGTAGCGCCGGAAACGGCGGGTGATCACCTCGTGCATGGAGCGGACGTCGTCCTGCCCGCGGAAGCCCTTGATCTGGAAGCGCCGGTACTCGCTCTTGCGGGCCAGGCCGTCCTCGAAGACGACCATGGAGGCCACGACGTCGTCGCCCTGCAGGTGCGAGACGTCGTAGCACTCGATCCGCAGCGGGGCGCTGTCCAGGCCGAGGGCCTCGGCGATCTCCTCCAGGGCCCGCGAGCGCGTGGTCAGGTCGGAGGCGCGCCTGGTCTTGTGCAGGGCGAGCGCCTGCTGCGCGTTGCGCTGCACGGTCTCCATGAGGGCCTTCTTGTCGCCGCGCTGCGGGACGCGCAGCGAGACGCCCGAGCCGCGGCGCCCGGTGAGCCACTCCTGCACGGGCTCCACGAGGTCGGGCAGCGCCGTGACCAGGACCTCCCGGGGGACGGCGTCGCCGGTCTCCTCGCCGTAGAGCTGCTGGAGGGCGTGCTCCACGAGGGCGCCGGTGGTGATCTCCTCGACCTTGTCGGTGACCCAGCCGCGCTGGCCGCGCACCCGTCCGCCGCGCACGTGGAAGATCTGGACGGCCGCCTCCAGCTCGTCCTCGGCGACCGCGACCAGGTCGGCGTCGGTCGCGTCGGCGAGCACGACCGCGTTCTTCTCCATGGCCTTCTTCAGGGCCCCGATGTCGTCGCGCAGGCGGGCCGCCCGCTCGTACTCCATCTCCTCGGCCGCCTCGGTCATCATCCGTTCCAGACGGCGGATGTACGTGCCCGTGCGGCCGGCCATGAAGTCGCAGAACTCGTCGGCGAGCTCGCGGTGGTCCTCGGGGTCGATCCGGCCGACGCAGGGCGCGGAGCACTTGTCGATGTAGCCGAGCAGGCAGGGGCGGCCGGTGCGGGCGGCGTTCCTGAAGACGCCGGCCGAGCAGGTGCGCACGGGGAAGACGCGCAGCAGCAGGTCGACGGTGTCGCGGATCGCCCACGCGTGCGCGTACGGCCCGAAGTAGCGCACGCCCTTCTTCTTGTGGCCGCGCATCACCTGCACGCGCGGGAACTCCTCGTTCATCGTCACCGCGAGGTACGGGTAGCTCTTGTCGTCGCGGTACTTGACGTTGAACCGGGGGTCGTACTCCTTGATCCAGGAGTACTCCAGCTGGAGCGCCTCGACCTCGGTGGACACCACCGTCCACTCCACGGACGCGGCCGTGGTGACCATGGTGCGGGTGCGCGGGTGCAGGCCCGCCAGGTCCTGGAAGTAGTTCGCCAGGCGCTGGCGCAGGTTCTTCGCCTTGCCGACGTAGATCACGCGGCGGTGCTCGTCACGGAACCGGTAGACCCCTGGCGAGTCGGGGATCTGTCCCGGCTTGGGACGGTAGCTGGAGGGGTCGGCCATGACTCACACCCTACTGGCGGGGACCGACACTCCGGCGGGCCCGTGGACGGCCGGGGGCCGGGTCGCCGCGGCGCGCGCGGGGTGCGGGGCCGCGGGCCGCGCGACCGGCCCGCTCCCCGCCGCGGGCCGGTCCGGGCCGCCCCGGGCGGGCCCTGCCGGGACGCTCTCCCCGCAAGCCCGCCGCCGCCCCAGGGATTACGCCGGGCCGCGAAGGGGAACGGGGCTACCCACGACGACACGGCGGTCTCCCGGGTGCCGTACGCGCAGGTGTGCGGCTCCCGGGACGCCAGCGCGGACCGGTCGGTCCCTGCGGGGAGCGGCGGGTCACGACGGAAGGGTGGTTCGGATGCGGCAGGTGCGGATCGAGAAGTCACGGCGGCCGGTCCGGGCACGGCGGTACGCGGACGAGCCACTGGCCCTGCGGGAAGCCCTCGACCCGCGCGACGCCGACCTGGTCCGCGCCAAGCGGCTGCGCTCGCGCCTGCAGGAGCAGGGCGGGACGGACCACTCCTAGGGGCAGGGGCGCGGGCCGCCGCCGCTCTCTTCCGGCGCACCCCGCCCGTCTCCCACGGCGTTCCCGCCTCTCCGGCGGGTCTTTGCTCCCCGAGCCGCTCCGGCCCCGTGCCGGAGCGGCTCCGGCGTTCCGGTGGCCGGACGGCGGCGGGCGCAGGTCGCTGTTGGGTATCAACTGTTGTCGGGGCTTTGTCAACACGCTTCAATGCGGGGGAACTCGGGGGTCCCGAGCGGCGGCGGGCGGAGGAGAGGACGCGCCCTGCGCCGGCGGGGGCCGTCCCGGGCGACCCGTGCGAACGGCCTGACCAGCCGTTGCCGACCTTCACAGAAAGGCCCCTGCATGCCGCACGCCACCTCGCACGCGGACGTCGCCCCCGCGGATCTGGACTCGGCCCTGCGCGGCGGCCCGTTCCACGTCGCCCTGCGGGCCGCGATCGCCGCCCGGGGGCTGCCGTTGCAGCGTGTGCAGCACCACCTGTCGCGCCACGGCGTGAAGGTCGGTGTCACGAGCCTGAGCTACTGGCAGCAGGGCGCCCGCCGCCCGCAGCGTCCCGAGTCGCTGCGGGCCGTCCGGGCCCTGGAGGAGATCCTGCGGCTGCCGGAGGAGTCGCTGATCCGGCTGCTCGCCTCGTCCGAGGAGCACCCGGCGGAGCAGCGCTCCGCGGCCCGGTCCTACCGCTCCCTCGTCGAGGCCACGGGCGTCCTGGAACGGCTGATGGCCGAGCTGGGCTGCCCGCCCGACGCCGGGCTGGACACCCTGGGGCACCACGAGCGGATCCGCGTCGGCGGGCGCCGCGAGCTGGCGGAACGCGAGTCGCACCACATCGTGCGCGCCCGCCGGGACGGCGTCGACCGCTTCGTGGCCGTCCACCACGGCGATCCCGGCGCCGTTCCGGAGCGCATGGCGGTGCACGCCCTGGACAACTGCCGCACCGGGCGCGTGCGGCAGGACGGCGCCACCGGGGTGCTGGTGGCCGAGCTGCTCTTCGACACCCGGCTGCGCACCGGCGAGACGTTCCTCTTCCGCTACGGCGTCGAGGACGGCACCGCCGGCGTCTCCCGGGAGTACGTGCGCGGGTTCGGTCCGCCGGGCGGCCAGTACGCGCTCCAGGTGCGCTTCGACGCCCCCGCGCTCCCGGTGCGCTGCCACCGCTTCGCCCAGCAGTCCGCGGCGGCCCCGCGCACCGGGCACCAGGAGCTGGCGCTCAGCGGCCGCCACCGGTCGGTGCACCTCGTCGAACCGCGGGTGCGGTCGGGGTTCGTGGGGATCGGCTGGGACTGGGAGTGAGGGGGCGGCCCGGGGGCGAGGGGTCGCGCGCCGGGGCGCACGACCCGGTGTGCACGTCGGAGGCCGGGAGCGCGAGGGCGTAACCGGTTGCGGCCGTCCTCGGCCGCCCCCGCTGGGCCGGGCGCCGAAAGCCCGGTGAGCCGGGTGAGGACCCGCTCAGGCGTCCGGTCCCGCCACGATCCGGCCGTCCTTCACCTCGACCCGCAGCGCGGCCAGCGGCACGGTGGCGGGCTCGCGCAGCACCTCGCCGGTGGCGGCGTCGAACTCGCTGCCGTGGCAGGGGCAGATCAGGGTCGTCCCCTCCAGCTTGTTGATCGGGCACCGCGCGTGCGTGCAGATCGTGCTGTACGCCGCGAACGTGCCGTCCTCGCCGCGGCTGACGACGACGTTGTGGTCCCGGTACAGCGCGGCGCCGCCCCGCGGGACCTCGCTCTCGGCGCCGAGGTCGACGGGTGCGGTCGGCTGGGCGGGCTCCGTGCTCCCGCCGGGCGAGCAGGCGGCGGCACCGAGCCCGGCGACGGGGGCCAGGGCCGCCCCCCTCAGCACGGTGCGGCGGCTCGGAGCGGGTCGGCCGGGCATGGGATCTCCCCTGGTCGTACTGCGGTGCACGCCCGACGATACCGGTGGTGACGGCCCCGGCCCGCCACGGGTACGCGGCCCGCAGTGGCGGCGTAAACGCTTGCGCAAGCGTTTACGCGAGCCTCGCCGATGCGATAGCGTCCCGTCCGGCCGGCCCGCGGGCGGCCGGTCACGGGAAGGGAGGCGCCGTGGCGACCATGGCCGACGTCGCACGGAGCGCCGGCGTCTCCGTGGCGACGGTCTCCCACGTGCTGAACGGCACCCGGCCGGTGCTGCCGCACACCCGCCGGGCCGTCCTGGACGCCGTCGAGGAGCTCGGCTACACCCCGAACACCCTGGCCCGCTCCCTGGTGACCTCGCGCACCCGGTCCATCGGGCTCGCGGTGTCGGCGATCGGCAACCCGTACTTCACGGAGATCCTCCAGGGCGTCGAGGCCAGTGCCCTGGAGCACGGCTACGGCCTGCTCGTCGCCGACCCGCACGACGACCCCGCGCACGAGCGCACGGTCGTGCAGCTGCTGCACGAGCGCCGGGTGGACGGCATGATCGTCGCGCCCTCGCCGGACCCGCGCGCGCTGCTCGCCTACCTGGGGCGGCACGCCGTACCGGCCGTCTTCCTGGACCGGCTGGTCGACGTTCCGCGGGACGGCGTCCCGCGCTTCGACCAGGTGTGCGCGGTGAACGCCGAGCCGGCGGCCCGGCTGGTCACCCACCTCGCCGGCCTCGGCCACCGCCGGATCGGGCTGGTGGCGGGGCGGCCCGGGCTCAGCACCACGCGCGAGCGGATCGCCGGGTACCGGCAGGGCCTGGCCGCCGCGGGACTGCCGTACGACGAACGGCTGGTGGTGCACGGCGACTCCGAGGCGGCCGGGGCCGAGCGGGCCACCGCGGCCCTGCTGTCCCTGGCCCCGCCGCCCACCGCGCTCGTCACGGCCAACGACACCATGACCCTGGGCGCCCTGCGGGCCCTGCGCGACCGGGGCGTGTCGGTGCCCGGCGGCATCGCGCTGTGCTGCTTCGACGACTTCGCCTGGGCGGACCTGTTCTCGCCCCGGCTCACCGCGATCGCCCAGCCCGGCAGGGACATCGGCGCGACGGCCGTCCGGCTGCTCCTGGACCGTCTCGCCGAGCCGGACCGGCCCGCCCGGACCGTGCGGCTGCCCTGCGCCTTCGTCCACCGCACCTCGTGCGGCTGCCCCGAACGACCGGAGCCCCTCCAGGAAGGACCGTCCGCATGATCGTCGTCGCCGGTGAGGCACTGATCGACCTCGTCCCGCAGGGCACCGGTGCCCTCACGGACCTGAAGCCGGCGCTCGGCGGCGGCCCCTACAACACGGCGGTGGCCCTGGGCCGGCTCGGTTCGCCCGTCGCCTTCTGCTCCCGGGTGTCGTCCGACGCCTTCGGCGAGGCGCTGCTGGACCGGCTGCGCGGCACCGGGGTCGACGTGTCGTCCGTGCAGCGCGGTCCCGAGCCGACGACCCTGGCCGTCGCGACGGTCGGCACGGACGGCTCCGCCGCCTACTCGTTCTACGTGGAGGGCACCGCGGACCGGCTGTTCGCCGCCCCGGCCGCGCTGCCGCCCGGCACCCGCGCGGTCTCCTTCGGCACGTGCTCGCTGGTGCTGGAGCCGGGGGCGAGCGCGTACGAGGAGATGATGCGCGCCGCGTCCGCGCAAGGCGTGTTCACGGCGCTGGACCCGAACATCCGGCCCGGGCTGATCGCGGACCCCGACGCCTACCGGGCCCGCTTCAAGAGCTGGCTGCCCTCGGTGTCCCTGCTGAAGCTGTCCGCCGAGGACGCCCGGTGGCTGGGCGGCACGCCCCGGGAGTGGCTGGCGGCCGGTCCGGCGGCGGTGGTGATCACCCAGGGCGGCGAGGGGCTGACGGCCTTCACCCGCGACGGCGGGGTGTACCCGGTGGCCGGCGAGCGGGTCGACGTCGTGGACACGATCGGCGCGGGCGACACGGTGAACGCGGCGCTGCTGCACGGACTGGCGGCGCGGGACGCCCTGAGCGAGCGGGCGGTGGCCGCGCTGGGCCCGGACGGCTGGGCGGGGCTGCTGGGGTTCGCGGCCCGCGCGGCGGCGATCACGTGCTCGCGGGCGGGCGCGGAGCCGCCGTACGCCCACGAGCTGGAGGGCTGACGTCGCCCGGGGCCGGCCCCGGGCGACAGGCGGTGTGCAGCGGTGCGGCAGGGGGACGCCCTGCCGGTATGCCGACGCGCCGCGCCCCACGGGGTTTCCCGTGGGGCGCGGCGATGCGGATGCCGGCCGCGCGGCCGGGGGCCCTGCCGGCCCGGCCTCAGGCCTTGCGGGCCCGGGTCGCCCTCTTCGCGGTGGCCTTGGTGGCCGCCGTCTTCGCGGGGGCGTCGTCGACCGTCTTCGTGGCGGTCTTCCTGGTGGTGGCCCTGGCCGCGACCGTCTTGCGGGCCGCCGCCTTGCGCGGGGCCACGACCGGCGCGGCGTCGCTGATCCGGTCCGCGCCGAGGATCTCCCGCAGGAACTTGCCGGTGTGGCTGGCCGGCACCGCGGCGACCTGCTCGGGCGTGCCCTCGGCGACCACCACACCGCCGCCGGCGCCGCCCTCGGGCCCCATGTCGATGACCCAGTCTGCCGTCTTGATCACGTCGAGGTTGTGCTCGATGACGATGACCGTGTTGCCCTTGTCCACGAGACCGGCCAGGACCTTCAGCAGCTTGCTGATGTCCTCGAAGTGCAGACCGGTGGTCGGCTCGTCCAGGACGTAGACCGTGCGGCCGGTGGAGCGCTTCTGCAGTTCGCTGGCGAGCTTGACGCGCTGCGCCTCGCCGCCGGACAGGGTGGTCGCGGACTGGCCGAGCCGGACGTAGCCGAGACCGACGTCGTTCAGCGTCCTCAGGTGCCGGGAGATCGCCGGGACGGCCTCGAAGAAGTGCATCGCCTCCTCGATCGGCATGTTCAGGACCTCGGCGATGGACTTGCCCTTGTAGTGGACCTCCAGGGTCTCCCGGTTGTACCGGGCGCCGTGGCAGACCTCGCACGGGACGTAGACGTCCGGGAGGAAGTTCATCTCGATCTTGATCGTGCCGTCGCCCGCGCAGTTCTCGCAGCGGCCGCCCTTGACGTTGAAGGAGAACCGGCCGGGCATGTAGCCGCGGACCTTCGCCTCGGTGGTCTCGGCGAACAGCTTGCGGATGTGGTCGAAGACGCCGGTGTAGGTGGCCGGGTTGGAGCGCGGGGTGCGGCCGATGGGCGACTGGTCGACGTGCACGACCTTGTCGACGAGGTCGTCGCCGTCCACGCGGGTGTGCCGCCCGGGCACGGCCCTCGCGCCGTTCAGCTCGCGCGCCAGGTGCGTGTACAGGATGTCGTTGACCAGCGTGGACTTGCCGGAGCCGGACACGCCCGTGACCGCGGTGAACACGCCCAGCGGGAAGGACACGTCGATGTCCTTGAGGTTGTTCTCGCGGGCGCCGTGCACGGTGAGCCGGCGGGACGGGTCCAGGGGCCGCCGGACGTCGGGCAGCGGGATGGACTTGCGGCCGGACAGGTACTGACCGGTCTGCGACTCCTCGTTGGCGAGCAGCTCCTTCAGGGAGCCGCTGTGCACCACCTTGCCGCCGTGCTCGCCGGCGCCGGGGCCGATGTCGACGACCCAGTCGGCGACCTTGATGGTGTCCTCGTCGTGCTCGACGACGATGAGCGTGTTGCCCATGTCGCGCAGCCGGACCAGGGTCTCGATCAGCCGGTGGTTGTCGCGCTGGTGGAGGCCGATGGACGGCTCGTCGAGGACGTACAGGACGCCGACGAGGCCGGAGCCGATCTGGGTGGCCAGGCGGATGCGCTGGGCCTCGCCGCCGGAGAGGGTGCCGGCCGCGCGGTTCAGCGAGAGGTAGTCCAGGCCGACGTCGACCAGGAACCGCAGCCGCTCGTTGACCTCCTTCAGCACGCGCTCGGCGATCTTCTTGTCGCGGTCGCTGAGCTTGAGCTCGCCCAGGAAGTCCGCGCAGTCGCTGATGGACATCGCGGAGACCTCGGCGATGGACTTCCCCATGACCGTGACCGCGAGGACGATCGGCTTCAGGCGTGTGCCCTCACAGGTCGGGCAGGGCACCTCGCGCATGTACCCCTCGAAGCGCTCGCGGCTGGCGTCGCTCTCGGCCTCGGTGTGCCGGCGCTTGACGAAGGGGACGGCGCCCTCGAAGGCGGTGGTGTACCGGCGCTCGCGGCCGTACCGGTTGCGGTAGCGGACCTCGACCTGGGTCCTGTGGCCGTGCAGCAGGGCCTTCTTGGCGCGCTGCGGCAGCCCCGCGAAGGGGATGTCGGTCCGGAAGCCCAGCGCCTCGGCGAGGGCGCCGACGAGGCGGCCGAAGTACTCCTTGGTGTGGCCGTGCGACCAGGGGTGGATGGCGCCCTCGTCGAGCGACTTGTCCGGGTCGGGGACGATCAGCTCCGGGTCGACCTCCATGCGCGTGCCGATGCCGGTGCAGTCGGGACAGGCGCCGAAGGGCGAGTTGAAGGAGAAGGAGCGGGGCTCCAGCTCCTCGAAGGACAGGTCGTCGTACGGGCAGTACAGGTGCTCCGAGTACATGCGCTCGCGCTCCGGGTCGTCCTCGGGGAGGTCGACGAAGTCGAGCACGACCATGCCGCCGGACAGGCCGAGCGCGGTCTCCACGGAGTCGGTCAGGCGGCGCTTGGCGGAGTCCTTCACCGTGAGGCGGTCGACGACCACCTCGATGGTGTGCTTCTCCTGCTTCTTCAGCGTCGGGGGCTGGGACAGCTGGACCGTCTCGCCGTCCACGCGCGCGCGGGAGTAGCCCTTGGTCTGCAGGTCGGCGAAGAGGTCGACGAACTCGCCCTTGCGCTCGCGCACCAGCGGCGACAGCACCTGGAAGCGGCTGCCCTCGGGCAGCTCCAGGACCTTGTCGACGATGGCCTGCGGCGACTGGCGGGAGATCGGGCGGCCGCACTCCGGGCAGTGCGGCTTGCCGATGCGCGCGAAGAGCAGGCGGAGGTAGTCGTAGACCTCGGTGATCGTGCCGACCGTCGAGCGCGGGTTGCGGGAGGTCGACTTCTGGTCGATGGAGACCGCCGGGGACAGGCCCTCGATGAAGTCGACGTCCGGCTTGTCCATCTGGCCGAGGAACTGCCGGGCGTACGAGGAGAGGGACTCGACGTAGCGCCGCTGCCCCTCGGCGAAGATCGTGTCGAAGGCCAGCGAGGACTTGCCCGACCCCGACAGGCCCGTGAAGACGATGAGCGAGTCGCGCGGGAGGTCGAGCGAGACGTTCTTGAGGTTGTGCTCGCGCGCTCCACGAACGATGAGACGGTCGGCCACGCCGGTCCGCACCTTTCTTGAGAGAAGTGACAGGGGCGGGGCCCCCGTCTTCCTCAGACTAGGGGGAGCCACTGACAACGCCGGTCGCATGCACGGGTTGCCAACAAACCCCGGCCTTCCAGCATGCCCGACGCCGGGACCGACCATATAGCACGTGCATTCGATTAGCGGGGACGGTCCGCCTCCTTCACCCGAAGGTGTGACCGAGACTAGGGTCATGAGCATGATTGATCACGCTCATGACCTGGCCTCTGTACGGGACGCCACCGAGCGGCTGCTCACCGCAGTCGGCGCACTGGACGACGCGGCTGTGACGGAGCCGTCACGCCTGCCCGGCTGGACGCGCGGCCATGTCCTCGCCCACCTCGCCCGGAACGCGGACGCCCTCGTGAACGTGCTCCGGGGCCGCCCCATGTACGTCTCCGGCGAGGCCCGGGACGCCGACATCGAGCGGGACGCCCCCCGGCCGCTCGACGCGCAGCTCGCCGACCTGCGCGCCAGCGCGGACCGCTTCCAGGAGGCCGGCGCGGCACCCGCCGACTGGTCGCGCACGGTGGAGCTGCGCAACGGGGTCACCGACTCGGCGTCCCGGGTGCCCTTCCGGCGGTGGGTGGAGGTCGAGCTGCACCACGTGGACCTCGGGATCGGGTACGAGCTGGAGGACCTGCCGGCGGAGTTCACGGAGCGGGAGATCGACTTCCTGGCGGAGCGGTTCGGCGGGCACCCGGACGTGCCGCCGACGCGGCTCGCCGCCGAGGACGGCCGCGTGTGGACCACCGGCGGGGCGGCCGGGGACCCGGTCACGGTCCGAGGACCGGCCGCCGGGCTGCTCGGCTGGCTCGCCGGCCGCCGCGACGGCTCCGGCCTGGCGGTCGAGGGCGGTCCGCTGCCGGCGCTGCCGCCGCTGTAGCGTTCCGGGGCCGCCGCGCACCGCCCCGCTATAGGCTGGCATCCATGACGTACAGCGGACAGGTGACGGTCGGCGGCCCTGCCGACGTGCACGAGCTCAAGGACCTGATGATCACCAAGATCGCGGTCGGTCCGATGAACAACAACGCCTATCTGCTGCGCTGCCGGGCCACGGACGAGCAGCTGCTGATCGACGCCGCGAACGACGCCCACGCCCTGCTCGGCACGATCGGTGACGACGGCATCGCCTCCGTCGTCACCACCCACCGGCACGGCGACCACTGGCAGGCCCTCGCCGAGGTGGTGGCGGCCACCGGGGCCCGCACGTACGCGGGCCGGGACGACGCCGAGGGCATCCCCGTGCCCACCGACGTCCTCCTCGACGACGGCGACACCCTCCGGGTCGGACACGTGGAACTCACCGCACGCCACCTGGTCGGGCACACGCCCGGCTCGATCGCGCTCGTCTACGACGACCCGCACGGGCACCCCCACGTGTTCACGGGGGACTGCCTCTTCCCGGGCGGTGTGGGCAACACCCACAAGGACCCGAAGGCGTTCGCCCGTCTGATCCACGACGTCGAGACCAAGATCTTCGACGTGCTGCCGGACGAGACCTGGGTCTACCCCGGCCACGGCGACGACACCACGCTGGGCGCGGAACGCCCGCACCTGCCGGAGTGGCACGCGCGCGGGTGGTGAACGGGGTTCCGTCCCCCGCGCGCGGGTGGTGAACGGGGTTCCGTCCCCGCACACGAGTGGTAACGGGACCCCGGGCCGGCGGACCGGGTCAACGCGCCCGAATACGGGGCGCGTTCACGAGAACGCAACACACGTTCCCACATAGCGGGAATCAGCCGGAGCGGCCTCGACAAGCCGACCTCCGGCTGTCAATCTCCCGCCATGCATCCTGCCCCGCGCGCTCCGCGCCGCGCCGTCGTCGCCGTCACCGTCGCCCTGCTCGCCGCCGCCGTCGGCTGCGCCCCGCAGCCGGACGGACCGGCCGGCGCCAAGCCGTCCGGTCCGTCCGGGGACAGCTGCCCCAAGGGTGCGTTGGCGACCGAGACACCGGGCAAGCTGACGATCGCGACGGACAAGCCCGCCTACGCGCCGTGGTTCCAGGACGACGATCCCGCCAACGGCAAGGGCTTCGAGTCGGCGGTCGCCCACGCCGTGGCCGAGCGGCTCGGTTACGACAGGAGCGAGGTCGTCTGGCAGAGCGTCCCCTTCAACAAGGCCTTCGCGCCCGGCGAGAAGACCTTCGACTTCGACATCAACCAGGTGTCCGTCAGCGCGGAGCGGAAGAAGGCCGTGGACTTCTCGTCCGGCTACTACGACGTGCGCCAGGCCGTCGTCGCGCTGAAGGGCTCCAAGGCCGCCCGGGCGTCGGGCATCGCGGACCTGAGGGACGTGAAGCTGGGCGCCCAGGTCGGCACCACCAGCCTGACCTACATCGACGACGTCGTGCGGCCGAAGCGGGCGGCGGCGGTGTACGCCAAGAACGACCAGGCCAAGTCGGCGCTGAGGAACGGCCAGGTGGACGCCATCGTGGTGGACCTGCCGACCGCCTTCTACATCACGGCGGCCGAGGTCACGGACGCGACCGTCGTCGGCCAGTTCGAGAACCACGGCGGCGCGCCGGAGCAGTTCGGCCTGGTGCTCGACAAGGGCAGCGCGCTCACGCCCTGCGTGAGCCGGGCCGTGGACGCGCTGCGGGAGGACGGCACGCTCGCGGAGATCGAGCGGAAGTGGCTGTCGGAGGCCGTTGACGCGCCGGTGCTCAAGTGACGGTGGCCGAGGCGGAGTTCCGGGAGGAGTCCGGCGGGGACGGCAAACCCGACGGCTACGTCCCCTCCCCGCGCCGGCTCGACCGGGAGCGGTACAAGCGCGCCCGCGCCCGCCGCGCCACGGCGATCGCCGCGCTGTCGACCCTGGTCACCGGGGCCGTGCTCTACCTGGTCGTCGTCAACGCGCCGGGCTGGCCGCGCACCAGGGAGACGTTCCTCGACCCGGAGTACGCGCGCGAGGCGTTCCCCCGGGTCCTGGAGGGGCTGTGGCTCAACGTCCGGCTGCTGCTCGTGTGCGGTGCCGCCGTCGTGGTCCTCGGCATGCTGATCGCCGTCGCCCGCACCCTGCGCGGCCCGGTGTTCTTCCCGCTGCGCGCCCTGGCCGCCGCGTACACGGACTTCTTCCGCGGACTGCCGTTGATCATCAACCTGATGATCGTGGTCCTGGGGGTGCCCGCGCTGCGGCTCCAGGGCGTGACCGTCGACCCGGTGGTGCTGGGCGGCGCCGCGCTCACGCTGACGTACTCGGCGTACGTCGCGGAGGTGTTCCGCGCCGGCATCGAGTCCGTGCACCCCTCGCAGCGCGCCGCGGCCCGCTCCCTGGGGCTCAGCAACCGGCAGGCCCTCCGGCACGTGGTGCTGCCCCAGGCGGTGCGGCGCCAGGTGCCGCCCCTGCTGAACGACCTGGTGTCCCTGCAGAAGGACACCGGGCTGGTGTCGATCGGCGGCGCGGTGGACGCCGTACGGGCCGCCGACATCATCGCCGGGCGCAGCCTCGACTACACGCCGTACATCGTCGCGGGACTCGTGTTCGTGGCGCTGACGATCCCCATGACCCGCTTCACGGACTGGGTGACGGCCCGGATGGACCGCCGGCGCGCCCAGGGAGGGACGACATGAGCGAGGTGCCGGTGCTGCGGATGGAATCCGTCCGCAAGACCTTCGGGGGCTCGGTGGTGCTGCGGGACGTGGACCTGGAGGTCGCGCCGCACACGGTGACCGCGCTGATCGGGGCCTCCGGCTCCGGCAAGTCGACGCTGCTGCGGTGCGCGAACCTGCTGGAGGAGATCGACGACGGGGCGATCTGGCTGGACGGCGAGGAGATCACCGACCCGCGGGCCGACCAGGACGCGGTGCGCCGCCGGATCGGCGTGGTCTTCCAGGCGTACAACCTGTTCCCGCACATGACCGTCCTGGAGAACGTCACCCTCGCCCCGCGCCGGGTGCACGGCGTCCCGCGCGCACGGGCCGAGGAGCAGGCCAGGGAGCTGCTGGAGCGGCTCGGGCTGGCCGCCAAGGCGGACGAGTACCCGGACCGGCTGAGCGGCGGCCAGCAGCAGCGGGTGGCGATCGTGCGCGCCCTGGCCGTGCGGCCCCGGCTGCTGCTGCTCGACGAGATCACCGCCGCCCTGGACCCGGAGCTGGTCGGGGAGGTGCTGGCCGTCGTCCGCGGCCTGAAGGACGAGGGCATGACCATGGTGCTGGCCACGCACGAGATGGGCTTCGCCCGGGAGGTCGCCGACCAGGTGTGCTTCCTGGACGGCGGTGTGGTGCTGGAGCGCGGCACCGCCGAGCAGGTCTTCGGGGATCCGCGGCGGGAGCGCACCCGGCGCTTCCTGCGGCGGATCGTGGAGGCGGGGCGCCTGTAGCGGTGCTCCCGGGCGTCCGGTGAGGGACGCCCGTCCCGGCGGGCGGGGCGTCCGGTGAGGGACGCCCGTCCCGGCGGGCGGGGCTTACGCCTGCGCCTGTCCCGCCCCGGCCAGCGCGGCGACCCGCTCCACGCCGAACACGTACCCCTGCACCCCGCAGCCCGCGATGACCCCGTCGGCGCGCAGCGAGACGTAGGAGTGGTGCCGGAAGGACTCCCGCTGGTGGATGTTGGAGATGTGCACCTCGAGGACCGGCAGGCCGTCACAGGTGTTGAGCGCGTCCAGGATCGCCACGGAGGTGTGCGAGTACGCGCCCGGGTTGATCACGATGCCGCAGTGGTGCAGGCGGGCCTCATGGATCCAGTCCACCAGCTCCCCCTCGTGGTTGGACTGGCGGAAGTCGACCGTGCCGCCGTGCGCGGCCGCCGCCTTGGCGCACAGCGCCTCCACGTCGGCGAGGGTGTCGGAGCCGTAGATCTCCGGCTGGCGCTGGCCGAGCAGGTTCAGGTTGGGGCCGTTGAGGATCATGATCGGGGCGTTGGCCAGGGTGCGGGGCACGGTTCCTCCGGTCCGGTCGCGGTGGGGCGGTCCGGCGGGGACCGCTGCTCGGACCCGGTCTATCACGGGGTGCCGGCACGGCGGCCGGCCGCGTCCCGCGACCGCCGTCCGGCGGGGCCGTCCGCCCCGGCGGCGCATCCCCGTCGCGCGCGGGACCCACCCGCGTCCCTCCGCGCGCCCCCGTAACGCACGGTCACCGTGGGTAGTTGACGCGGCATGCACGACGTACGCACCGTAAGCGCACCCTCCCTGCCACGGCTGGCGGCGGCCTCGCTCGTCGGAACGGCCATCGAGTACTACGACTTCTTCGTCTACGGGACCGCGGCGGCCCTGGTCCTGGGCCCGCTGTTCTTCCCGACGTTCTCCCCGCTGGCGGGGACGCTGGCCGCCTTCGCCACCTTCGGCGTGGGCTTCGTCGCGCGGCCGCTGGGGTCGGTGCTGTTCGGGCACCTCGGGGACCGGCGGGGACGGCGGCCGGTCCTCGTCGCCTCCCTGCTGCTGACCGGTGCCTCGACGGTCGCGGTCGGCTGCGTGCCGACGTACGGGTCGATCGGCGTGAGCGCGCCCGTGCTGCTGCTCGTGCTGCGGTTCCTGCAGGGGCTGGGGCTCGGCGGGGAGTGGGGCGGGGCCGTGCTGCTGACCGCCGAGCACGCGCCCGCCGGGCGGCGCGCCCTGTGGTCGAGCTTCCCGCAGGTCGGGCCCGCGCTGGGGTTCCTGCTCGCCAACGGGGTGATGCTGGGGCTGTCGGCGACGCTGTCCGAAGCGCAATTCGCCGCGTGGGGGTGGCGGGTGCCGTTCTGGGCGGCGGGGGTGCTGGCCGTGGTGGGGCTGTGGCTGCGGTCGTCGCTCGCCGAGAGCCCCAGGTTCCTGGAGATCGACGACCACGCGCGCGTGCCCTTCGCCGAGGTCGTGCGCGACCACTGGCGGCTGGTCCTGCTGACCGGCGGGGCGCTCGCGGTGGGGTACGCGGTCTTCTACGCCGTGACGACCTGGTCCCTGGCGTACGCCACGGAACGGCTCGGGGTGAGCCGCGGCGTCATGCTGACCTGCATCATGGCCGCGGTGCTGGTCAAGGGCGTGCTCACCCCGGTGGCCGCGCTGTTCGGCGACCGGTACGGCCGGCGGCCCCTGTGCCTGGCCGGGTGCGCGGCGGCCGCCCTGTGGATGTTCCCCATGGTCGCGCTGCTCTCGACCGGCGCGCCGCCGGCGATGTTCCTCGGCTTCCTCGGCGCGATGCTCGCCTTCATCACCATGTTCGCCGTGATCGCCGCCTATCTGCCGGAACTGTACGAACCGCGCGTCCGGTGCACCGGCGCCGCCGTCGGCTACAACCTCGGCGGTGTGCTCGGCGGCGCGCTCACCCCGATCGCGGCGACGGCACTGGCCGAGCAGGGCGGCCGGGTGCCCTGGGGCGTCGGGGCGTACCTGACGGGGATCGCGCTGGTCAGCCTCGGGTGCTTCGCACTGCTGCCGGAGACCCGCCCGGTGCCGGAAGCGGCGGCGGAGCCGCGCTCCGACGGCACGCCCCTGCGCGCCGCCTCGCCTACGGATTGACCGCCAGCTCCAGGTAGGCCGCGAACAGCACCAGGTGGACGCCGCCCTGGAGCGGCGTCGCCCGGCCCGGGACCACCGTCAGGGAGGCCACCACCACGGTCAGCGCGAGCAGCACCATGTGGGTGGCGCCGAGCCCGAGGACGAGCGGACCGGACAGCCACACGGAGGCCAGGGCGACGGCGGGGATGGTCAGTCCGATGCTCGCCATCGCCGAGCCGAGAGCCAGGTTCAGGCTGGTCTGCACCCGGTCGCGGCGGGCGGAGCGCAGCGCGGCGATGCTCTCGGGCAGCAGCACCAGCAGGGCGATGATCACGCCGACCACGGCGTGGTGCAGCCCGGCTGCGGCCACGCCCGACTCGATGGTGGGCGACACCGCCTTGGCCAGTCCCACCACGCCGATCAGGGCCAGGCCGAGCAGCCCGAGACTGGTCAGCGCGGTGCGCAGGGTGGGCGCGTCGGCGTGGTCGTCCCCGGTGATCACCTCGCCCTGGCGGGTGATCGGCAGGAAGTAGTCGCGGTGCCGCACGGTCTGCGTGGCGACGAACAATCCGTACAGGACCAGCGAGGACAGCGCGGCGAAGGTCAGCTGGACCGTGGAGAACTCCGGGCCCGGCCTGCTCGTGGTGAACGTCGGCAGCACCAGGCTGAGGGTGGCCAGGGTCGCGACCGTCGCGAGGGCGGCGCCGGTGCCCTCGGGGTTGAAGACCGCCGTGCCGTGGCGCAGCGAGGCGACCAGGAGGCACAGGCCCACGATGCCGTTGCAGGTGATCATCACCGCGGCGAACACCGTGTCCCGCGCCAGGGTGGAACTCTTGTCCCCGCCGTCCGCCATCAGCGTGACGATGAGGGCGACCTCGATGATCGTGACGGCGACGGCGAGGACGAGAGAGCCGAAGGGTTCGCCCACCCGGTGGGCGACCACCTCGGCGTGGTGAACGGCGGCCAGTACGGCCCCCGCGAGGACCAGCGTCACCAGCGCGACGACCACGCCGGGCAGATCCCGTCCCCAGGTGAGGACCAGCAGGAGGACCGCGACCACGGGCACCACGGTCGTCCACGCGGTCGTGAGCGCCCTGAGCCGAGTGATCATGCGGAGATCGTCGCAGAGGCGGACGGACCTCGCATTCCGGTCACCCGGTGCTTGCGCCCGCACGTCCGGCGCGCGCTCGGCCCGGACACGCGCGCACCCGGACCGTCCGGCCGTGCAGCCGGTCGGCGAGCACGTCGGACCCCGCCCCCGGCGCACGCCCGGCCCGGACGCGCGTCCCCGTCCCGCACGCGGCCCGGACACGAGCCCCCGGCCGCCCGTACGGGACGCCACGAGCGCGCACCGGGGGCGGTGGCCGGTGATCCGCCGCCGGCCGGCCCGCTCCCCCACGGACCGGCCGGCCGTCCGCAGCGGGCTTCCGGTCCTGGTACGTGCTTCGAGGTCGTCCTGAGAACGCACCGGGAGCGGTGGCCGGCGATTCGCCGCGCACCGCTCCCGACGGTGGCCGCCCCTGCGGCCGTCGCTCCGGTCAGGCGTCGACGCTGTCCTTCGCGCCGCCGCCCTGCTCGTTCGCCGCCTCGGCCGCCGCCAGCTTCTTGGAGGCCAGCAGGCTGGTGACGGTGGTGACCGCCAGGACGAGGACGATGAAGCCGAGCGAGAACGGGATGCTGATCTCGGGGACGTGGACACCGGACTCGTGCAGCGCGTGCAGGACCAGCTTCACACCGATGAAGCCCAGGATGACCGACAGGCCGTAGGAGAGGTGGACCAGCTTCTTCAGCAGTCCGCCGATGAGGAAGTACAGCTGTCGCAGACCCATCAGGGCGAACGCGTTCGCGGTGAAGACGATGTACGGGTCCTGGGTCAGGCCGAAGATCGCGGGGATCGAGTCGAGCGCGAACAGGACGTCCGTGGTACCGATCGCCAGCATCACGACCAGCATCGGGGTCATGACCCGCTTGCCGTTCTGCTGGATCCACAGCTTGGTGCCGTGGTAGCGGTCGGCCACGCCGAAGCGGCGCTCGGCGGCCTTGAGGAGCTTGTTCTCCTCGTACTCCTCGTCCTCCTCGTCGGCCCGGGCCTCCTGGATCAGCTTCCAGGCGGTCCAGATCAGGAAGGCGCCGAAGAGGTAGAACACCCACGAGAAGCTGGCGAGGATCGCGGCGCCCGCGGCGATGAAGATCGCCCGCAGGACCAGGGCTATGAGGACGCCGATCAGCAGCACCCGCTGCTGGTACTGCGACGGCACCGCGAACTTCGCCATGATCAGGACGAAGACGAACAGGTTGTCGACGCTCAGCGACTTCTCGGTGATGAAGCCGGCGAAGAACTCTCCGGCGGGCTGGCCGCCGCCGAAGACGAGCAGGCCGAGCCCGAAGATCACGGCCAGGACGATCCAGACGGCCGTCCAGATTCCGGCTTCCTTGATCGACACGTCATGCGGCTTGCGGCCGATGAAGAAGTCGACCGCGATCAGGGCACCGAGCCCCACGATGGTCAGGACCCACAGGGTCAGGGAAACATCCACTGCGCCTCCGGCAGTCGTCAACGGTTGGTGTCAGCGACTTCGCTGCCGGAGGTCTCTTCCACCCCGGACATCGGACGCGCACCAGGCGCCCGCAGCCCACGGGCCGACGCCCCGGGATCTGGCCTGATCCGTATTGACGGGTACGCCGCACAGACGGGGAGTACTCCCCTCCGTACGGAAAACAGTACCCCAATCACCAAGGAACGGTAAAGAGCTTGGCAAAGCGATTATCAAAAAGCCTGGTCAGAGGTCCTTTACGCGAGCTTGGGAAAGCCGTCGGAGGTCATCGGTTCCATGACCGGCGAGCCGCGGCGACCTGGGTGAGCACCTGCTGGAGGACCTGGCTGCCGGCCGGCACGAGCGACGGCTCGTACGTCCAGGCGTGCCCCACCCACGGGTCGGCGAGGTGGTCGTCGGGCACCGGGGTCAGGCGCAGCAGGGAACGCCACAGCGGGTCGAGCAGCGGCCCGTAGGCCGAGGACTCCTCGCGGTCGGCGACCATCATCAGGTGGACCCCGACGTCCGGTCCCTCGTCGGCGAGGTAGCGCAGCTGGTTCACGGCCCGGTCGTCGAAACCGTGCGGGAAGTCGTTGACGATCAGCAGCTGCTGCGAGGTGTCGAAGCCGGGCGGCAGCGCGTCAGCGGCGCCGCCGCGCAGCGCCATCTGCACGAGGTCCACCCGCTGGGTGAGCCGCGCCAGCACGTCGGCCACGCCCGCGGCACCGAGGGCCGGCGGGGCCGCCAGCACTCCCGACTGCACCAGCGGCGCCAGCGACCGGGCGCCGGCCCCGGCCGGGTCGATCACGTGCACGGTGAACTCGCCCGCCGGATGGACCGCGAGCAGCCGGGCGGTGTGCGCGACGGCCGTGTCCATGGCGAGGCGGCTCAGGTCGTGGGAGTCGGTGAACGAGCCGTCCGACGATCCGGCCCGGCCGCTGTCGATCCACAGGCCGCGCTCCAGCGGCAGCCGGACCAGCATCGGTATGCGGACCTGGGCCGCCTCGGACACGTGGAGATCGCCCAGGCGCAGGGCCATGGGCAGCTCCATCGGGACGCGGTAGCCGTGCCAGACGGGGTTGTCCCAGCGCGCGTACGCCGGCGGCAGCGCGGGCTCGACGACCTCGGCCTCGGCGACGAGCTGGGCGAGATCGCGGTCGAGGGCCTCCTTGGCCTGGTCGACCAGCTGGGTGTACCGGGCGCGGGCCGCCTCGCGGGCGGCGTCGCCCTGCCTGCCGATCCGGCTGCGCGGGTCGGACAGGACCTGTTCGAGCTCCTTGTCCATGCGCGACTCGGCGAAGTCGACGGCGCTGCGGTAGGCGGCGGTGGTGCGGGCCAGGTCCTCGAACATCCCCCAGACCTGGTTGTAGAGCCGTTCGTCCATGGACCAGCCGGTCGCATCCCCCGCGACGGGCCGGGCCGGCTGCCCGGGGGCGGCCGGCGGCGCGGCCGGCGGGGGCGGCGGCGGAGCGGCGTTCCGGCGCCGCGGGTGGCTGTAGTCGATCGGGCCGCCCGCCGCGGGCGTGCCCGGCTGGGTGACCTGGGAGGGGTCCGGGCCCTGGTACGGCTGCTGCGGCACCGGCTGTCCGGGCCCGCCGGGCGTCTGCCCGCCGCCGTACGACGGGGTCGGCGGTACGGGGCCGGGTGCTCCCTGAGGCGCGGTGCCGGCGTGGTGGTCCGGCCCGAGCGCGGGCGCGGCCGGCCGGCGGGAGCGGTCGGCGTCCGCCACGCGCGGCGGGGCCGCCTGCACGGAGCGGGCCAGGCCCCGGGCCACCGCGTCGTTGATGCTGCCGGCGAGTTCGTGGGCCTGCGGCAGGCCCTGATCGGTGAGGAGGTCGGCGAGGCCGCCGGCGTACCCCTGGCCGACGGCGCGCACCTTCCAGGCGCCCTGCCGGCGGTAGAGCTCCAGGGCGACGACGGCCGACTCGGCCTCCAGGCCGGTGAGGGTGTAGCTGGCGACCTCGGTGCCGTCGAGTCCGGTCACGGCGACGAACGGGGCGGCCACGGCGCCGAAGCGGGCCGGTCCCGTCCCGGCGCCAACGGGCAGGGCGAGCAGCACGTTGACCCGGTGGACGGCCTCCGTCAGGGCGTCCAGGTCCACCGCCAGGCGGTGGTCGGCCGCCGCCTGCCGGGAGACCTCCAGGCCCGGCAGGGTGGGGGTGCCCGGGTGGGCCACCCACTCGACGCCCCGGACCTTGCCGTCGGCGTCGCTCAGCGTGGCCGCGGCCACGATCGGCGTGCCGGCCGAGATCCGGATCTCCAGGCGGGCCTGGGAGAGCGGGTGGTTCTGCCCCCGCACCAGCTCGGCCGTCATCGCCTTCTCCCCCTGTGTCGCTCGTGATGTGTCGTGTGCCGTCGACCGGCCCGCCCCGGCCGGTCCCCCCTCGCGCTCCTAGAGGAGCGGGAGGATCGACGGCATCAGGTCCTGGAAGGTGCGGCCGTTGGCCGGCGCGCCGAGGGCGGTCATCGTCCAGCCCGTACCGGAGCGGTGCACCTTCGCCATGATCTGCGCCGTGTACTGGCCGCCGCCGGCCAGGGTGTAGCGGGCGAGCTCCTGGCCGTTGGTCTCGTCGACCAGGCGGCAGAACGCGTTCTGCACCTCCTGGAACGTCTGGCCCGTGAAGGAGTTCACGGTGAAGACGATCTGGTCGATGTGGACCGGCACACGGGACAGGTCGACGAGGATCGCCTCGTCGTCGCCGCCCTGGCCGACACCGCCGACGAGGTTGTCGCCGGTGTGACGGACGGAGCCGTCGTCGCTCACCAGGTGGCGGAAGAACACGACGTCGACCGGCTGCTTGTCGGCGAACAGGACGGCGGAGGCGTCCAGGTCGATCTCCCGCGTACGCGAGCCGAACAGGCCGCGCCGGGGGGCCGCCTGCCAGCCGAGACCCATGCGCACCGCGGTCAGGCTGCCGCCGTCGTTCTTCTGCAGACTGATGGCCTGACCCTTGGTCATGTTGACGGTCACGCGCTGATACCCCTCTCGAACGTCCCCTGTTGCCGCGAAGACCGCGGTTGACGAGAACCCTACGCAGGGGCACTGACAGTGCCGTACCCAGGGCCGCACTTTGTGTCGGTCTTGCAACACTCCGCATATGAGCGGGGCGCGCGGGACGTGCGGGGCGCCGGTTCCGGACCGGACCGGCGCCCCGCACGGTCCGTCAGGACAGGCCCGCCTCCTGCATCTGGCGGAGCTCCTTCTTCATCTCGGACACCTCGTCGCGCAGCCGGGCCGCGATCTCGAACTGGAGGTCCGCGGCGGCGGCCCGCATGCGGGCGGTCAGCTCCTCGATCTGCTCGGCGAGTTCGGCCGCCGGGCGGTCGGTCGGCACGGTCTCCCCGGCCTTGCCCTTGGCACCCTTGGCACCCTTGGCACCCTTGGCCGCCTTCGCCGCCTTGCCGCCGAGGGACGGAACGGGCGCCTTGGTGCCGCCGCCGTCCTTCTTGGCCTTGCGGTAGCCCGAGCCGAGCAGCTGCTCGGTGTCGATGTCCTCCCGGGCGATCTGCGCGACGATGTCGTTGATCTTCTTGCGCAGCGGCTGCGGGTCGATGCCGTTGGCCTTGTTGTACGCGACCTGCTTCTCCCGGCGGCGGTTGGTCTCGTCGATGGCCTTCTCCATCGCCGGGGTGATCTTGTCTGCGTACATGTGGACCTGGCCGGAGACGTTGCGCGCGGCACGGCCGATGGTCTGGATCAGGGAGGTCCCGGAGCGCAGGAAGCCCTCCTTGTCGGCGTCCAGGATCGCCACCAGGGACACCTCGGGCAGGTCGAGGCCCTCGCGCAGGAGGTTGATGCCGACCAGTACGTCGTACTCACCGGCGCGCAGCTCGCGCAGCAGCTCGACCCGGCGCAGGGTGTCGACGTCGCTGTGCAGGTAGCGCACCTGGATGCCGAGCTCCAGGAAGTAGTCGGTGAGGTCCTCGGCCATCTTCTTGGTGAGCGTGGTGACCAGGACGCGCTCGTCCTTCTCGATGCGCTTGCGGATCTCGTGCACCAGGTCGTCGATCTGGCCCTCGGTGGGCTTGACGACGACCTCCGGGTCGACGAGGCCGGTGGGGCGGATGATCTGCTCGACGACGCCGTCGGAGCGGGACAGCTCGTACGGGCCCGGGGTCGCCGACAGGTAGACGGTCTGTCCGATGCGCTCCTGGAACTCCTCCCACTTCAGGGGGCGGTTGTCCAGGGCGGAGGGCAGCCGGAAGCCGTGGTCGACAAGGGTGCGCTTGCGGGAGGCGTCGCCCTCGTACATGGCGCCGATCTGCGGCACGGTGACGTGCGACTCGTCGATGACGAGGACGAAGTCGTCCGGGAAGTAGTCGAGCAGGGTGTTCGGCGCGGAGCCCGGCGGGCGGTCGTCGAAGTGCATCGAGTAGTTCTCCACGCCGGAGCAGGTGCCGATCTGGCGGAGCATCTCGATGTCGTAGGTGGTGCGCATCCGCAGGCGCTGGGCCTCCAGGAGCTTGCCCTGCTTCTCCAGCTCGGCGAGGCGCTCCTCCAGCTCCTTCTCGATGCCGTTGACCGCCCGCTCCATGCGCTCGGGGCCGGCGATGTAGTGGGAGGCCGGGAAGACGTAGAGCTGCTGGTCGTCGCTGAGGATCTCGCCGGTGAGCGGGTGCAGCGTGGACAGCGCCTCGATCTCGTCGCCGAACATCTCGATGCGGACGGCGAGCTCCTCGTAGACCGGGAAGATCTCGATGGTGTCGCCGCGGACCCGGAAGGTGCCGCGGGTGAACGCCATGTCGTTGCGCGTGTACTGGATGTCCACGAAGCGGCGCAGCAGCTCGTCGCGGTCGATCTCGTCGCCGACCCGGAGGGTGACCATGCGGTCCACGTACTCCTGCGGCGTGCCCAGGCCGTAGATGCAGGAGACCGAGGCGACCACGATGACGTCGCGGCGGGTGAGCAGCGAGTTGGTCGCGGAGTGCCGCAGGCGCTCGACCTCCTCGTTGATCGAGGAGTCCTTCTCGATGTAGGTGTCCGACTGCGGGACGTACGCCTCGGGCTGGTAGTAGTCGTAGTACGAGACAAAGTACTCGACCGCGTTGTTCGGCAGGAGCTCGCGGAACTCGTTGGCCAGCTGGGCGGCCAGCGTCTTGTTCGGTGCCATCACGAGCGTGGGCCGCTGGAGCTTCTCGATCATCCACGCGGTGGTGGCGGACTTGCCGGTGCCGGTCGCGCCCAGCAGGACGACGTCCTTCTCACCTGCCTGGATGCGCTTGGCCAGCTCGGCGATGGCCGCCGGCTGGTCGCCGCTCGGCTGGTAGGGGCTGACGACCTCGAAGGGCGCCACCGTGCGTTCGATGTGGGAAACGGGCCGCATGCCATCCACCGTACGGCCACGCACTGACAACCGGTTCGGGTCAGCGGTTCTGCGGGGTCCGGGCCTCGCGGTGGCCGGTGCCGCGGCGGGGGCGGAGCGGAGGGCGGTCCGCGTCCTGCCGGGGGACGTCCGGGTGGGCGGGGATGCCCGGCTTGTCCTCGACGGGCGTCACGGTGGGCCTGCCCATGACCATCTTGGGGTCGCACAGCACCACGACGCCGGCGAGGAGGAGGAAGGCCAGCGGGCCGACCAGCATCGGGGCGAGCAGGGTCGCGGGCGTGTCGCCCTCGACGACCTCGGCCGTGTCGTGGAGGTGGACGCTCAGGGCGGCCATCCCGGTGTAGTGCATGCCGCTGACGGCGAGTCCCATGACGAGGCTCGCGCCCACGCTCCAGAGGAATCCCCTGATCTGTCCGGCCGCCCAGAGGGCGGCGGTGGCGGCCGCCATGGCGATGACCACGGACGCGGCGACGGTGAGCGTGTTGTAGCCGAGTTCCCCGTTGAGGGTGATGCCGGCCATGCCGAGGTAGTGCATGGAGGCGATGCCCAGGCCGGTGATGGTGCCCCCGGTGAACAGGGCCGTGCCGCGGGCGCCCCTGTAGCCGACGATGAAGATCCCGATGCCCACCATGACGATGGCGAGGGCCAGGCTCGCGAAGGTCAGCGCCTTGTCGTAGTGGATCGGCGTCTCGCGGACGGTGAAGCCCATCATCGCCACGAAGTGCATGGTCCATATGCCGGACCCGATCGCGGCCGAGCCCAGGGCGAGCCAGCCGGGGCGCCAGGACCGGGTGACGAGCATGGACCTGGTGGTGCAGCGCAGGCCGAGTGCGCCGCCGAGACAGGCCATGAGATAGGCCACCAGCGGTGTGACGAGGCCGTAGCTGAATCCGTCGACCGTGCCCTGCATGCGCGGCTGTCCTTCCCGCCTTTGCGTCCCGGAATTACTGGATGTGCGCCCCCCTCCCAGGGCCGCGCGAGCGGCCATGGCTGACGCAGAGAGTATGACTCCCACCGGAATGGTCGAACGACTTTCCGGCGAAGAAACACAGGCCTGCCCCAGTTGTGCGGCACGAGTGACCGCAGTTGGGCGGATCCATTCAGGCTGTGGTCATCCCGTACGCGCCTTCCGTTGACCCTCTGCTGTCACAGTTGTGCTGTCCGTGATCGCTCGACGCGAGGAGTACGCATGCACGCCCGCGCTGTCGCCGCCTCGACCGCCGCGCTCCTGGGGACCGCGGCCCTGCTGTTCCCCTCCCCCGCCCGCGCCGGCGATCATGGCGCGTCGCCCCTTGTCATCGCCCATCGGGGCGCCTCCGCGTACGCGCCCGAGAACACCTTGGCCGCCGTCGACAAGGCGGCCGAGCTGGGCATCGCCTGGGTGGAGAACGACGTCCAGCGCACCAGGGACGGCGAGCTCGTCGTGGTGCACGACGACAGCCTCCGGCGCACCACGGACGCCGAGGAGGTCTTCCCCGACCGGGCGCCGTGGAAGGTGAAGGACTTCACCGCCGCCGAGATCGCCCGCCTCGACGCGGGCAGCTGGTTCGGTCCGGCCTACGCGGGCGCGCGCGTGCCGACGCTGCGGCAGTTCGTGGACCGTGTCGAACACCACCACCAGAAGCTGCTCCTGGAGATCAAGAACCCGCAGCTGTACCCCGGCATCGAGCGGCAGACGCTCAAACTGCTCAGCAACGAGGGGTGGCTCGACGCCCCGCACCTGGCGGACCGGCTGGTCGTGCAGAGCTTCAGCCCGGACAGCGTCCGGACCGTCCACGAGCTGAGGCCCGGCGTGAAGACCGGCTTCCTCGGCACGCCCGGCGTGGCGGACCTGGCCGCGTACGCCGCCTTCGCCGACCAGATCAACCCCTCGCACGGCTCGCTGTCCCTGGGGTACGTCTCCGCCGTCCACGCGTTCCGGGGGCCGCACGGCAGGCCCCTGGAGGTCTGCACGTGGACCGTCGACGACGCGGCCACCGCGCAGCGGGTCGCCGGGTACGGGGTCGACGGCATCATCACCAACAAGCCGGACGTGGTGCGGGACGCCGTGGGCGGGTGAGGCGCCCGGGCCGCCCCCGGCCTCCGGTGCCTGTGCCTGTGCCGTGGGAGCGTTGTCGGTGGCGGGCCGTACGGTGGGGCGCATGAACAGCGAACGGCAGGACGGGCAGCGGGTCGTGTGGACCGTGGTCGGCACCGCCATCGGTCCGCTGCTGCTGGCCGCGACCTCCGAGGGCTTGGTCAACGTGGTGTTCCACGCCACGGACGAGGTGCGGGACCGGGCGCTCGGCCGGCTCGCGTCCCGGCTGGGCACCGAGCCCGTCGAGCGGCCCGGCTCCCCGCTGCTGACCGAGGCGATACGCCAGGTCGAGGCGTACTTCGCCGGGGCGCGGCGCGACTTCGACCTGCCGCTGGACTGGTCGCTGATCTCGGGTTTCCCCCGGGAGGTGCTGCGCGCCCTGGCCGCCGGCGTCCCCTACGGCACGGTCGTCGGCTACGGCGACCTGGCCGGGCGGGTCGGCCAGCCGGGTGCCGCCCAGGCCGTGGGCATGGCCATGGGCGCCAACCCGCTGCCGGTGGTGGTGCCCTGCCACCGGGTCGTGGAGAGCGGCGGCGGCCTCGGGGGGTTCGGCGGCGGGGTGGAGACCAAGCGCAAGCTGCTCGCCCTGGAGGGGGTCCTGCCCGAGCCGCTGTTCTGAGCCGCGCCGGCGGCCGCGGGGCCCGGCCCCTCGGCGGGCCCGGTCAGTCGTAGTGACGGGCCTCGAAGACGTTGCCGTCCGGGTCGCGGAAGTAGAAGCTGCGCCTCGCCGGGCCGCGGGCTCCGAAGGAGTCGTACGAGACGTCCGACACGGGGACCGACCGCTCCCGGAGCCGGCCGAGCAGTGCCTCGAAGCCGGCGCCCGGCAGGGACAGGCAGACGTGGTTGACGGGGTGCCCCGCGCTCTCGGGGGCGCCGGGCAGCATCGTCATGCGCTCCGCCATGGCCGGCGGCATGAGATCGAGGATGGTCTCGTCGTTGACGCGTACGGAGGGGAACGGCGCCTCGCCCGCGGCGTACTCGGCGAGCCGGACCGCCTCCAGGCCCACCGCCTCCGTGTAGAAGCCGGCGGCGGCGACCGGGTCGCGCACCCAGAGGACGACGTGGTCGAGACGTGGTGTGTGTTCCGTCATGCACCCCAGGCTGGTGGTGTCCCCGACGGGCCGCAAGGGTTTGACCCGGTGCGCGGCCCGCCAGAGATGAGGGAAGACCGACGGACAGGAGGCGGGCACGTGGTGCTGGTGGTGTCGGAGGAGGTCCGGGAGGCGGTCGGCGCGCGCCGTCCCGTGGTGGCGCTGGAGTCCACGATCATCGCGCACGGGCTGCCGCGCCCGCGCAATCTCCAGGTGGCGCGGGAACTGGAGGCGGTCGTGCGGCAGGAGGGCGCCGTACCGGCGACGATCGCCGTACTGGACGGGCGGCCTCACGTCGGCCTCGACAAGGAGCAGCTGGAGCGGGTCGCCAACGAGGACGGGATACGCAAGCTGGGCCACCGCGACCTGCCGCTCGCGCTCGCCTCGCGGTCCAGCGGAGCGACCACGGTGTCGGCGACCGCCCTGCTGGCGGCGCTGTCGGGCGTCCGGGTGTTCGCGACCGGCGGGCTCGGCGGCGTGCACCGGGAGTGGACGGTGACGCAGGACGAGTCGGCCGACCTGGGGCTGCTGGCCCGTACGCGGATCACGGTGGTGTGCGCGGGCGTGAAGTCGATCCTGGACGTGCCGGCGACCCTGCAGCGGCTGGAGACGCTGGGGGTCGCGGTGGCCGGGTACGGCACCGATCGCTTCCCCGGCTTCTACCTGTCCGACTCGGGGCATCCGGTGGACTGGCGGCTGGACACGCCCGAGCAGGTGGCGGACGTCATGCGGGCCCAGGACGGGCTGGGCGGACCCGAGTCGGCGCTGATCGTGGCGAACCCCGTCCCCGAGGCGGAGCAGCTGGATCCCGGGCTGCACGCGCGTGTGCTCGCGGACGCGCTGCACGCGTGCGAGGCGGAGGGGATCGCGGGGCAGGCGGTCACGCCGTTCCTGCTCGACCACCTGGTGCGGCACACCGACGGTGCCTCCCTGCGGGCCAACCTGGCGGCGGTCCGCGGCAACGTGCGCCTGGCGGCGCGGATCGCGGCGGCCTGGGCCGGGAGGTGAGGGACGGGGGCGGCAGGGGGCGCGACGGGGCGGCCTCCTGCGCGGACGCCGACGCGGGTGCGGGCGAGAGGCCGGGCTCGGGCACCGGGGCGGGCGCCAGATCACGCCCCGGCGACGGCGCGGGGGGCGGACCTGGCACAGGCACCAGCTCGGGCCGCGGACCGGGCACCGGCACCCGGGCGCGCTCCGGCGCCGCGACCGCAGCAGCGGATGCCTTCCCGTCCGCGGCGGCTCGGGCGGCGCCCGTCGCCCGAGCGCACCCGGACCCCGCACCGGCCGGTGCCCTGCTGGTGGCCGGTGACGTGGTGACGGATGTCGTCGCACGGCACCGGGGGCCGCTGGCGGCCGGTACCGACACCTCGGCGGTCATCCGCACCCTGCCCGGCGGTGCCGGGGCCAACGTGGCGTGCTGGGCCGCGCACCGGGGCGCTCCGGACGTGCGTCTGCTGGGACGGGTGGGCGTGGACGCGGCGGCCTGGCACGAACGGGAGCTGACCGCCCACGGAGTGCGTCCCCGTCTGGTCGTGGACGAGCGGGCGCCGACCGGCATGGTGATCTGCCTCGTCGACGCGGAGGCCGCCGCGGAGCGGACGTTCCTCACCGACAGCGGCGCGTCGCTGCGGCTGGATCCCGGTGACTGGTCCGACGCGCTGCTCGACGGGGTCGCCCGGCTGCACCTGTCGGGCTACCTCCTGTTCTCCGAGCCGAGCCGGGCGTTCGTGACGGTGGCCGTGCGGGCGGCACGCGCGCGTGGCGTGCCCGTGAGCCTGGATCCGGCGTCGGCGGGGTTCCTGGCGGAGCTGGGTGCCGGTCGTTTCCTGGCGCTCATCGAGGGCGTGGACGTCCTGCTGCCCAGCCGTGACGAGGCGTGCCTGCTGACGGGACTGTCCGACGCGGCGGAGGCGGCGGCGCGCCTGAGCCGGCACGTACCGCTGGTGGTCGCCAAGCAGGGGGCTCAGGGCGCGCTGGTGGCGCGGTCCGGCGCCGTGTGCGCCCGCGTGCCCGCCGTCCCGGCGGTGCCCCGGGACACCACGGGCGCCGGCGACGCGTTCACGGGCGCTTTCCTCGCCGCCCTGCTCGCGGGGGCCGACCCCGAGGAGGCGGCGGTGCAGGGGTGCGGAGCGGGGGCCGCGGCGGTGGCCCGGGTGGGCGGCAGACCTCCGGCGCCCGGCTGACGGCGCCCGCGGGGCGAGCGGTTGCGGGCACGGGGCCGGCGCGGACGGAGACGTACGGGGCGGCCGCGGACGGCGACGACGGCAAGGGCTCGGTACGTCCGGGGACGGATGGCTCACGGTGTGCGCCCCGAGCGGAGATCAGGGGCGCGGCTGCGAAGTCCAGGCTGCCGGGGCGGCGTTCCCCGGCACCCTTCCCACCACCGGGACCACCCGGGCCGACAGGCAGGACGCCTTCGTCCACAGCCGGGAACAAAGCGGAACCCCCGCTGCCCACAGGTTCGCTCGCCGTCGGCGCGGGGCTGGCAGACTGGCGTGCCAAGGCGCGGCAGCACGGCGCGGGGGGATCCACGCGAGGAGATCCATATGTCCATGGCAGGGAATCTGCGGAAGGTCACGAGCCTCGGCGGAGTCGACGGTCTGCGCAAGGTGGCCCGGCTGGCCCGGCGGCGCCCACGCGTCGACCTGAGCCACCCGGCCCGGTCCCCGCTGGGCTCCTCCGTGGTCAACTGCGTGACGTACCGGGAGGGCGTCCGGGCGTCGGCGCGCGACGACCTGGTCGACGCGGTGCGGCGGGTGCGCAAGAGCGGGGACGGCTTCGTCTGGCTCGGCCTGCACGAGCCGACCGACCAGGAGTTCGCGGGGATCGCGGAGCTGTTCGACCTGCATCCGCTGGCGGTCGAGGACGCCGTCGAGGCCCACCAGCGCCCGAAGGTGGAGCGGTACGGCGAGACGCTGTTCGCGGTGTTCAAGACGGTCTGCTACGTCGAGCACGACGAACTGACGGCCACCAGCGAGGTGGTGAACACCGGCGAGATCATGGTGTTCGTCGGCGAGGACTTCGTGATCACCGTGCGGCACGGACGGCACGGCTCGCTGGGCCCGTTGCGCGAGGAGCTGGAGTCCGACCCCGAGCAGCTCGCCAAGGGGCCGGCGGCGGTGCTGCACGCGGTCGCGGACCACGTGGTCGACGAGTACCTGAACGTCACGGACGCCGTGCACCTCGACATCGACCACGTCGAGACGGAGGTGTTCGCGGAGCACGGCGCGCGGACCGATCCCGGGCGCATCTACCAGCTCAAGCGTGAACTCCTCGAACTGAAGCGGGCGGTGGTGCCCCTCGGCCGGCCGCTGGAGGAGCTCGCCACCCGGCCGGCCCGGGTGGTGCCGCCGGAGATACAGGCGTACTTCCGCGACGTCTCGGACCACCTGCTGCGGGCCAAGGAGCAGATCGCCTCCTTCGACGAACTGCTCAACTCGATCCTCCAGGCGCACCTGGCGCAGGTCACGGTCGCGCAGAACGAGGACATGCGCAAGATCACGGCATGGGCCGCGATCGTGGCCGTGCCGACGATGGTCTGCGGGATGTACGGCATGAACTTCGACCACATGCCGGAGCTGCACTGGCGGTACGGCTACGGCATGGTCATCGGCGTCATATCCGTCGCCTGCCTGGCGCTGTACCGGGGCTTCCGGCGCAACGGCTGGCTCTGAGGCACCGTTCCACGGCCCCTCGGACGCGCCGGCCGGCGTCGGCACCCCGCGGCCCGCCGGTGGTGCGCCCCGGTCCTGGCGTGGACGCTCCCGGCCCGGGCGGCGATCCGCTCCCCGCTCGGGTGCCGGGCCGGGTCGGACTCGCCGATCACGCCGACGAGGCGCCTGGTCGTACCCGCGGCGACCCGGAGTCCTGGGTCCGTGCCGGGATGCCCTGGCCCCGGACCGGATGCCCGGCGGGCTCTCGGGCTGCGGGGCCTTCAGGCCGCGGGTCCGCGCCACGCGGGATGCCGGGGGTCGTCGGCCCGCACCAGGACGTCGGCCGCGCCGGCCGGGTCCGTCTCCTCCGCATAGCGCTCGAAGGCGGGCAGGGTCCAGTGCTCGTCCTCGGGGGTGCGGCGGGCCAGGGCGGCCGGGGTGAGGAGGACGTGAACGCTCAGATCGAAGGGGAACCAGTGCCGGAGGAGGAAGGGACCGTGCAGCAACAGAGCTCCGCCGGGCGGCAGTTGGACATAAGGACTGCGGGTGGCGCGGTCGGTGGCCGGGTCCCACAGGTCGGGCAGGACGCGACCGTTCCCGCCGGGTTCGAGGGGGTCGAACACCTCGCGCCACAGGGCGCGTGTGTCGTACCAGCCGTTGTAGTAGGACTCCAGGTCGCGGCGGCCGTACTCCAGGCGGAGCGAGGCGGGGCGCAGGAAGCCCTCCGTGCCGACGACGAGGGAGGGGCGGCCGCGGGTGCGCAGGGCCTCGGCGACCCGCGCGGCGAGGTCCCCCGGCCGGGCGGCGGGGGCACCGTCGAAGGCGATGCGCGGCCAGGAGCCTCCGTCGGCCGGCTTCAGGTCGAGCAGGCGCTCGGCGAGCAGGTCGCCGAGCCGGTCCCAGGTGATCGCTTCCAGTCGCACACGGCCCATGATGCGCCAAGCGCCGATCGAACCGCGCCCGGCGCCCGCGGCGGTGGCGCGGTGCGGCACCGCCGCCGGGGGAAGGAACCTGCCATGGTCTCCCCCACGGCGTCCCCGGGGGCGCCCCGCTCGACCACCGCGCCCCGTCCGGGACTTCTCGCCTTCCAGCCGCTGTGGAAGCGGCACTGTGCCGTGTGCCGTCGCGGGCCGCTGTCGCTGCTCGTCGTGGAGGACGGTGCGCCGCGCTGCCTCGACTGTGCCGATCTCGGGCACCTGGTGTTCCTGCCGCGCGGTGACACGGCGCTGACCCGCAGGTCCCGGGAGGAGAGCGGGCTGTCGGCGGTGGTCGTGCGGTTCAACCGGCGCAAGGGGCGCTACGAGCGGCAGGGCGTCCTGGTCGAGGAGGCCGCCCTCGCCCGGGCGGAGCGGCGCTGCCTCGCGGACGCCGAGGCCAGACGCCGGCGCAGAGCGCGGGACGCGCGCCGGCGGGCGGCCCAGGACGTGCGGTTCGCGCAGGCCTTCGCGGCGGAGATACGGCGGCTGTTCCCCGGCTGCCCGGACGGGCGCGCCCGGGACATCGCCGCGCACGCCTCGCTGCGGGGCAGCGGCCGGGTGGGCCGCAGCGCGGCGGGGCGGGCGCTGACCGAGTCGGCGGTCACCTCGGCGGTGGTGGCGTCGGTACGGCATCTGGACACGCCCTACGATCGGCTGCTGATGGGCGGCGTGCCGCGGCACGAGGCGCGGCGGCGGATCGCGGCGGACGTGGAGACGGTGCTGCGGGGATGGCGGGCGGGCGCGGCCGGGACGGGGACCGGCTGACGCGGGGCGTCGCCGGGGCGCGTCCTCGGGCGGTGCCGTCTGCGGGCGTGTGCGGTCGTCGTGGTCACCGCGCCCGGAGCGGATTTCACTTGTGATGACGGACGGATGCCGGGCAGGATCCCGGCCCCACGGGGGAGTTGAGGCTTCAATGATCGACGGACCGTACTTCGTGCTGACGGTGCTGGGGGTGCTCGGGACCGGGCTGGTGGCAGGGGTGTTCTGCGGGTTCTCGACCTTCGTGATGCGGGGTCTGGCCGCGTTGCCGCCGGCGCAGGGCGTGGCCGCGATGAACGCGATCAACGTGGCCGCGGTCAGGCCGCCGTTCATGGTCGTCTTCCTCGGTTCGGCGTTGCTGAGCGCGGTGATCGCCGTGGTGACCGTCGTGGTGTGGCCGGACGGCGGGACGGCGGAGCTGCTCGCGGGCAGCGCGCTGTACCTGTTCGGCTCGTTCGGGGTCACCCTGGCGGCGAACGTGCCGCGCAACGACGCGCTGGCCGGGACGGCCCCGGGCACCCCGGAGGCGGCCGCGTACTGGCCGTCGTACGTGCGGGAGTGGACGCGGTGGAACCACGTCCGCACGGTCGCCTCGGCCGGGGCGGCGGTGGCGTACACACTGGCGCTCACCTGAGGGGAGGCGGGATCCCCGCGCGTGGGAGAGGGGGCGGTCCGAGAGCCTGCGCGCGGCGCCGGGGGCACGTATCGTGGCGGGAAGAGTGCCGCCCGACGACGCACGGCCCGCCGCACGCGTACGCAAGGAAGACGGCCATGGCCGATCCCAAGGGATTCATGACCACGCCTCGCCAGGAGTGGCCGCGCCGGCCCGTCGGGGAACGGGTCCGGGACTGGGACGAGGTCTACGTCCCGGGGGCCCTGCTGCCCCTCGTCAGCAAGCAGGCGGACCGCTGCATGGACTGCGGCATCCCCTTCTGCCACCAGGCCTGCCCGCTCGGCAACCTGATCCCCGAGTGGAACGACCTGGTGTCGCGGGAGGACTGGCGGACGGCGGCGGACCGGCTGCACGCCACGAACAACTTCCCCGAGTTCACCGGCCGGTTGTGCCCGGCACCGTGCGAGGCGGGCTGTGTGCTGGCGATCAACCAGCCGGCCGTCACCATCAAGAACGTCGAGTGCGCCATCGCCGACCGTGCCTGGGAGGAGGGGTTCGCGCCGCCGGCTCCGCCGGACCGGCTGTCCGGCAGGACGGTCGCGGTGATCGGCTCCGGGCCCACCGGGCTGGCCGCCGCGCAGCAGCTCACCCGGGCGGGACACACGGTCGCCGTGTACGAGAGGGACGACCGGATCGGCGGGCTGATGCGGTACGGCATCCCCGCGTTCAAGATGGAGAAGCACCACCTCGAGCGGCGCATTGAGCAGATGCGGGCCGAGGGGACCAGGTTCCGTACGTCGACGGCCGTCGGGCGGGACGTCGACGCGGCCGAGCTGCGGGCCCGCTACGACGCCGTCGTGGTCGCGACGGGAGCCACGGCGTGGCGGGAACTGCCGGTTCCGGGGCGGGAGCTGGCAGGTGTGCACCAGGCGATGGAGTACCTGCCGCAGGCGAACCGGGTGTGCGAGGGGGATCTGGAGAGCTCCCCGTTGTCCGCCGCCGGGAAGCACGTCGTCATCGTCGGCGGCGGCGACACCGGCGCCGACTGCCTGGGGACGGCGGTCCGGGAGGGGGCCGCGTCCGTGACCCAGCTGGACATCTACGCCCGGCCGGGCACGGAGCGCGAGGAGGAGAGCGAGCCGTGGCCGACGTACCCGAAGCTCTACCGGCTGTCCGCCGCGCACGAGGAGGCCCGGGACCTGCGGACGGCTCCGGCGGCGGACGCGGACGCGCGGCTGTTCGCGGCGTCCACGCTGCGCTTCACCGGGGACGCGGACGGGCACGTGCGGACGCTGCACCTGGTCGAGGTGGACGCGCGGCGCCGCCCGCTGCCGGGCACCGGGCGGGCGCTCCCCGCCGACCTGGTGCTGCTCGCCCTCGGGTTCTCCGGGCCGGACCGGACGGACGGGCTCATCGACCGGCTGGGGCTGGAGCTGGAGCCCCGCGGCACGCTGGCGCGGGACGCGGGGTTCGCGTCGAACGTCCCCGGTGTGTTCGTCGCGGGGGACGCCGCCCGGGGGCAGTCGCTGATCGTGTGGGCCATCGCCGAGGGCAGGGCCGTGGCGGCGGCCGTCGACCGCTACCTGACCGGCGTCCCCTCGCGCCTGCCCGCGCCGATCGGCCCGTACGACCGGCCGATGACCGTGTGACGGCGACACGGCGACACGATGGCGTGAGGAGAGGGGACACCGGGAGGGACGGGCTGGCGGGTGGCCGGTCAGCAGGGGTCCGTCCCCGCCGGCTTCGCCGTGGAGAGGGCGATCCGGTTCCAGGTGCGGATCGTCGGGACGAGGTCCGGCACCTGGGCGCGTTCCCGCTCGTCGAAGTGGGCCGCGGCCCGGGCGCAGACGCCGTCCGGGACGCCGGCGTCGGCCACCCGGGGCACCGCCTCCGTGAGGGCGGGGGCCGCCTGTTGCTTCGCGGTGAAGAAGCGCGGGGCCTCCCGCCGGACCGCGACCACGTGCAGCCGCTCCTCGCTCGCGCCGCGCCGGCCTCGCGGGCGTCGCCGGTGTGCAGGTGGAGGCAGTACGCGCGGTGGTCGAGGTGCGAGGCGCGGAGCCGGATCACTGCGTCGAGGGCCGGGGCGAGGCCTTCACGGGCGGCGGCGTCGAAGGCCATCAGGGCACGGAAGACCCTCGGCGCGGTACGGGCGAAGTCGAGGCGGGCCGCCGGGCCGGCCGGACCGACGGGTGCGGACGTCCGGGTCGTGAGCGTCCTCATGTCCTTCACCCCACGGCCGGGAAAGGCCGGTTGTAGGGTGCATCTCCATGCCGGAATCACGGGTCGACACGCCAGCACCGCCGGAGCCGGAACCCAGGGGCGGCGCGGCGGGGTCCTGGGCCGACGCGGCGGAGCGGATCGGTGCCGACCTGCATCTGGAGCTGTCCGGTCCGGGCGGGCGGCGGGCGGCGCTGACCCGGGCGCTGCGCGAGGCGGTGCGCGGCGGGCGGCTCGCTCCCGGCACCCGGCTGCCGCCGTACCGCTCGCTCGCCGCGGACCTGGGCGTCGCCCGCAACACGGTGGCCGACGCGTACGCGGAGCTCGTCGCGGAGGGCTGGCTCACCGCCCGGCAGGGCTCGGGCACCCGGGTCGCGGAGCGTGCGGCGCCGCTGCCGCCCCGCACGCGCGGGCCCGGCAAGGCACCGCCCCGCGCGCACGGGCCGCGGCACGACCTGCGCCAGGGCAGCCCGGACGGTTCGGCGTTCCCGCGGGCCGCGTGGGCCGCCTCCTACCGGCGGGCCCTGCGGCAGGCTCCCGGCGAGGCGTTCGGGCCCGGTGGTCCGGCGGGCCGGCCGGAGCTGCGGGAGGCGCTCGCCGAGTACCTGGCCCGCGCGCGGGGCGTGCGGACCGAGCCGGGCCGGATCGTGGTCTGCTCCGGGTTCGCGCACGCCCTGCGGCTGCTCTTCGGCGGAGGGGTGCTGGGCGGTCCGCTGGCCGTGGAGGGGTACGGGCTGGGTTTCCACCGGGAGCTGCTGGCGGCGGCCGGGGTGCGGACGGTGCCGCTCCCCCTGGACGAGGACGGCGCGCGCGTGGACCGGCTGGCGCGCGAGCGGGCCGTCCTGCTGACGCCGGCGCACCAGTTCCCCACCGGCGGCCCGCTGCACCCGCGGCGCCGGGCCGCCGTGATCGACTGGGCACGCGCGCGGGACGGGGTGGTGCTGGAGGACGACTACGACGGGGAGTTCCGCTACGACCGCAAGCCCGTCGGGGCCCTGCAGGGACTCGACCCCGAGCGGGTCGTCCACATCGGCTCGGTCAGCAAGAGCCTGTCGCCGGCGCTGCGGCTGGGCTGGATGGTGCTGCCGGAGCGGTACGTCGACGGGGTGCTGGCGGCCAAGGGCGAGCGGGAGGCCTGGGCGAGCGTCCTCGACCAGCTGGGGCTCGCCGACTTCCTCGTCCGCGGGGCGTACGACCGGCACGTACGGCGCATGCGGCAGCGGTACCGCGGTCGGCGGGACCGGCTCGTGGCGGCGCTCGCCGGGCACGCCCCGCACGCCGAGGTCACCGGGGTCGCGGCCGGGCTGCACGCGGTGCTGCGGCTGCCGCCCGGCACCGAGCGGTCAGCGGTGGAGGCCGCCGCCCGGCGGGGTGTCGCCCTCGACGGCCTCGCCGGGTTCCGGCACCCGGAGACGGACATGCCCCCGCGCGACGGCCTCGTCGTGGGCTACGCGACGCCCCCGGAGCACGCCTACGGGGCGGCACTGGAGGCCCTGTGCGAGGCCCTGCGCGAGGTGCTGCCGCCGGGCGGACCGGCGGGAGCGCCTCCGTCCGTACCGGCGGGCTGACCGGCAGGGAACCGGGAGCGGACGCCCCGCAGGCCCGCCCCCCTCCGCGTGAGGAACGGCCGCCGGCGGACCGCCCCGCAGGCGGCCGGAGCCGCGGTCACGAAGCCGGAAACCGGCAGGTCCGCCCCGGTCGCACGGACGAGCCGACCGGCCCGGGCAGAGCCGCCCCGGCCTGCCGGCGCCCGGTCCCGGGCCCGACTCGGCCCCTACGGCTTGCGCCCCACCGCCCCGTAGCCCGGGATCACCCCGTCGTCCTGGCCGGGGACCGGCTCCCCGAGCTCCGGGTGCCACCGGTGGGGCACCTCGACGCCGGGTTCGACGAGGTCGAGGCCGTCGAAGAAGCGGGCGAACTCCGTGCGGGAGCGCAGCGCCAGGCTGACCCCGGCCGCCCTCATCTTCTCGGTGGCCGCCGCGGACTCCTCAGGGGTGAAGTCGGACGTCGCGTGGGTCATCACGAGATAGCTGCCGGAGGGCACCTCGGCCAGCAGCCGGCGGACCAGGTCGTGCGCGCCGTCCTCGTCGGGGACGAAGTGCAGCAGCGCGATGAGCGAGAGCGCGACCGGCTGGGAGAAGTCCAGGACCTTGCGCGCGCCCTCGACGATGGAGGCCGGGTCGCGCACGTCGGCCTGCAGGTACTCGGTGACCCCCTCGTCCGTGCCGCGCAGCAGGGCCGCCGCGTGGGCCAGCACGATGGGGTCGTTGTCGCAGTAGACGACGCGCGCGTCGGGGGCGATCCCCTGGGCGACCTGGTGGAGGTTGGGCTCGGTCGGGATGCCGGTGCCGATGTCGAGGAACTGGCGCACGCCCTGGCCGGCCAGCCACCGCGTGGTCCGGTGCATGAAGGCCCGGTTGACCCGCGCCATCACCGGAACCCTCGGGTCCAGGGCGAGCATCTGCCGGCCCATGGCCTCGTCGACCGGGTAGTTGTCCTTGCCGCCGAGATACCAGTCGTACATCCGCGCGGGATGCGGCTTGCTCGTGTCGATCTCGACGGGGGGCTGCCCGGTCATGGCGCACTCCATAAGTCTCTGCGGGATCCGGGGAATTCGCCGGATCCACCGTGGTTGGTGATCAACTCAGTGCCAAGATAAGGGAATTGACTGAACGCAAACGACGAGCAGCACAGGTCACGACAGCAGGAAGTCCGCCACCCCCGCCTTGGCCCCCTCGATGAAGGCCGTCATCTCGTCGGAGGTGTAGATCAGCGCCGGCCCGTCGGGATCGGTGGACTGGCGTACGGCGATGCGGCCGTCGGCGAGCTTCATCGCTTCCAGGCAGTTGCCCCCGTTGCCGCCGCTCCACGGCTTGTGCCAGCCCTCGCTGCCCAGCTCCCGGGCCGGCATGCCGTTGTAGATCCGCTCGGCGCGGATCCGTGCTTTCGGCTGGGACGTGATGCGATCCATTACAGCTCCTTGCGGAGATCCTGGAGGATCTCCTTCGTGCGTTGTGCCGTAGCGGCCTGCGCCGCCATGCGGTCCATGACCTCGAGGTGGGTCGCCACCTCGGCGCGCGCGTCCAGGTAGACGGCGCCGGTCAGGTACTCGCTGTAGACCATGTCCGGCAGTTCGGGCATGGCAAATCGGAACAGCACGAACGGCCCGTACGTGCCGGGGTGGGGCCCGCTCGCGAACGGGGCGATCTGCAGGGTGACGTTCGGCAGCTTCGCGGCGTCGAGCAGCCTGTCGATCTGGGCACGCATCACCTCCGGGCCGCCGACCGGGCGGCGCAACGCGGTCTCGTCCATCACGACCCACAGCCGGGGCGCGTCCTCACGGGTGAGCAGTTGCTGGCGCTGCATGCGCAATGCGACGTGGCGCTCGATGTCGTCGGGCCGGGTCTGGCCGATGGCGCCCGACGTGAGCACTCCGCGCGCGTACTCCTCGGTCTGCAGCAGGCCGGGGACGAAGTGCGGCTCGTAGGAGCGGATGAGGCTGGCCGCGCCCTCCAGGCTGACGTACATCGAGAACCAGTTCGGCAGGATGTCGTGGAAGCGCTGCCACCAGCCCGGTTTGTTGGCGTCCTCGGCGAGCTGCACGAAGGCGGCCGCCTCGTCCTCGGGTACGCCATAGGCCTGCAGGAGCAGTTGGAGGTACGGGATCTTGAGCGCGACCTCGGCCGTCTCCATGCGGCGGATGGTGGCGGGCGCGACGTGGAGCACGCGGGCGGCCTCCTCCCGCTTGAGCCCCGCGCGTTCCCGCAGGTCCAGCAGGCGCCGGCCGAGGACGACCTGGCCGACCGTCGGCGCGGACCGCGGTTCGCTCACGCTCCACCTCCACAGAAAGTTTCCGGACAGCCCGGCGGCGCCATTCGATGACCTTTCGAAGACTCGCTGATCGAACGATCCGAACGAAGTTTCGATGATCTCAACTGGCGCCGCTCGACGTGCTGTTGCGAGCAGTGTGCCACGCCCGTCCAGACCGTCACACATCACTCTGCAATTTTCAGAGTGACACTTGCCAAGCTGTTCGCGCCGGGGCGATAGTGGCAAGCGTGATTCCGTCCGCGCCCTTAGGAACAGACGCCGTCGCCGGCCCCGTCGGCCTCGGCGCCGCCGCGGGAGCAGGCCCTGACCAGGCCGCTGCCGAGCGCCGGTTCCGTTTCGAGCTGGCCGCACACCCGGGCTCTCCCGCGCAGGCCAGACGCCTGACACGCGCCCGGCTGACCGGCTGGTCGGTGTGCGAGGACACCTGCGACACCGCGGCCCTGGTCGTCTCCGAGCTGGTCACCAACGCCATCGTGCACACCGCCAGCACGCACATCGTGTGCGAGCTGCACGACGGTGCCGACCTGGTGCGCATAGCCGTGCGCGACGAAGGCTGCGCCCCGGGCCAGCCCCTCGCGGCCACCCGGCAGCGCCCCGAGGAGGAGCACGGCCGCGGGCTGCTCCTGGTCGACGCGCTGTGCCACGCCTGGGGAGCCCAGGAGCACGGTCTCGGACTGATGGTCTGGGCCGAGCTGCCGCGCGGGGGCGACAGCCCCCGCGACTCGCGCGAACCCCGCGACGACCTGGGCTGGGGCACCCGCCCCAAGCCGGGCTCGTCCGGCGACCCGGACGAGGAGGACGGCGGGGACGGCGGCGAGGCGGACGGGACCGCCGACGCCGAGTTCCCCGGTGGCACCGGGCACGCCGGCACCCCTCGGGACACCGGCCGCACCCGCGGTGCCGAGCACGCGCAGGGTGCCGGGCACGGCCAGGTCGTCGAGCGCGCCCGGGTCGTCCGCCAGGCCGGCCGCGCGGGCGGCGCCGCCCCCACCGGCACCGCCGGGACACCCCCGTTCGGGCGGTCCCCGGGCAGGGGAAGCGGGTGAGGGCCCGGACGGGCCGGTCGCTGGGTCTGGACACCCTGGTACGCCTTCAGCGCGCGGCGCGCCCCGCCGGCGCGGCCGTCCCGCTGCGGCTGCCCGTGCCCGACGGCATGACGGCTCCGCTGGGCTGCGACGCGGTGGCGGTCCCCGCCCGCCTCGGCCCGCTCGTCATGCCCCGGCTGCCGCGCGTCGGCTGCGTCTACGCCGACCGGGCGCACTGGTGGTGGCTGGTGCCGTCCGACTCCGACTACGCCATGGAGTGGCCCGCGCCCGCGCGGTACGCCACCGGCGCGGTCCTGCCGGACGTCCCGGACCTGCCCGGACTCATCCACCGGCCGGACGGCACCCTCCCGTACACCCCGCCGATCCCCCTCTATCTGGCCCTGTGCCGGCTGACGGGTACGGCTCCGGCGTGGTCCCGCCCGGTGAGCGCGTAGCTCCACCCCGCCTGCCCCACCCCGCCGTCCCCACCCCGCCGGCTCCGCCTCGGTGCGCCCGGCGAGGGCGGAGCTCTCCCCCTTCCGGACCGGTGGCGCACGCGTCGCCGGCTGCCCCGCCGGGGCGGAGCCCGCCCCCGGCCCGCTCCCTCCGCCCCCACAGCCCCACCGTCCGCACCCTCCCCGCAGGGCCCCTCGGTGGTGCGCCCGCGCGCTTCCGCCGCCGCGCCGCACGCCCTGCCCCGGCGGTCCCGGCCCGGCCATAGTGGCCGTTCGTCCGCCAACGGTGATCGCGGGAGGTCGACGGTGGGAATGGCCGGGAAGGCCCAGGGCTCTGGTCGGCGAGACGGGACACGCGCGGCGGACGAACCGCCGCTGTCCGAGTCGGAGAGGCTGCTCTTCGGCGGCCCGCTCCGCTACGACACGGGCTGGAACCAGCACCGCGGCGCCTTCCTGGAGCTCGACTTCCGCGCCATGATCAGGCAGCTGCCCGCCATGCTGGCCTCCAGCCTCCGGCTAGCCCTCCGGGCCGACCGGCGTGCCGCGCGGACCGTGCTGGCCGCCGAGACGGGCCGGGGCGTCGCGCAGGCGGTGAACCTGCTCGCGGTCAACAGCGTGCTGGCCCGGCTGATGGGCGCCGGACCGATCGAGGACCGGCTGCGCGGTGCCGTCCCGGCGCTGGCCGTCATGGCCGTCGTGATGCTGGTCGCGACCCTGCTGCGGGCTGCCGGCACGTACGCCGCCGGCAGCCTGGAGCCCAAGGTGGAACGGGTGGCGACCGAGCTGTACCTGGAACGGGCGGCGGCCGTGGAGCTCGCCGCCATCGAGGACCACGCCTTCCACAAGCTGCTGGACACCGCCCAGTACGGCGCCTCCTCGGCCCGCCGGATGATCTCGTACGGCACGCGCGTGATGAACGCGGCGATCTCGCTGGTCGCGGCGGCCGGCGTGCTGACCGTCCTGCACCCGGTCCTGCTGCCGCTGCTGGTCACGATGACGCTGCCCAGCGCCTGGAGCTCCCTGACGATCGCCCGGCGCCGCTACGCGTCCTTCCACACCTGGGTGCAGCACGCCCGCGCCGGCCACCTGCTCAGCGGCCTGCTCACGGAGCCGCAGGCCGCGCCGGAGATCCGCGTGCACGGCGTGGGCCCCTTCCTGCTGCGCCACTTCCGGGCGATGTCGGAGACGGCGGAGGCGGAGCAGGCCCGGCTGGCGCGGCTCGCGGCCGGTACGGGGCTGTTCGCGGCGGCGTGGACGGGGCTCGCGGCGGCGGCGACGTACGCGACGCTGGGCGGGCTGCTGCTGGCGGGGGCGATGGCGCTGTCGGTGGCCGGCACGGCGGTGATCGCGATCCGCACCGGCTCCGCCAGCCTGGAGACCCTGGTACTGGAGGTCAACCAGCTCCACGAGGAGGCCCTGTTCGTCGGCGACCTGGAGAAGCTGTACGCGGAGGCGGCCAAGCGGGCGATCCCGGTCGGCGGCCTCCCGCTGCCCGAGGAGCCGCGGGAGGTCCGCTTCGAGAACGTGACGTTCCGCTACCCGGGCGAGGCGTCCCGCCCCGCCCTCGACGACGTCACCCTGACCGTGCCGCTGGGCCGGATCGTGGCGCTGGTCGGCGAGAACGGCTCCGGCAAGACGACCCTGGTGAAGCTGCTCGCCGGCCTGTACACCCCGGACAAGGGGCGGATCCTGTGGGACGACGTGGACGCGGCGGCCGTGGACCGGCGGCTGCTCGCCGAGCGCATCGCGATGGTGGCGCAGGACTTCAAGCGGTGGCCGTTCACGGCCCGGGTGAACATCGCCGTGGGGCACCCCTCGGCGCCGCTGACCGAGGAACGTCTGGCCGCGGCGGTCGCCGAGGCGGGCGCCGGGGAGGTGGTCGCGGACCTGCCGCGGGGACTGGACACCCTGCTGGCCCGCGAGTTCAACGGCGGGCACGAGCTGTCGGGCGGGCAGTGGCAGCGGCTGGGGATCGCCCGGGCCGCCTACCGCCGCGGGCAGGTCCTCATCGTGGACGAGCCCACGGCGGCCCTGGACGCCCGGGCCGAGCTGGAGGTCTTCGACCGGATCCGCGCCCTGGCCGACGGCGGGCAGACCGTCGTGCTCATCACGCACCGGCTGGCGTCCGTGCGCCACGCGGACCTGGTGCACGTCCTGGACCAGGGCCGGCTGGTCGAGTCCGGCTCGCCCGACGAGCTGCTGGCGCGCGGCGGGCTCTACGCGGAGCTGTACGCGCTGCAGGCGGAGCAGTTCACCAGGGCGCCGGCCCCGGTCGCGCAGGAGCCGCCGGCGACGGAGCCGGCGGCGGACGGCGTACGGGGGGCGAAGGGGCCGGTGGCGGACGGTCCGGCGGCGCGGGAGGCGGCGGCGCACGTGCCGGTCACCGGTGGGCCGGCCCCGACGGCGGGCTGAGGCACGGCTCAGGCGGTGGCGTCACCGGAGCCGTCGCTCCGCACGATCACCAGGAACATGTCCGTCGCGAGGTCCATGACAACCTCGGCGGGCAGGCCCTCCAGACGCCGCGCCTGCGCGAACTCCTCCGCCGGCCACGAACCACGCGGGCCGCCGGCGGGAAAGCTCTCGAGCACCGTTCGCCCGTTCACCCTGCACCTCCATGTAGCGCTGTACTCGTAGAGTTAAACGCCAACCATGGGGTGAACACCTCGCGAAGTGACGGTACTGAGACGTAGTTGACACACGTTCACCCTCAAGTGTGAGGAACGTCTCAGCCGCTTGGCTGTTTTCCTCACTCCTCGTATCAGTCGTCGCACTCGTCGTGATACCGGGCGTGCTCACTTCCCCCAGGAGCACCGAAGGTTGCCGCACGCCCCTTCGGTTCCTCCCACTCCTCCTGCCGGCCGAGCGCGGTGAGGCCCAGCGGGCCGGTGGCCGAACCGAGTCCGTCGAGACCGCGCCCGTCCGTGGAGCAGGTGCGGAAGGCCCGGTCGCGGTCGCGCAGGAAGCAGCCGAGGCCGGACCGTTCGACGAGCTCCTTGCCGACCTCGGCCACGGGCAGTCTCCGCTCGGCGTTGAGCGCGTCCCGCGCGCGGGTGACGGCCTTCTCCTCGGCCGGCAGTCCTTCGCGTGCCGCGCGCCACCGCTCGCGCGAGACGATCTCCGGAAGCGGCATGCCCCCTCCTGTGCGACGGTCCCGTTCGGTGCGGTGACCCGGGGGCCGGGCGGAACCCACCGGCGGGGCGGCGGCCTTTCCGGCACGGGAGCCGTCTGTGGCGTTGTGCCGTTCACGTTCCGGGGGTTCAGGTGTCGTGCCCCTACGGCGACCGCGGCGGCCGAACCGGACCCGTCGCGCTCTTGATCGTCGTGCGCGGGTCCCGTGCGTCCGGTGATGATGACCTCGGCGGGATCCTCCGCGGCGGACGGTGTCCGCACGCGCCGTGCGACCGGGTCGCCGGACGGCGCACTCCGGACGGCGCACTCCGGGCCGCGCGTCCCGCCGCGGGTCTGTCGCGGGACGGGATGTGCGCGCATCCCGGCACCACCGTCCCGCCGGTGGCTTCGGAAAGGAGCCCGGCATGCTCCTCGGCACCTGGAACCTGGAGAACCTCTACCGGCCGGGCGGCCCCTTCGGGCCGGAGGACGAGGCCGCGTACGAGGCGAAGCTCGCCGCCCTCGCCGCCGTGATCACGGAGCTCGATCCGGCGCTGCTCGGCGTGCAGGAGGTCGGGGATCCCGGTGCCCTGGAGGACCTGGCCGGGATGCTGGACGAGGAGTGGCACGTGGTGCTCTCCGAGCACGCGGACGGCCGCGGCATCCGGGTCGGTTTCCTCAGCCGCACGCGGCCGGCGGTGGTGGCCGACACGAAGGCGTTCCCGGCGCCGCTGCGGCCGGTGCAGGTCGACGACTCGGGCCTGACGGCGGCGGAGGCCGGGCGCGGCTTCCTGGCGGTGGAGACCGCCACCGGGGACGGCCCGCTGCGGGTGGCCGTCTGCCATCTGAAGTCGAAGCTGCTGTCGTATCCGGGCGGCCGGTTCCACCCGCGCGACGAGGGCGAACGGGCCCGGTACGGCGCCTACGCCCTCTGCCGGCGGGCCGCCGAGGCGACCGCGCTGCGCGCCCTCGCGGACGAGCTGCTGGCCGGTGACGGGCGCGAGCGGGACGTGGCGGTCCTCGGCGACCTCAACGACGAGGTGCAGGCCGCGACCACGCAGATCCTGCTCGGCCCGCCCGGCTCGGAGATCGGCACGCCCGGCCACGACCTGCCCGACCGGGGCGACGCGACCCGGCTGTGGGACGTGGCCCCGCTGATCCCCGCCGGCCGGCGCTACTCCCGCGTCCAGGCCGGGCGGCGCGAACTGATCGACCACGTCCTGCTCAGCCACTGTCTGGTCCGCCGGGTGACGGCGGCGGGCACGGGCCTGCCGGACGAGGACGCGCCGCGCCTGCCGTCCGTCGGCCCGGACCCGGCGGAGCGGCGCGGGGCGTCGGGGTCCGACCACGCGCCGGTGTGGGTCCGGATCGGCGACGGCGACTGACGGCCTCCCGGCTGCCCCGGCTGCCCCGGTGTTCCCGGCTGCCCCGGCCTCTCTCCGGCTTCCCCCTCCTCCGGTCTCCCCGGCCGCAGGCCTCCTGCCGCGAGCCAGGCGTCAGCCGGCGCGGCGCACCGCGGGCCCGGTCGACCCGGCCGATCCGGTCGACCCGGTCGGTCCGGTCGGTCCGGTCGGTCCGGTCGATCCGGTCGGCCCGACGCGTTCCCGGTGGGCGGCGAGTTCGCCGAGGAGGGCGGTGAGGCGTTCGGTGTGCCGCGGGGAGAGCCGTCCGGTGTCGTCGAGGTGCACGGCCCCGGCGGTCGTGGTGTCCACGAGCCGTTCGAGGAGGCCGGCGACCTCGTCCGCGCCTTCGGCGTGCCGGGCGAGGGCGGGCAGTTCGTGCGCGGCCAGGGAGATGGCCGTGCGGGCCTCGGCGAGCGTGCGGTAGGCCTCGCGGCGGAGGGTCCAGCGGGCGGCACGGTGGTCGGCGGAGGTGGCGGGGCGGCCGGAGAGGGCCACGCGGCCGCCGGAGGAGGTCGCACGGCCGGCGGCAAGGGCGCCGGCCGCGGCGGTGCGCGGCTCCCGCGCCTCCTCCAGGACGTGGTCGAGGTACGCCTGCGCGGCGCCGGTCGCGGCGGCCAGCCGGGCCCGTACGCCCCCGCCCCGCTGCCCCGGGATCGGCAGGTGGCCGACGATCAGCACGATCGCGCAGGCCAGCAGCGTCTCCCCGATCCGGCCGGCGGAGGCCTGCGGTTCGCCGCCGACCATCACCAGGGCGAGCACGAGCACGGTCACCACGGCGGTCTGGGCGGCGAAGTGCCGGGTGGCGACGGGAATGAGGGCGCCGCTGACGGCGACGAGCGCGACGAGCCCCCCGGGCCGGGGCAGCACGGCCGCGAACCCGGCGAAGAGGAGGGCGCCGAGCACGGTCCCGGCCGCCCGGCTCAGCACCCGCGAGGCGAGCGGCCCGAGGTCGGGCTTGACGAGGAAGACGGCGGTGGCGGGCAGCCAGTACCAGTGCGTGTGCTGCCCGTACCACTGGGCCTGGTACAGGGCCTGCGCGACGGCCGCGCTGGCCCCGAAGCACAGGGCGACCCGCAGGCCGTACTCCCGTCCGCCGTCGCCGAGGGCGGCCCGCACCCGGTCGGCCGGGCTGCGGCGCCGGGTGTGCAGGTCGCCGCCCTTGCCCCGGTCGAAGACCTCGGCCGCGTGCAGCAGGGCGTCGTCGAGGGCGCGCAGGGCGGGCACCGAGCGGGAGGGCGCGGGCAGCGGCCCGGTGTGCGCGTTGTCGCGTACGGCGGCGGCGAGGCGCCGGGGCCCCTCGGAGGTCCGGGCCGACACCGCCTCCCCGGCCCAGGCCAGCGCGGTGGCGGCCTCGGCGAGCGGCAGCGCGGCGGCGTACCGGGCGTGCAGCCGCCGTTCGGCGGACGAGGAGGCGTACCGCCGGAGCCGGGGTCCGGCGAGCGCGTCCTGCGCGTGGTCGAGGGCGGCGGTGAGCGCGGCCCGGCGTGCGCCCGCGTCGGCCGTTCCGGCGGCGTCGAGGAGGTCGGCGACGGCGTCGTACACGGCGGCCACGGCCTTGCGCTCCCCGTCGAAGCGGAAGTCGCCGGCGAGGGAGCCGGGGGTGGGCAGGGCGAGCCGCAGCGCGAGCAGCCACCCGGCTCCGGCGAGGAAGGCGAGGGCCCGCGCCCAGCCGGTCTCGGGGAGCGGCATCCCGGCGCCGACGGCGGTGGCGACGAGGAGCTGCGTACCGGCCCCTGAGGCGACGGGCCCCACGGCGCTGACGGCCCCGGCGAACAGCCCGAGCCCGGTGAACAGCAGGGTGAGCGGGACCGCGCCGAGGTGCTCCCCCGCGCAGGTCCCCACGAGCAGTCCGGCCGCCCCCGCCAGGGCGGGCACGCCGATCCGCTTGACGGAGGCCCGCCGGCTGCCGGGCCGGTCGTTGATCCCGGCGAGCATGGCGGCGACGGCGGCGACGACGCCCAGGGAGGCGCGGTCGGCGGCGACGGCGAGCAGCAGGAGCGGCCCGGCGGCGAGCGCCCCGCGCGTCACCGCGCTCCAGGGCACCGGCCCGCGCTGCGCGCGCAGCGTGTGGGCGAGCCACGGCGGCAGGGCGAGGTCAGCGGGACGACGGTTCACGGGGCTGCGGGCTGCGCGGCGGGACACGGGGCTCCTGTCGGCTGTCGAGGGCGGGGGTGAGCCTTCGGGCGACGGTGGCCGGGCTGTACGGGCGTGGTCTCCACGGTAGGCGGAGTACCCGGCGGAAGGGGAACACGCGTGTTGCCGGGGTGTGACGATCGGCGGGAGAGGCGCGTTCCTCGTGAACGCGGCCCGGGGCGGGCCGGGCGGAGGGGCGGGCGGCTGCCGCGCCGCCGCGGAAGAGCCCGGCAACCTTTCCGTGGGCTGTGACCACTGACGAGTCGGCAGCGCGTGTTCTCCTGAACCACGTAAGGACTCATCCGTGGCATCCCCCTCACACCGCCGCGCCCCCGGCAAGCGGCGCACCGTCCTGGCACCGGCCGTCGCCGTGGCGGCCGTCGGACTCCTCGTATCGCTGGTCGTCGCGGTCACGCCCGACGACGGGTCCGGCGCCGTGCGGACCTCGGGAGCGGCCGTCTCCACGGCCGCCCCCACGGCCGGCTCCGGTGCCGGCGCCCGGCCGGGCGTCCCGCCCACGGCGACCGCGCAGCAGCCGAAGCGGAAGCCGTCCACGGCGTCCCCGGCCCCGAGGCCCTCCGCGACCACCGCGTCGGCCCGGCCGTCGCGCGGGAGCACCCCCGCGGCCACGCCCGCCCCGCGCCGGGCTTCCGGCACGGCGCCGCTGGCCGGGCGGATGAAGCCCGGGGTCACCTACGACGGAGTCGCCACCCACTACGACGCCGCGGACGGCGACGGCGCCTGCCTGTACGGCCCGAGCCCCGACCTCATGATCGCGGCGATGAACACCACCGACTACGAGACGTCCAAGGCGTGCGGGGCGCACGTCCTCGTCCGCGCGGCCGGCGGTGCGTCCGTGACGGTCCGGATCACCAACGAGTGCCCCTCCCCCTGCGCCCCCGGGCAGCTCGACCTCAGCAAGGAGGCCTTCGCCGAGCTCGCCGGTCTCTCCGCCGGGCGGATCGCGATCACGTGGACCCTGCTCAGCCCCGCCACGTCCGAGACCGTCTCGATCCGCTACAAGACCGGCTCCAGCCGCCACTGGTGCGGTGTCCAGGCGATCGGCCACCGCAACCCGCTGGCCCGGCTGGAGGTCGGCACCGGCTCCGGATGGCGTCAGCTGACCCGCACCGAGTACAACTACTTCCTCTCCCCCGACGGCACCGGCTGCGGCGGCGCCCTGAGGCTCACCGACATCTACGGCGAGCAGCTGACCGTCGACGGCATCGCCGTGCGGCCGGACGCCGTACAGCCGACCCGCGTCCAGTTCGCCCGGCACTGAGGCGCGCGCTCAGCGCCGCCCGGCCGTCTCCACCGCCCGCCCCAGGATCGCCTCCGCCTCGGTGACGCTGCGGGCGAGCGCGTCCGGGTCGGGCGTGAGGGCGGCCACGAGCGCGTCCACCCGCGACAGCCCGGCCCGCTCGACGAGCCCTTTCTCATTGGTGACCCACTCCCCGCGCGCCGCCAGCACGGCGTGCGCGGACTGCGCCGCCGCGACGGCGATCGCGCCCGCGACCTGGGTGAGGGCGCCGTTCGGGGCGTGGCCCGCCTTGGCGTAGGCGAGGGTGGCGGCGGCCGTGCCGTGCCAGTGGGCGGGGGCGGAGGCGCGCAGCGCCGGCGGGTAGGCGGTGGGCTGCCGCAGCGTGCCCCGCAGCACCCGGTTGACGGCGAGCTCCGCGACGAGCAGGTAGGTCGGGATGCCCGCCAGGTGGAACATCAGCGGCTCGACGCGGAAGCGGCCCCGCTCCGACTCCGCCCACACCTCCTCGACCACGCGCAGGTCGCGGTAGTGCACGTCCACGCGGCGGCCGTCGATCGTCAGCCACGCGCCCCCGTTGAAGACACCGCCGCCCCAGGCGCCGATCTCGCAGACCTCGCCCTCCCAGCCGACCGCGCGCAGGTCGCCGGGGTCGAAGCCGTCCCGGTAGTAGACGGCCAGGTCCCAGTCGCTGTCCGGCCGTTCGGTGCCCCGGGCGCGTGAACCGCCGAGGGTGACGGCCTCGACGGCGGGCAGGGCGGCGAGGCGGTCGGCGGTGGCGTCGAGGAAGGCCCGGTCGTCGGTGAGGGAGGGCACGGTGCGGCTCCTGACGGTCGTGGTTCGGGTGGAAGGGGGTGGGGGGAGGGGAGGCGGGGGGCGAGGGGGCGGGGCGCGACGGAAAAGCGGGTGCGCGGGGCAGCACGGCACCGCATGATCGGGGGGGTTCCGCCCGACCGCACACCGTCGCCCGCAGGCCGCCGCCCACCGCCCGCTGTCCGCCGTCCGCCGTCCGCCGTCCGCCAGACAGGAGCCTCCGTGATCCAGCGCCTCACCGTCCCTGACCTGTTCCCGCCGCCCAGGTACTCCCACGCGTCCGTGGTGGAGGCCGGCACGAAGCTCGCCTTCCTCGCCGGTTCCGTCCCGCTCGACGCCGGCGGCACGCTCGTCGGGCCGGGGGACCCCGTACGGCAGGCCGAGCAGGTGCTCGCCAACCTCGGGACCCAACTGCGCGCGGCCGGAAGCGACTTCCCGCACGTCGTGGCGACGGACGTGTACGTCGTGAGCGCCGATCCGGCGGTGCTGTCCGCCGTCTGGGGCGTCGTCGAGGCCTCCGGGCTCAGCGCCGGACCCCACGCGTCGACGCTGATCGGCGTCGCCTGCCTCGGGTACCCCGGGCAACTGGTGGAGATCACCGCGACAGCCGTCGTCCCCGGCCCGTCCGGGGAGGCCTCGTGCTGATCGAGCACCGCGGGCGGCGCCCCGTCGTCCCGGAGTCCGCGTACGTCGCTCCGACCGCCGTCCTCTGCGGGGCCGTCACCCTCGGCGAACGCGCCCGTGTGCTGCACGGGGCCGTGCTCACCGCCGAGGACGGGGAGGTCCGCGTCGGGTCGGACGTCGTCGTCATGGAGAACGCGCTGGTGCGGGGACGCTCGGGGCACCCCGCCGTCATCGGCGACGCGGTGCTCGTCGGCCCGCACGCCCACGTCAACGGGGCGACCATCGAGGACGAGGTCTTCGTGGCGACCGGCGCCTCCGCCTTCCCCGGAGCCGTCGCGGGCGCCGGCTCCGAACTGCGGATCAACAGCGTGCTGCACGTCAACTCCGTCCTGCCGCCCGGTTCCGTCCTGCCCATCGGCTGGATCGCGGCGGGAGCGCCCCGGGCGCGGCTGTTCGCCCCGGGCGAGCACGACGCGCTGTGGCAGGTGCAGCAGGGCCTGGACTTCCCCGGCACGGTGTACGGCGTCCCGCGCGGCACCTCCCTGCGCGACCTGATGGCCCGCCAGGCCGACTTCTACGGCGCCCACCGCGACGACCGCGTCCTGGACGAACAACCCCCGGCGCCTCCGCCCGCGGACCGTCCGTGAGCCACGGCCCCGGCCCGGCCCCGCGCTCCCGTCCGTCGCGTCACCGCCGGGCGTACCGGTCCGTCGCCGCGATCAGCGCGTCCTCCATACCGGGCGCGGACGCGTCGTGCCCCGCCTCGTCAACGAGGACCAACTCGCTGCCGGGCCAGGCGTGGTGGAGCCGCCAGACGGTGCCGAGGAGGTTGCCGAAGTCGAGGCTGCCCTGCACGAGCGTCCCCGGCACCCCCGCCAGCAGGTGCGCGTCGCGCAGGACGACCCCCTCGTCGTTGCCTTCACCGAGGAAGTGGTCGTTGGCGAAGTAGTGGGTGACGGTACGGGCGAAACCCCTGCGGAACACCGGGTCCTCGAACCGTGCCACGGAGCGCGGCGGCGCCGGGATGATCGCTGTCTCCCAGTCGGTCCAGGCCCGCGCGGCACGCTCCCGCACCTGCGGGTCCGGCGACTCGACGAGCCGGTTGCAGGCGGCGGCGAGGTCGCCGTCCCGGTCGTCCTCCGGCAGGTCGGCCAGGAACCGCCCGAAGGCCTCCGGGAAGATCTTCCCCAGTCCTCTGGTCAGCAGGGTCACTTCGGGACGGGAGCCGGTGGCGATGCCCGTCAGCACCAGCTCGGACACCACCCCGGGATGCGTCTGCGCGTACCGCAGCCCGAGCACCGATCCCCACGACACGCCCCACACGAGCCACCGCTCGATCCCCAGGTGCGCGCGCAGCCGCTCCAGGTCGGCGAGGAGGTGGGCGGTGGTGTTCACGCTCATGTCGGTGTCGTGGGCGCTCGCGTGCGGCGTCGAACGCCCGCAGCCGCGCTGGTCGAGCAGGACGATCCGGTACGCCGCCGGGTCGAACAGCCGCCGGTACCACGGCGTGCAGCCCGAGCCCGGCCCGCCGTGCAGCACCAGGGCGGGCTTGCCGTCCGGGTTGCCGCTGGTCTCCCAGTACACGCGGTTGCCGTCGCCGACGTCGAGCATGCCGTGCGCGTACGGTTCGATTGCCGGATAGAGGCCCATCGCCGCACCGTAACGTCCGCACGCCGGTCCGCTCACCTCATTTCTTCGCCCGCGGCAGGCCCGCCGTCCGCGCCGCCGTGCGCAGCACCTCCCGCAGCATCCCGGGGGTGAGCCGGCCGGTGAAGGTGTTGCGCTGGCTGACGTGGTAGCAGCCGAAGAGGTCCAGCCGGCCGGGACGGTCCCGCTCGTCGGCACGACCGGGGGCGCCGGTGTCGGTGTTGGTGGCGGTGGCAGTGGCGGTGGCGGTGGCGGTGGCGTCGAGGGTGACGTGCGTGCCGTGGGCGAAGGCGGGGCGGGGGCGCGGCACGGTCCAGCCCGCCTCCGCGAACGCGGGCAGCGCGGCCTGCCAGCCGAAGGCGCCGAGGACGACCACGGCCCGCAGCGTCGGCCGCAGCAGCCGCAGCTCCTGCACGAGCCAGGGCCGGCAGGCGTCCCGCTCGCCGGGCGTGGGCTTGTTGGCCGGCGGGGCGCAGTGCACGGGCGCGGTGACCCGCACGCCGTACAGTTCGAGACCGTCGCCGGCGTACGCGGACGCGGGCTGCGAGGCGAGTCCGACGTCGTACAGCGCCTCGTACAGCACGTCCCCCGAGCGGTCTCCGGTGAACATGCGGCCGGTGCGGTTGCCGCCGTGGGCGGCGGGCGCGAGGCCGACGACCAGCATCTGGGCGTCGTCCGGTCCGAAGCCCGGCACCGGCCGCCCCCAGTACGTCCAGTCGGCGAAGGCGGCCCGCCTGGTCCGGGCCACCTCCTCGCGCCAGGCCACCAGCCGCGGACAGGCACGGCAGCCCGCGATGCGCCGGTCGAGGGCGGTGAGGGCACTGGAATCCATGGTTCCACCGTAGGGCCGCAGAGCCGCCGCCCGGCGAGCACCGCGGAGCGGGGCGCCGGGGCGAGGCCGGCCGGCGCGAGGGCGCACCCGTCGGGCCGGCCGGACCGGGGACGCCCTCTCGCGTCCCGCCCGGTCAGCCCGTCCCGGCGACCGCCACGGGCCGCTCGGCGCGGCGCAGCCAGAGCAGGGCGCCGGCCAGCAGGACGGCGGCCGCGAGCAGCCAGGGCAGCGGGCCCGGCCGGAGGGCGCCCGCGAGGAGACCGACGAGGGCGCCGACCAGTTGCTGGGCGAGGGACTGCGCGGACAGCGCGGTGGCGCGGCGCGCTCCGGGGACGCGCTGGTGCAGGAGCTCGTTCTCGCTGGGCCCCGCCACACCCAGCCCGAGGTAGACCAGGCCGAAGCCGAGGACCGCGAGGCCCGTGGGCAGCGGGTGCGTCGAACCCGCCGTGACCCCGAGCAGCAGCAGACCGGCCGCGCCGGCGCCGAGTCCGGTCAGGACCGCCCGCTCGCCGCTGCCCGCGACCCGGGCGGCGTACGGCGCGAGGTGGCTGCCGACACCGGCGCAGACGAAACCCCCGCAGGCCAGGGCGGCGTAGAGCATGGCCCCCGACCCGGACGCACCGGTCACCGCCAGGGTGCGTCCGGGGCCGAGCAGTTCGACGGCGGCCAGGGCACCGCCGGCGGCGGCCGCGCCGAGCAGCACCCGGCGGACCAGGGCGTCCCGCCCGCCCAGGCGCAGCCCGTCCGCGACCGTGCCGGGGATGCCGCGCAGCACGGACCGCGGGGTCGTGGGCGGGCGGGGCGGCTCGCGCAACGCGGTCAGGACGTAGCAGACGAAGACGGCCTCGACCGCGGCGCCGAGCAGGACGGGCACCGACAGGGGCAGCACCGCCCCGTCCGTCGCCCCGCTCAGCCACGCACCGGGATCGGGACCCCGCCCGAGCAGCCAGGGAAGGGCGCCGCCGAGCAGGATCCCCGCGGCCACGGCGGCGGAGGTCGCGGTACTGCCGCGTGCCAGGCCCGTCCGCAGCTCGGCGTCCGGGCCGGAGCACGCCTGCACGGTGTCGACGTACCACGCCTCGGCCGGACCGCTGGCCAGAGCGCGGGCCGCCCCCATCAGGGCCATGCCCGCGGTGAGCGCCCAAGCGGTGGTGCCGAGGGCCTGGACGACCAGCGCGACGCCGTTGAGCGCGCCCGCCGCGGCGAGCACCGGCCGGCGCCCGAGGACGTCGGACAGCCCTCCGGTGGGCAGTTCCAGTACGGCCACGGTCAGCGAGTGGGCCGCGAAGAACCCCGCGATCGCGGCGAGGGCCATGCCCCGCTCGGTGAACAGCAGGACCAGAGGCGCCATGGCCAGTCCCGGCGGCAGCCAGAAGAGCGCGCAGAGGGTGGCGTAACGGCGACGGGCGGTCCGTACGGCGGGCGACTCCCTCATGACGCCCCGCTCCCCTCCGGTGAGCCGCCCCCCGCGGAGTCGCCGCTCCCGGCGGAGGCAGAACTGCTCCCGGCGGAGCCAGGGCCGCTCCCGGCGGAGCCAGGGTCATTCCCGACGGAGTCAGGGTCATTCCCGGCAGGACCGGTGTCCTCCGCGGGGCCCGGGTCGTGCGGCGCCAGGGGCAGGCCCGCGACGACGAGCACCACCTGCCGGGCACGCGGATCCTGCTCGTCCCGTCCCGCCAGCTCCTCCACGGTCCGCGCGAACACCTCCCGCAGTTCGGCGAGCGACTCCGGCGTCAGCCGGGGCAGCATGTCACTGATCCCCGACGGTTCCACCCACTCCTGACCGAGACGTCCGTCGGCGAGGGCCGCCTCGTGCCGGGCGAGCGACCCCTCCAGGTGCTCGATCTGGCGCCGCCGCATGAGGCCGACGTACGCCCGGCCCGCCGCGGAGGACTCCATCGCCTCGTTGCTCCAGGACGTCACGTCGTGCAGCGCCCGCCAGCGCCGCTCCCGCCCGTCCCGGTGCTCGGCCTCGGCGATGAACGCGTACTTCGCCAGCACCCGCAGGTGGTAACTGGTCGACGCCGACGACTCCCCCGTCCGCACGGCGAGCTCACTGGCGGTCGCCGGACCGTCCTGCCGCAACAGCCCGAGCAACCGGATGCGCAAGGGGTGCGTGAGGGCCTTCATCGCGGCGGTGTCCCGCTCCGGATCCAGTACGCGCCTGCGCTCATCGCTCTCCATGCCGGGAGAGTAGGCCGCTTCCCCGTTTCGCAAAATACTTTTTGCAGAACTGATTTTGCGATCTTGCTCCGTACCCGATCGGCCGACGAAGAGGGCTAAGGTCGGAGACATGGCTTCTGAGGGCGCGGAGTACGACGAGACGGGCGGGAGCGGGGCCGCGGCGGCCGGCGGGCGGACGGACGGCGACGCGGCGGCCGGTGGCGCGCCGGCTCCGGACGGCCACGCGCGGTCGGAGGACTCCCCCGACCGCTCGCGGGACGGGCGCCCCCCGGCCTCCCCCTCGCACGGCACCCAGGACCCCGAGGTCGCGGCCGCGGTGGCCGCCGCCGAGGCCGCCGGACCGCAGAACGGCGAGACCGTCCGCATCGACAGCTGGATCTGGTCGGTACGCCTGGTCAAGACCCGTTCGCTCGGCGCCGCCGCCTGCCGGGGCGGGCACGTGCGGCTGAACGGCGAGCGCGTCAAGCCCGCCCACTCCGTGCGCGTCGGCGACGAGGTGCGGCTGCGGCAGGAGGGACGGGAGCGGATCGTCGTGGTCACCCGGCTGATCCGCAAGCGGGTCGGTGCCCCGGTGGCCGCCCAGTGCTACATCGACAACTCGCCGCCTCCGCCGCCCCGCGAGGCCGTCGCGCCGGTCGCCCTCCGCGACCGGGGCATGGGCCGACCGACCAAGCGGGACCGCCGCGAACTGGAACGCCTGCGCGGCCTGGCCGACCCCGGCGCGGGCTCCGGCAGGCCGAGGCCCTGACCGGCCGGCCGTCCGGCGGAGCGAAGGCCCCCGGCTCACCGGCCTCGGGCCTTCCCGCACCGACGGGACCGGCAGGACCGGCGGGATCGCCGACGCCGTGCGGCGCGCTCACGCACGCCACGGCATCACCCACGTCACCCGCGCCGCCGCACGGACGGCACCAGCCGCACCAGCTCCGCGTTGTGCCCCCGCCTCCCCCAGGCGATCAGGGCGAGCGGCACGATCAGGACGACCGGTGTCGCCGCGTACTGCCCGTCGAACACGGTCACCTGCACGACGAAGGCACCCACCATCAGCGCGCTCAGCACCACCGCCGCCACCGACTGCAGCACCGGGACCAGCAGGGCGACGGCTCCTGCCAGTTCGAGCGCCCCGATGGCGTACATGCCCATGGCGCCCCAGCCGAGCTCGTCGAAGGACTCCACGGCCGACGGGTGGGCGATCAGCTTCGGCAGGGCGCCGGCGACACCGAAGAACAGGGCGAGCAGCACCTGCAGGCCGCGCAACGCGATGCGGGCCCACCTCCTGCGCGCGGTCGCCGCCCCGGCGACGCCGGTGCCGGACGGGAAGGCTCCGGACGGGTGAGGGACGGACGAGACGGAAGAGGCCGGAACGGAGGGGGCCGAGGCGGTGGAGGCGACGCCGGCGGTGGAGTCGGACATGGGGTCTCCTGGGTGAGGCGGTCCGTGCTGCGGTCATGGAGGCAGACCGCGCCGCGCCCCGGAACTCCTCGCTCAGGACGGCCTTCCCCGGCTGTTTCCCCGGCCGTCCCCCTGCCCGGTCCTCAGTCCACGGCCACCGCCCGCACCCACACCCGGTCCTCCGTCAGGTACCGGTCCACTCTCAGCCCCGCCTCCTCCAGCGCCTCCTCGAACTGCTCCGTCGTCAACGGCCGGGCACGGAACGTCTGGGTCCATATCGCGTCCGGGAAGACGTACTCGGCCCGCACGGAGTCGACCCCGTCGCCGACCGGTTCCACCGACGCGACCCGCACGGTGAAACCGGCGGGGTCGACCCGTTCCCGCGGCACGTTCGTGTGGTAGTCCTCCGCCTCCCGCTGGATCAGCACGCAGCCGCCCGGCGCGACGTGCCGGGCGCAGGTGCGCAGCAACCCGCGCCGCACCCCGGCGTCTCCCGCGTGCACCAGGAAGGAGGCGAGCAGCACCACGTCGAACGTCTCACCGAGGTCCAGCTCCTCGATCGGACTGCGTACCGTCCGCGCGCCGCGCACCCGCTCCAGCATCTCGGCGGACTCGTCCACCGCCGTGACCGTGAACCCGCGCTCCAGCAGCGCGTGCGTCACGCGCCCCACGCCGCTGCCGAGCTCCAGGATCCGCGCGCCCGCCGGGACGGCGGCGGCGATGACGTCCGGTTCGTCGCCGACGGGCAGCCGCGCGTAGAACTCCACGGCGCAGCCGTCCGGAGTGATCGCCCCGGGCCCGGTCCCCTCGTACCCCTCACGCATTTTTCGCTCCATGCCCGCCCAACGGGCCGCATCCGCACGCCCGTTCCCCCCTCCGCCCGGGTTCACCCGTCCGAGTGACCGGCACGGCTGGCGACGGCCGGAGCCCCCCTTGGTGCCGGTGCGCGCCGGAGAGTACGTTGCAGGAAGGAGTGGTGGTCACGATGCGTACGGGCAGTGAGCCGGTGACCGCGCGCAGTGCGCTGCGGATGCGCTTCTGGCTGAGCGTGTGGGGGCTGGTCTGGGCGGTCGCCGGGACGGTGGCCTTCCTGCTCGCCGGCCGTCCCGGCTGGGCCGCCGCCTGCGGGGTGCTGTGGCTGGTGGTCACCGTCGACATGGCCGTGGTCCTCAGGCACCTCCGCCAGGGCCCGCACTACCAGCCGGGCCCCGAGGTACCGCCGTACCGACCCCTGGAGGACGCCGACGGACCGCGGCACCGCCCGCCGGACGGCGCCGCACGGCCGCACCCGCCTCCGGAGGACCAGCCGTGACGGAGCGGGCGGCAGACAGCACGCAGCAGGCAGCAGGCAGCAGGCAGCAGCCCGGATACGGCCGGCACCTGGCCGCCGGGACCTGACCGACCGCCGACCGCACCGCGGCACCCCGCCACGCACCAGCCCGCGGCCCCGGCCCCGGTCCGGCCCTCGCCTCAGGCGTCGAAGCGCGCGGCCTTCAGGTACTGCGGATTGGGATCCAGCGCCGCCGCCAGCCGGAAGTGGCGCTTGGCCTGGGCGGGCCGCCCCTGGCGCTCGTAGGTGCGGGCGAGCGCGAAGTGCGCGAACGCGTTGTCCGGCTCGCGCTCCAGCACGATGGAGAACTCCAGTTCAGCGGGGCGCAACTGCGCCGCCGCGAAGAAGGCACGCGCGCGCAGCAGCCGCGCGGCGGTGTTCTCCGGGTGGGCGGCGATGACTCCGTCGAGCAGCTTCACCGCACCCCGCGGGTCCCGCGCGGCGAGCAGCTGCTCGGCGGCGCGGAAGTCGATGACGTTCGTCTCCGGGGTACGTCCGGTGGGCGCGCTGTTCTCCTCGGGCACGGCAGAGTCCTTCCCTCACTGGGCCCTTTCAACGCCCCGCCGGGACGGCGCTATTCCGAGGACGGCGACGGGGACGGCCGGGACGAGGCGGCCCGGGCCCGGCGGCTGAGCTCGGCCCACACCTCCTCGACCCGGCGTTCCAGCTGGTCCAGGGGCACGTCGTTGTCGATCAGGATGTCCGCGATCTCCCGGCGCTGCTCGCGCGTCGCCTGGGCGGCCATCCGCGCGCGGGCGTCCTGCTCGGTCATGCCGCGCAGCCGGACGAGCCGGTCGAGCTGGGTCCCGGGGTCGGCGTCGACCACGATGACGACGTCGTACAGCGGCGCCAGGCCGTTCTCCGTGAGGAGCGGGACGTCGTGGACGACGACGGCGTCCTCGGCGGCGGCCTCCTCCAGTTCGCGGGAGCGGGCGCCGACGAGGGGGTGCACGATCGCGTTGAGGACGGCCAGCCGCTCCGGGTCGGCGAAGACGACCGAGCCCAGCTTCGGCCGGTCCAGGCTGCCGTCCGCCGTGAGCACGTCCGTGCCGAAGGCGTCGACGACCGCCGCCAGACCGGGGGTCCCGGGCGCGACGACCTCCCGCGCGATGCGGTCCGCGTCGATCAGCACGGCCCCGCGCGCGACGAGCAGCCGTGACACCTCGCTCTTGCCGGCACCGATGCCGCCGGTCAGGCCCACCCTCAGCATGAGCGGAAGCTTAGGCCCTGCCACCGGCGGCGCCCAGCCCGGACCTCCCGGCACCACCCCGCCGGGCCGACCGCCCGCGCCCTGAGCCGCCCCCGGCTCCTCAGCCGTCGCCCTCCCGCTCCGCCAGGAACCGCTCGAACTCCCGCCCGATCTCGTCGGCCGACGGGATCTCCACCGGTTCGGCGAGCATGTTGCCCCGGGTCTCCGCGCCCGCGGCGGCGTCGTACTGGTGCTCCAGGCCCTGGACGAGGGCGGTGAGCTCCTCGTCGCCCTCCCGGATCTGCCGGTCGATCTCGGTCTGGGTGCGGTGGGCCTCGGTGCGCAGGGCGTGCGCGACGCCCGGCAGGACCAGCCCGGTGGCCGCCGTGACGGCCTCCAGGACGGTCAGCGCGGCGTCCGGGTACGGGGAGCGCGCGATGTAGTGCGGCACGTGCGCGGCGACACCCAGGACGTCGTGACCGGCCTGCATGAGGCGGTACTCGACGAGGGCCTCGGCGCTGCCCGGCACCTGGGCCTCCTCGAACGGGCTGCGGTGGCCCGGGACGAGGTCGCTGCGGTTGCCGTGCGGGGTGAGACCGACGGGCCGGGTGTGCGGGACGCCCATCGGGATGCCGTGGAAGTTGACGGACAGGCGGACGCCGAGCCGCTCGACGATCTGCCGTACGGCCGCGGCGAAGCGCTCCCACTCCACGTCCGGCTCGGGTCCGGACAGCAGCAGGAAGGGCGCTCCCGTGGCGTCCTGGACGACCCGCACCTCGATGGCGGGCTCCTCGTAGTCGGTCCAGCGGTCGCGCTTGAACGTCAGCAGCGGGCGGCGGGCGCGGTAGTCCACGAGCCGGTCGTGGTGGAAACGGGCCACGACCTGGTGGGGCAGCGAGTCGAGGAGCCGCTCGACGATCTGGTCGCCGGTCTCGCCCGCGTCGATGTATCCGTCGAAGTGGTAGAGCATGACAAGGCCGGCCGACTCCTGGGCGAGCGCCATGTCCACCACGGCCAGGCCCTTCGGCTCCCATGCGTACAAACCCTGCGGATCAAGCACAGTGACCGCTCCTCCTTGTGTCCGTAGAGCACAACGTGACGCGGAGCACGGGCATTCCCACCCGCGGGTACGTGATCGTCACGGAAGCACCGCCGCTCACCCCCGCCGCCCGTCCGGTCACCGCGGACACCGGCCCGGTCGCCCCGCGGAGGCGCGGACGCGCCGAGGGCCCGCTTCCTTCCGGAAGCGGGCCCTCGGTTCAGGAGCTACTGCTCACGCAGCGTGCGCTCAGCTCTGGCCGCCGGCCAGCTTCTCGCGCAGCGCGGCCAGCGCCTCGTCCGACGCCAGGGCGCCGGAGGTGTCGCCGCCCTCGGACGAGTACGAACCGCCGGACGCGGCCGGAGCGGCGGCCTCGCCACCCTCGGCAGCGGCCTGGGCGTCCGCCTCGCGGGACTTGATGACCTGCGCCTGGTGCTGCTCGAAGCGCTGCTGCGCCTCGGCGTACTGGCGCTCCCACTCCTCGCGCTGCTTCTCGTAGCCCTCGAGCCAGTCGTTGGTCTCGGGGTCGAAGCCCTCGGGGTAGATGTAGTTGCCCTGGTCGTCGTAGGACGCGGCCATGCCGTACAGGGTCGGGTCGAACTCGACCGCCGACGGGTCGGCACCGAAGGACTCGTTGGCCTGCTTCAGCGAGAGGCTGATGCGACGGCGCTCGAGGTCGATGTCGATGACCTTGACGAAGATCTCGTCGTTGACCTGGACGACCTGCTCCGGGATCTCCACGTGGCGCTCGGCCAGCTCGGAGATGTGCACCAGACCCTCGATGCCCTCGTCCACGCGGACGAACGCACCGAACGGAACCAGCTTCGTGACCTTGCCGGGCACGACCTGGCCGATCTGGTGGGTGCGGGCGAACTGCTGCCACGGGTCTTCCTGGGTCGCCTTCAGCGACAGGGAGACACGCTCGCGGTCCATGTCGACGTCGAGGACCTCGACGGTGACCTCCTGGCCGACCTCGACGACCTCGGAGGGGTGGTCGATGTGCTTCCAGGACAGCTCGGAGACGTGGACCAGACCGTCGACGCCACCCAGGTCCACGAAGGCACCGAAGTTGACGATCGAGGAGACGACGCCGGAACGGACCTGACCCTTCTGGAGGGTGGTGAGGAACGTCTGGCGCACCTCGGACTGGGTCTGCTCCAGCCAGGCACGGCGGGACAGGACCACGTTGTTGCGGTTCTTGTCCAGCTCGATGATCTTCGCCTCGAGCTCCTTGCCGACGTACGGCTGGAGGTCGCGGACGCGGCGCATCTCGACGAGGGAGGCCGGCAGGAAGCCACGGAGGCCGATGTCGAGGATGAGACCACCCTTGACGACCTCGATGACGGTGCCGGTGACGATCCCGTCCTCTTCCTTGATCTTCTCGATCGTGCCCCAGGCACGCTCGTACTGAGCGCGCTTCTTGGACAGGATGAGGCGGCCTTCCTTGTCCTCCTTCTGGAGGACGAGGGCCTCGATCTCATCGCCCACGGCGACGACCTCGTTGGGGTCGACGTCGTGCTTGATGGAGAGCTCGCGGCTCGGGATGACGCCTTCGGTCTTGTAACCGATGTCGAGCAGGACCTCGTCCCGGTCGACCTTCACGATGACGCCGTCGACGATGTCGCCGTCGTTGAAGTACTTGATCGTCTCGTCGATCGCGGCGAGGAAAGCTTCCTCGTTACCGATGTCGTTGACCGCTACCTGCGGGGTGGAAGCGGTGGTCTCGGTGCTGCTCGTCATGTGGAAAAGGGCTCCGGTACGGACATTAAGTCGTAGGTACTGCTCACGCTGGAGCCCGTTTCGCTCTGCAGAAGCCGGACAGCCAAGGAAGCGCCTCACCAGCGAACTAATGACGGCGCCTCGACAACCGAGGGGACATACAACAGATGCGAGCGCGACCTGCTACGTCTGAGGTGCGCAGGCCCGCAGCGCAACTTGTAGCATACGGGGACGGCCGGGCATGGTCAATGCGCGAAGCCGCACACCCGGGGCGGTTCGCCGCATTTCCGGCACGATTCCCGCTTTTGGCGGCACCGCGGGCACCCGCGAAGCCCCCGCGCGGCACCGCCGGAACAGGCTGGACCGAAGAGTACGACGAAGGAGCCGATCATCCAAGAGCCCGAAGCGTCCGAACCCGAGGCCACCAGGCGTGACGCAGGTGTGGCGGAGAGCTCCCGGGCCAACCGGGGGTGGTGGGACCGCAACGCGGACGAGTACCAGGTCGAGCACGGCACGTTCCTCGGCGACGACCGCTTCGTCTGGGGGCCCGAGGGCCTGGACGAGGTGGAGGCGGAACTGCTCGGCCCGCCGGAGGAGCTGAAGGGCCGGGACGTCCTGGAGATCGGCGCCGGCGCGGCGCAGTGCTCGCGCTGGCTGGCCGCCCAGGGCGCGCGCCCGGTCGCCCTGGACATCTCGCACCGGCAGCTCCAGCACGCGCTGCGCATCGGCGGCTCGTTCCCGCTGGTGTGCGCCGACGCGTGCGCGCTGCCGTTCGCGGACGGCTCCTTCGACCTGGCCTGCTCGGCGTACGGGGCGCTGCCCTTCGTCGCCGACCCGCGCCTGGTGCTGCGGGAGGTGCGGCGGGTGCTGCGCCCCGGGGGCCGGTTCGTCTTCTCCGTCACGCATCCCCTCCGCTGGGCGTTCCCGGACGAGCCGGGCCCGGAGGGGCTGAGCGTCTCGGCCTCGTACTTCGACCGCACGCCGTACGTCGAGCAGGATGAGGAGGGCCGAGCGGTCTACGTCGAGCACCACCGCACGGTCGGCGACCGCGTCCGGGACGTGGTGGCCTCGGGTCTGCGGCTGGTGGACCTGGTGGAGCCGGAGTGGCCCGTGTGGAACACCTCCGAGTGGGGCGGCTGGTCCCCGCTGCGCGGGAACCTGATCCCGGGCACGGCGATCTTCGTGTGCGAGCGCGACTGACCGACGGCGAGCGCGGCCGGCGGGTGCCGCGGCGTACGGCGGCACCAGGCGCGTGGCGGGCCGCCCGGCGGGGCGTACGACACTGGGGGCGTGATCCGTTACGACGCCCTGGACGCCCTTCCCGTACGCGCCGCCCTGCCCCGGCTGGAGGACGCCCTGGCGGGGCCCGGCACCGCCGTCCTCGTGGCGCCGCCCGGCACCGGCAAGACGACCCTGGTGCCGCTGGCGCTGGCGGGGCTGCTCGGCGAGGGGGCCGCGCGGCGGGTGGTGGTCGCCGAACCGCGGCGGATCGCGGCGCGGGCGGCGGCGCGGCGGATGGCGTGGCTGCTGGGCGAGCGGCCCGGCGGCAGCGTGGGCCACACCGTGCGCGGGGAGCGGGTCGTCGGGCGGCACACGCGCGTGGAGGTCGTCACGACCGGTGTGCTGCTGCAGCGCCTCCAGCGCGACCCGGAGCTGGCCGGCGTGGACGTGGTGGTGCTCGACGAGTGCCACGAGCGGCATCTGGACGCGGACACGGCGGCGGCGTTCCTGTGGGACGTGCGCGAGACGCTGCGGCCCGAGCTGCGGCTGGTGGCCGCTTCGGCGACGACCGACGCGCAGGGGTGGGCGGAGCTGCTGGGCGGGGCGCCGGTGGTCGAGGCGCGGGACGCGTCGCACCCGGTGGAGGTGGTGTGGGCGCCGCCGCCGCGTCCGGTGCGGCCGCCGCACGGGATGCGGGTCGATCCGGCGCTGCTGGCGCACGTGGCGTCGGTGGTGCGGCGGGCGCTGGCCGAGCGGGAGGGGGACGTGCTGTGCTTCCTGCCGGGGATCGGCGAGATCGCCCGGGTCGCCGGGCTCCTGGGGGAATCCGGGGACGTCGAGGTGCTGCAGGTGCACGGGCGGGCGCCGGCGGCCGTGCAGGACGCGGTGCTGGCCCCCGGCCCGCGGCGCCGGGTGGTGCTGGCGACCTCCGTGGCGGAGTCGTCGCTGACGGTGCCGGGGGTGCGGGTGGTCGTGGACTCGGGGCTGGCCCGGGAGCCGCGTGTGGACCACGCGCGCGGGCTGAGCGCGCTGACGACGGTACGGGCGTCGCAGGCGGCCGGACGGCAGCGGGCGGGGCGGGCCGGGCGCGAGGCGCCGGGCGCGGTGTACCGGTGCTGGGCGGAGGCCGAGGACGGGCGTCTGCCGCGGTTCCCCTCGCCGGAGATCAAGGTGGCCGACCTGACGGCGTTCGCCCTGCAGGCGGCCTGCTGGGGTGATCCGGACGCCTCGGGGCTGGCGCTGCTGGATCCGCCGCCGGCGGGGGCGATGGCGGCCGCGCGGTCGGTGCTGCGGGCGATCGGGGCGGTGGACGACGGCGGGCGGGCCACGGAGCGCGGGGTGCGGCTGGCCCGCCTGGGGCTGCACCCCCGGCTGGGGCGGGCGCTGCTCGACGCGGGTGGGGGCGACGGTGCCGCCGAGGTGGTGGCGCTGCTCGGCGAGACGGCGCCGCGGGAGTACGGCGACGACCTCGCGGCGGCCGTGCGGGCCGCCCGGCGCGGGGGTGACGCCTACGCGGGGCGGTGGCGGACGGAGGTGCGGCGGCTGCGAGCCCTCGCCGCCGCGTCCGGGCCCGGCTCCGCCGGGAAGTGGGGGGAGCTCTCCGAGGACCGGCTGGCCGGGCTCGTCGCCGCCCTCGCCTTCCCCGAGCGCGTGGCCAGGTCCGACGGCGGGTCGTACCTCATGGTCTCCGGTACGCGCGCCGAGCTCGGCGCGTCCAGCGCGCTGCGCGGCGCGCCCTGGATCGCGGTGGCCGCGGCGGACCGTCCCGTGGACCGCGGCCACGCGCGCGTGCAGCTCGGCGCGCCCGTCGACGAGGAGGTCGCCCGGTACGCGGCCGGCGCCCTGCTGGCGGAGCGGGACGAGGTGCGCTGGGGCGACGGGGACGTCGTGGCCCGCCGTGTCGAGCGGCTGGGGGCGGTCGAGCTGGCGGTACGGCCGCTGCGGGACGCCGGCCCCGCCCCGGTGCGCGCCGCGCTGCTCGACGGGCTGCGGCGCGAGGGCCTCGGGTTGCTGCGGTGGTCACCGGAGGCGGTGGTGCTGCGGCAGCGCCTCGCCTTCCTCCGCCTGCACCTGGGGGAGCCCTGGCCCGACGTCTCCGACGAGGCCCTCCACGCGCGCGTGGACGAGTGGCTGGAGCCGGAGCTCGGCAGGGCCCGGCGCCGGGCCGACCTCGGGCGGATCGATGCCGGGGAGGCGCTCGGACGGCTGCTGCCCTGGGCCTCGGGGGAGGCGGCCCGGCTCGACGAGCTCGCCCCGGAGCGGATCACCGTCCCCAGCGGGTCCCGGATCCGGGTGGACTACGCCCGTCCCGAGCAGCCCGTGCTCGCGGTGAAGCTCCAGGAGATGTTCGGGCTCCAGCGGTCGCCGCGGGTCGCCGGGGTGCCGCTGCTGGTGCACCTGCTCTCCCCCGCCGGGCGGCCCGCCGCGGTCACCGCCGACCTCGCCTCCTTCTGGAGGGACGGCTACCGGGGGGTGCGCGCCGAGCTGCGCGGCCGGTACCCGAAGCACCCCTGGCCCGAGGACCCGGCCACCGCGGAGCCGACCCGGCACACCAACGCCCGTCCCGGGCGCTGAGCGCGACGGCCGGACGCGGACCTCTCGCCTGACGTGCCGTCAGGCCGCGCACGGGTACGGACGCCGCGGCGGCGCCGCTCCGGGAGGAGGGGCGCCGCCGCGGCGTCGTACGGCCGGCTACGCGCCGGCGGTGGCCGACGGGCTCGTGGACGGGCTGGGCGAGGACGTCTCGGCCGCCGCCACGGTCAGTTCCACGGTGACCGTGGCACCGCCCGCGGTGGTGATGCGCAGCAGGAACGTCCCGGTGGTGTCGTCCGCGTACAGCTGAGGCAGCTTCAGCAGGCCGTCGGCGTCCGTCCGCAGGCCCGTGAGGGTGCGCACGGCCTTGCCGTCGGCGTCCTTGAAGTAGGGGCCCTTGTCGTTGACGGCCGGATCGTCGGCCGACGTGACGAGCGTGGCGGTGGCCGCGACCTTGTCCGCGACGGCGCCCCGGTACGTGGCCTTCACCTCGATCCCGTTCGCGAACGCGCCGCCCGGCGCGCACGTCAGCGGGGCGTCGCCGGTGCGGACGAGGGCGTCGGCGGTGCGCTCGGTGACGGTGGCCGTGTAGTCCAGGCCCCGGATCGCCCGGCCCACGACGGTGGCGCGGACGGTGAACTCGCCCGTCTTCTCGCCCGCGCGCAGGGCGGGCGCGACGGCCTTGCCGGTGCTGTCGGTGGCGACCGTGGCCACGCTCTCGCCGCCGGTGAAGGTGGCGTCGGTGTCGCCGACGATGGTGAAGCGGATCCTCACCTTCGCGACGGCCTTGCCGGTCTCGGTCTCGGCCCGGGCGGTGATCCGCGAGGCGAACGCGTCGCCCGCCGTCGCGGTGAGCTTCGCGGTGCCCGCGTCCTCCAGGTGGTCCACCGTGTCGGTGGGGGTCGGCGGCGTCGAGGGCGGCGGGGTCTGGGTGCCGGGCGGGGTCGTGGTGCCGCCGCCCGGAGTGCCGGGCTCGGACGGCTTCGGGCCCGGCGAACCCGGCGTCGACGGCTCGGGGCTCGCTCCCCCGGCCTCCTTGCCCCCGTCGCCCTTGCCGTTGCCGTTGCCGCCCTTGTCGCCGCTGCCGCCCTTGTCGCCGCTGCCGGCTCCGGCGCCGGCGCCGGCATCGCTGCGGCCCACGGGCAGGGTGCCGGTGCCGTCGGGGATCTCGTGGGTGCCGCGGCGGTAGTAATCCAGCCAGGACAGGACGGTGTTGAGGTAGTCCCGGGAGTTGTTGTAGCTGAGGATCGCGCGGTCCAGGTCGGCCTGGGTGGACAGGTCCCAGCCGAAGCGGCACAGGTAGTGGCCGGCCGCGAGGGCGGCGTCGTAGATGTTGTTGGGGTCTTCCCTGCCGTCGCCGTTGCCGTCGCGGCCCGCCCACTCCCAGGTGGTGGGGATGAACTGCATGGGGCCCACGGCACGGTCGTAGGAGCTGTCACCGTCGTACGCGCCGTTGTCGGTGTCCGTGATGCTCGCGAACCCGTTGCCGTTGAGCTGCGGGCCGAGGATCCGGGAGACCGTGGTGCCGTCCGCGGCGACCCGGCCGCCGCGGGCCTGACCCGACTCCACCTTGCCGATGGCCGCGAGGAGCTGCCAGGGCAGGTTGCAGCCGGGCTTGGACTCGCCCAGCGCGGCGGCGGCCTTCTTGTAGGCGTCCAGGACGGTCGCCGGGATGCCCGCCTCGGCGGTGCCCGGGGCGGCGGGGGTGGCGGTGCCGGTGGTCGGCGACGGACTCGGGCTCTTGAGCGGCGGCAGGTCGGTGTAGTACGGCGAGTTGCCGGTCGCGCTGCCCTCGGCGTGCGCCTCGGGGGACGGGGTGGCGTCTGCGGCGGCCTGTCTGTCGTGGCCGTCGGTCGTGGTCCCCGGAGCCTGGGACGCGGACAGTGCCGCGACCGCGGCCGCGGCCACGGCGGTGGTCGCCGCCCCCTTGCGCAGCCTCCTGCCGAAATGCGCCGCCATAGAGTGAACCCCTCCCGTGGGCGTCCGGACGCCCGTCTCTGTTCGTTGTTCCGCTCTGTTGTGACGATCGACCCGCCGGGCGGGTTGCCCTCGACCGGTTGTCTCTTCTGTTCCGTCGCGGCGCGTTCACACCCGCGTGTGCCGCGGCACGGCAACCATGTGACCCTACGACAACTTCCTTTTCCCGGGCACCCGTCCGCGCCCGGATTTCACCGATCGGCCACACCCGGTTCGGCCGGCCGTGACGAGGAGGGCCGCGCATACTGGGGACCGCCGCCGGCCGGGTCCGGACGGGCCGGGCCAACGACCTTCACGAGGAGCCGAGTTGCCGTTCACACTGAGCCACGCGGCGGCCGTCCTGCCCGCCGTGCGCACCGACGGAACCGGTCGCGGCCCCTTCGTGCCGGCCGTGCTCGTGGCGGGCTCGTTCGCGCCCGACATGACCTACTACGCGGCGAGTGTCCTGTCCGGGGCGATGGAGTTCGGCGACGTCACGCACTCCTTCCCGGGCGTCTTCACCGTCGACGTGCTGGTGGCCTGGACGCTGGTGGGACTGTGGCTGCTGGTGCGGGAGCCGCTGGTGGCCCTGCTGCCGCCGGACCGGCAGGGACGGACGGCCGCGCTGCTGCGCTGCGGGGCGCCCCGCGCACGCGTGCGGCCGTCCCTCGTGGCGCGCTGGTACCTCTCCGCGGTGCTCGGCGCGCTCACGCATGTCGTGTGGGACGCGTTCACCCACCTCGACCGGTGGGGGATGCGGCTCTTCCCCGCCCTGGGCCGGGAGGTGGCGGGCTCGCCGCTCTACTGGTACCTGCAGTACGGCGGTTCGGCGCTGGCCGCGGTGGTCCTCACGGTGTTCGTCGCGTACGCGCTGCGCCGGACGCCCCGGGCCGAGCCGGTCGGGGTCGCGGTGCTGTCGGTCCGGGACCGGTGGGGGGCGGCCGCGCTGATCGGCGGCTGTGCGCTGGTGTCGGCGGTGCACCGGGCGCTGCGCTGGTGGGCGTACTGGGGTGAGGTCGCCAAGCCGTGGGAGCTGGTCCCGACGGTGTGCTTCGGCACGGGCACCGGGCTGGTCGTGGGGGTGCTGCTGTACGCCGTGCTGGTCAGGGTGCGGCGCCCGGCCCCGGTCCGTGCGGACCGGGGCCCTGACGGCGCCGCCGCGGAGCCGAGCCGTCCGGCCGTGCGCTGAGGGGGCCGGGCGTCGCGACGAACACGGTGACGGCGGGGGCGGGGCGCGGCCGTGGCAGCAGGGTGAGCAGGAGCGCGAGGCAGCCCCGGGCCATGTCGGCCCACACCCGCCGGACGGGGGGCTCGGCGGGGGGTGCGGCCGCGGGGCCGGTCCCGGTCCGGGCTCCGGTTCTCGGGCCGCCGGGGTCCGTGCCGGTGAAGGTCCGGCCTTCCTGGGGGAGCCACGCGTGGGCGAGGCGCCGGAGGCGTTCCGCCGCCGCGCGGCGCAGGGCCGCGGGGAGGGACTCGGGGATCCGGGCGGTGCTCGCGGCGGCCGTGCAGGCCGGGACCCGCGGAGCCGCCGGGCGGATGGGTGCGTCGGCGTCCGCCCGCGCGGGTGCCGGCCGGCGGGGAAGCATGCGTATACCCATGCCCCGCATCCTCGCGGCCTGGACGGGCGAGGGCGTTCTGCCGAGGGCCACGCGGGTGATGATCCGGCGCCGCCAGGTGGGCTCGTGCGGGGGGTCCTGCCGGGTGGGGACCGGCGCCCGTGTGCGGGTGCCCGGTGCGGCGGCGAGGCCCCGGGCTCTGTGTGGGGGTGCCGGGGAGGCGGGGCGTCCGCCGGCCACGTTGCCCTCGCCGGGGTGAGGGCCTGGGGCGAGTGCGGTGGCCCGCATGCCCGTGCCGCCCCGCCGAGGCACGGCCCGGCCCGGTCCCGCCCGCACAAGCCCCGGGCCGTTCCGGCCCCGGCGGGGGATCCCTCTCGGGGAACCCCCGCCCCGGCCGCTCCCGCCCCCGGAGGGCAGCCCGCTAGTGTGCCGCCGACTCCCAGTCGGAGCCCACGCCCACCGACACGCCCAGGGGGACGCGGAGGTCGACCGCGGTGGACATCTCGCGGCGGACCAGTTCCTCGGCGGTGGCGCGCTCGCCCGGGGCGATCTCCAGGACGATTTCGTCGTGGACCTGCAGGAGCATGCGGGACTTCAGGCCGGCCTCGCGCAGCGCCCGGTCCACCTTGAGCATGGCGATCTTGACGATGTCGGCCGCCGTGCCCTGGATGGGCGCGTTGAGGGCCATCCGCTCGGCCGCCTCGCGGCGCTGGCGGTTGTCGCTGTTGAGGTCGGGCAGGTAGCGGCGGCGCCCGAAGAGCGTCGCCGTGTAGCCCGTCGCCCGGGCCTCGTCGACCGCCCGGCGCAGATAGTCCCGCACCCCGCCGAACCGCTCGAAGTACGCGTCCATCAGGGCGCGCGCCTCGGCCGCCTCGATGTTCAGCTGCTGGGACAGGCCGAAGGCCGACAGGCCGTAGGCCAGGCCGTACGACATCGCCTTGATCTTGCGGCGCATCTCGGCGTCCACCGCGGCGGGCTCGACCGCGAAGACCTGGGAGGCGGCGGTGGTGTGCAGGTCCTCGCCGGAGGTGAACGCCTCGATCAGGCCCTCGTCCTCGGAGAGGTGCGCCATCACCCGCAGCTCGATCTGGCTGTAGTCGGCCGTCATCAGGGACTCGAAGCCCTCGCCGACGACGAAGCCGCGCCGGATGGCCCGGCCCTCGTCCGTGCGGACCGGGATGTTCTGCAGGTTCGGGTCGGTGGAGGACAGGCGGCCCGTGGCGGCGACGGTCTGGTTGAACGTGGTGTGGATCCGGCCGTCCCCGGCGATCGTCTTGATCAGGCCCTCGACGGTGACGCGCAGCTTCGCCTGCTCGCGGTGCCGGAGCATGATCACCGGGAGCTCGTTGTCGGTCTGGCCGGCCAGCCAGGCCAGGGCGTCGGCGTCCGTGGTGTAGCCGGTCTTGGTCTTCTTGGTCCTGGGCAGGGCCAGCTCGCCGAAGAGGACCTCCTGCAGCTGCTTGGGCGAGCCGAGGTTGAACTCGTGCCCGGCCGCCGCGTGCGCCTCCTTCACCGCCTGCTGCACGGCGCCGGCGAACATCTGCTCCATGGCCTCCAGGTGCGTCCGGTCGGCCGCGATGCCGTGCCGCTCCATGCGGGCCAGCAGCTCGGAGGTCGGCAGCTCCATGTCGCGCAGCAGGTCCGCGGCGCCCACGTCCCGGAGCCTGCCCTCGAACGCCTGGCCCAGGTCGAGGATCGCGCGGGCCTGGATCATCAGCGCCTCGGCCTCGGCGCCCTCGTCCGCGCCGAAGGCCAGCTGGCCGTCGGCCGCGGCGGCGGGGGCGAGCTCGCGGTGCAGGTACTCCAGGGACAGCGCGTCCAGGTCGAAGGAGCGGCGGCCCGGCTTGACCAGGTACGCGGCGAGCGCGGTGTCCATGGCGACGCCCTCGACGCGCCAGCCGTGCTCGGCGAAGACGCGCATCGCGCCCTTGGCGTCGTGGAACACCTTCGGGCGGCCGGCGTCGGCGAGCCAGGCCGCGAACGCCGTCTCGTCGGCCTCGTCGAGCTGCGACGGGTCGAACCAGGCGGCCGCCCCGCCGGGCGCGGCGAGCGCGACCTCGGCGACCGAGCCGGTGCCCAGGCCCCAGGTGTCGACCGAGGCGACGCCGAGGGTGTCGGCGGCGTGCTCGGCGAGCCAGGGGGCGAGCTCGCCGGTGCCCAGCACGGTGCCGTCCAGCTCCACGCCGTCCGCGACGACCGGGGCGGCCTCGGCCTGCTCGGCGCCGGGGTCGACGGCGAAGAGCCGCTCGCGCAGCGAGGGGTTCCTGATCTCCAGGGTGTCCAGGATCATCGTGACCGCCTTGCGGTCGTACGGCTCCCGCGCGAGGTCGGTGACGCGCCGGGGCAGCTCGACCTGCCGCTCCAGCTCGGTGAGGCGGCGGTTGAGCTTGACCGCCTCCAGGTGGTCGCGCAGGTTCTGCCCGGCCTTGCCCTTGACCTCGTCGACGCGCTCGACCAGCTCGGCGAAGGAACCGAACTGGTTGATCCACTTCGCGGCCGTCTTCTCGCCGACGCCGGGGATGCCCGGCAGGTTGTCGGACGGGTCGCCGCGCAGCGCCGCGAAGTCGGGGTACTGGGCGGGCGTCAGCCCGTACTTCTCGAAGACCTTCTCCGGGGTGAAGCGGGTCAGCTCCGAGACGCCCTTGGTCGGGTACAGCACGGTCGTGTGCTCGCTGACCAGCTGGAAGGAGTCCCGGTCGCCGGTGACGATCAGCACCTCGAAGCCCTCGGCCTCGGCCTGGGTGGCGAGCGTGGCGATGACGTCGTCCGCCTCGTAGCCCTCGACGGCGAAGCGCGGGGCGTGCATCGCGTCGAGCAGCTCGCCGATGAGCTCGACCTGGCCCTTGAACTCGTCGGGGGTCTTGGAGCGGTTCGCCTTGTACTCGGTGAACTCCTGCGACCGCCAGGTCTTGCGGGAGACGTCGAAGGCGACCGCGAAGTGCGTGGGTGCCTCGTCGCGCAGCGTGTTGGCCAGCATCGACGCGAAGCCGTAGAGCGCGTTCGTCGGCTGGCCGGTCGCGGTCGTGAAGTTCTCCGCGGGCAGCGCGAAGAACGCGCGGTAGGCCAGCGAGTGCCCGTCCATGAGCATCAGGCGCGGCCGGCTGCCGCCGGAGGTGCTGTCGGTCTTCTTCGATGCTGTCTCTGCCACGTCCCCGATCCTGCCACGAGCCACCGACACTCGGCTCCGGCCGCGGGCCGCGCCCGGGACGGCGGCGGCCGCCCCGGGGGGCGGAACAGCCCGCGGCATCCGGCGGCCCGGAGCCCCCGGTCCGCCGCACCCATCGCTCCGGGCAGCCCGGGGTCCCTGGCGCGCCGCCCCCCCATCGCTCCCATCGGCTCGGGGCCCCTGACCCGTCGTGCCCCTCTCTCCCACCGCACCCATCGCCCCCGGCAGCCCGGGGCCCCCGGCCAGCCGCACCCATCGCCCCCGGCGACCCGGGCCCCGGGTCCGCCGGCAACGCTCCCGCCCCCGCACGCCCGCACGCCCGTCCGGCAGCGTTGTCGGCGGGCCGTGCGAGGATCGGAGACGTACCTCACATGCGCAGTCGAAGGGGAGTGTGCGATGGCCGCCAAGCCGCCCAAGAGTGATCCGGTGCAGGACGCGCCGCGGGTCGCCGAGCCGAAGCACACGGCGGCGGGGCTCCCGGCCATCGGGCACACCCTGAAGATCGCGCAGCGGCAGATGGGGGTGAAGCGCACCGCGCTGACGCTGCTGAGCGTCAACCAGAAGGACGGCTTCGACTGTCCCGGCTGCGCCTGGCCCGAGCCGGACCACCGGCACAAGGCCGAGTTCTGCGAGAACGGCGCGAAGGCGGTGGCCGAGGAGGCCACCCTGCGCCGGGTGACCCCGGAGTTCTTCGCCGCGCACCCGGTCGCCGACCTCGCCCGCCGCAGCGGGTACTGGCTCGGCCAGCAGGGCCGGCTCACCCACCCCGTGTACCTGCCGGAGGGGGGCACGCACTACGAGCCGGTCACCTGGGAGCGCGCCTTCGACATCATCGCCGAGGAGATCACCGCCCTCGACTCCCCCGACCGGGCCGTCTTCTACACCTCGGGCCGCACCAGCAACGAGGCCGCCTTCCTCTACCAGCTCTTCGCCCGCGAGCTCGGCACCAACAACCTGCCCGACTGCTCGAACATGTGCCACGAGTCCTCCGGCTCCGCCCTGTCGGAGACCCTCGGCATCGGCAAGGGCAGCGTCCTGCTGGAGGACCTGTACCAGGCGGACCTGATCATCGTCGCCGGCCAGAACCCCGGCACCAACCACCCCCGCATGCTGTCCGCCCTGGAGAGGGCGAAGGCGAACGGCGCGAAGATCATCAGCGTCAACCCGCTGCCCGAGGCGGGCCTGGAGCGCTTCAAGAACCCGCAGACCCCCAGGGGCCTGACCGCCGGCTCCGCCCTCACCGACCTGTTCCTGCAGATCCGCATCGGCGGCGACCAGGCCCTCTTCCGCCTCCTCAACAAGCTGGTCCTGGAGACGCCGGGCGCGGTCGACGAGGAGTTCGTCCGGGCGCACACCCACGGCTACGAGGAGTTCGCCGCGGCGGCCCGCGCCGCCGACTGGGACGAGACGCTGAGGGCGACGGGCCTCACGCGCGCCCGGATCGAGGAGGCCCTGCGCATGGTCCTGGCCTCCGAGCGCACCATCGTGTGCTGGGCGATGGGCCTCACCCAGCACAAGCACGCCGTGTCCACCATCAAGGAAGTGGTCAACTTCCTGCTGCTGCGCGGCAACATCGGCCGTCCCGGCGCGGGCGTGTGCCCGGTGCGCGGCCACTCCAACGTGCAGGGCGACCGCACGATGGGCATCTTCGAGCGGCCCGCCCCGGCCTTCCTGGACGCCCTGGAGAAGGAGTTCGGCTTCGCTCCCCCGCGCGCGCACGGCTACGACGTCGTCCGGGCCATCCGCGCGCTGCGCGACGGCGAGGCGAAGGTGTTCTTCGCCCTGGGCGGCAACTTCGTGTCGGCCTCCCCGGACACGGAGGTCACGGAGGCCGCGATGCGGCGCGCCCGCCTGACCGTGCACGTGTCGACGAAGCTGAACCGCTCGCACGCGGTCACGGGCGCGCGGGCCCTGATCCTGCCGACCCTCGGCCGTACCGAGCGCGACCTGCAGGACTCGGGCGAGCAGTTCGTGACGGTCGAGGACTCCATGGGCATGGTGCACGCCTCGCGCGGGCGCCTGGAGCCGGCGAGCCCGCACCTGCTGTCGGAGCCGGCCATCGTGTGCCGGATGGCGCGCCGCGTGCTCGGCACGGACAGCCGGGTGCCGTGGGAGGAGTTCGAGAGGGACTACGCCGCGGTCCGGGACCGCATCGCGCGCGTGATCCCCGGCTTCGAGGACTTCAACGCGCGCGTGGCGCGGCCGGGCGGCTTCGCCCTCCCCCACGCCCCGCGCGACGAGCGCCGTTTCCCGACCGCCACCGGCAGGGCCAACTTCACGGCGGCGCCGGTGGAGTACCCGAGGCTGCCCGAGGGGCGGCTGCTGCTGCAGACGCTGCGCTCGCACGACCAGTACAACACCACGATCTACGGCCTCGACGACCGTTACCGGGGCATCACCCACGGCCGCCGGGTGGTGCTCGTGCACCCCGAGGACGCCCGGGAGCTCGGCGTCGCCGACGGCGCCTACGTCGACCTGGTCAGCGAGTGGACGGACGGCGTCGAGCGGCGGGCGCCCGGCTTCCGGGTCGTGCACTACCCGACCGCGCGCGGCTGCGCGGCCGCGTACTACCCGGAGACCAACGTGCTGGTGCCGCTCGACGCCACCGCGGACGTCAGCAACACCCCGGCCAGCAAGTCCGTCGTGGTGCGTCTGGAACAATCGGCGACCGACTGAGCGTTTGCTCAGCCGACAGTCAGCCGGAGTGATCGGACGAACGGAGCCGGGCCCGATGGGCGAGCAGCAGCACGTGAAGTTCCCGCAAGAGGTCGTCGACGAGTACGCCGCGCTCGGCGTCGACCTGCCGGCCCTGTTCTCCGCGGGGCACCTGGGCACCCGGATGGGCGTGCAGATCCTGGAGGCCTCGGCGGACCGCGTCGTCGGCACCATGCCCGTCGAGGGCAACACCCAGCCCTACGGGCTGCTGCACGGCGGCGCCTCGGCCGTCCTCGCGGAGACCCTCGGCTCGGTGGGTTCCATGCTGCACGGCGGCAGTTCCAGGATCGCCGTCGGCGTCGACCTGAACTGCACCCACCACCGGGGCGTGCGCTCCGGTCTGGTCACGGGCGTCGCCACCCCCGTCCACCGGGGCCGCTCGACCGCCACCTACGAGATCGTCATCACGGACGAGGACGACAGGCGGGTGTGCACCGCCCGGCTGACCTGCCTGCTGCGCGACGTCCGCCCCGGCGACGGGGAGCACGTCCGCACGGCGGGCTGAGACGGCGTACGGCGGTCGCGGAGGCCGACGCACCCGGTCGCGGAGACCCACGCACCCGGTCGCGGAGGCCGACGTAGGGAAAACCCTGGAGGGGCGGGCGCGCTCTTGTCGCGCCCGCCCCCCCGCGCGGCACAGGGGCGGGGCCGCCCCCCCCCCGGGGGACCCCCCGCCCCCCCCCCCCCCGGGTTGGCGGGGCCCCCCCAACCCCCTCCCCCGCCCCCCCC
>NZ_JBITSF010000001.1:917491-985467 GCF_044540485.1 Streptomyces sp. NPDC085946 | reverse complement strand
GGGTGGCCGGCCGCCCCGGGGGGGGCCCCCCCCCCCCCGGGGGGGGGGGGCCCTTGTTGGTAAAACCCGGGGGGGGGGGGGGGCGTTTTGGGCGCCCCCGCCCCCGCGCGCTTCACTGGCGCTGCTCCGACCCCCCGCAGGAGAACCCCCGTCCCACCCCCAGAAGGGTTTCTCTTGACCGCCCTACGCGCCTCCGCCGTCACCGCCGCGGCCTGCGCAGCCGTGCTCGCCACCGCGCTGCCCTCCTCCGCGATCAACTCGTACAACGCCACCCCCGCCCCCGAGCGCACCGAAGTCGGCGCGCTCGTGGCGACCTGGGACCACGACGGCGATCCCGCGACCCCCGACCGGGTCGACTGGGTGTGCTCCGGCACCATGATCGACGCGGACACCTTCCTGACCGCCGCGCACTGCACCACCGACTGGCCGGACAACGTGCGGTTCTACGTGTCGCTCGACCAGGACGTGCAGGGCGGGCTGGACGCCGCCGCGCGGGCCCACCCCGGCGACCCCGCCGCCCAGGCCCGCGCCGTCGCCGTACCGGGCACGGCGCACAGCCACCCCGCCTACCCGGGCCCCGCCTCCGACACCCACGACATCTCGGTGGTCGAACTGCCCGCCGACCGGCTCGGGGCCCGCTGGAGCTTCACCCCGGCCGCGCTGCCCACCGCGAACCAGCTCGGGAAGCTCGGCCCCAAGGGCCTGAACGCCACCGACTGGACCGTCGCCGGCTACGGCACCCAGGAGGCCGCCCGCGGACCGGGCGGCCACACCCACCCGGGCGGCGGCGTCCGCCTGAAGGCCCCCGTCACCTTCGACGCGCTCAACGACTCCTGGGCACGCTTGGCGATGACCGCGCCGCAGGGCAACGGCGGTGCCTGCTACGGCGATTCGGGCGGCCCCAACTTCGCGCAGCTCGACGGCCGGCGGATCCTCGCGGCCACCACCATCACCGGCGACGGCCCGTGCTACGCCACGAATGTGACGTACCGTCTGGACACCCCGGGCGCCCGGTCCTTCCTGGCGCCGTTCGTCGCGCTGCCCTGATCCCGCGCGAGGACACCGACGGCCCGTCCGGCGCCGCGGCACACGGTCCGTCCGTGTGCCGCGGCGCCGTGCCGTGCGGGGTGCCGTGCGGTACGGGCGGCGCGGCCGGGCGGCGGACGCGGACCGTCACCGTCCCGCACCGCGCGCCGCCCGGGTCTTTCCCGGCCCGGTGATCGATCACGGAAAAGTACCGCAGAACGCCGGACTCCCTTTCCGATCCGTAACGCTACGTAATTCACAAGCAATGAAAGCAAGTGGAATGTCGACTTCCATGGCCGGTTCTTTTTTGCCCCGAAGGTGGCATAATCCCCGCCCCCGCCGGCCTGAAGTCGCCTCCGGCAACAGATCGCGTCAGGACCAAAACAAAGAAACACTCCTGCGTTCTCCGGAAGCGCATCCTGCGAGTTCTCACCATGCGGACACGACGAACCGGACGGAAATCGCCCCTTCCGCCCGGCGCGTCGCGCTCTGCGTTACTGCGTGGCATAACAAGAGCGTCACAGCATTGGCCAGACCACTCCTCCATTTCCTCACACCCGCTTAGAGTCACGCCCAGTCACCGCGCCACCGGATTCGAAGCCACTTCGGTCCAGCGCTCGACTCGGCGGGTCCCATGGGGGACCGCCGTGCCAGGGAAAGGACTGGATTCGTGCGTCAACGTTCGCTCATAGCCATCACCGCGGCACTTGCGGCGGGCTCGCTCACCCTCACCGCCTGTGGGTCGCGCGACGACAGCAGCAACGGCAGTGGCGGCGGCGACAAGACCACTGTCGTGATCGGCGTCGACGCCCCGCTGACCGGCGACCTCTCGGCCCTCGGCCTCGGCATCCGCAACTCCGCCGACCTCGCCGTCAAGACGGCCAACAAGGAGAACTACGTCGAGGGCGTCGAGTTCAAGCTCGAGCCGCTCGACGACCAGGCCCAGCCCTCCGTCGGCCAGCAGAACGCCCAGAAGTTCATCAGCAACAAGGACGTCCTCGGCGTCGTCGGCCCGCTGAACTCCAGCGTCTCCCAGCAGATGCAGAAGCCGTTCAACGACGCCGGCCTGGTCCAGGTCTCCCCCGCCAACACCGGCACCGAGCTGACCCAGGGCGACGGCTGGAAGAGCGGCGACTCGGTCCGCCAGTTCAAGACCTTCTTCCGCACCGCCACCACGGACGAGGTCCAGGGCGCCTTCGCCGCCGAGTACCTCTACAGCAAGGCCGGCAAGAAGAAGGTCTACCTGATCGACGACCAGAAGACCTACGGCGCCGGCCTCGCCGCCTCCTTCAAGGCGAACTTCACCAAGCTCGGTGGCAAGATCGTCGGCAACGACCACATCAACCCCGACGACCGCGACTTCAACGCCGTCGTCGCCAAGATCAAGAAGACCGGCGCCGAAGCCCTCTACTACGGCGGCGAGTACCCAGCCGCCGCCCCCCTGAGCCAGCAGCTCAAGGACAGCGGCCAGAACATCCCGCTCATGGGCGGCGACGGCATCTACTCCGGCGAATACCCCAAGCTCAACAAGAAGGCCGAGGGCGACCTCGCCACCTCCGTGGGCAAGCCCGTCGAGCAGCTCGACTCCGCCAAGGAGTTCATCGAGAACTACAAGGCCGGCGGCTACGAGGACGACTACGAGGCCTACGGCGGCCTGACCTACGACGCGACCTGGTCCATCATCGAGGCCGTCAAGCTCGCGGTCGAGGGCAACGACGGCAAGCTCCCGTCCGACGGCCGCAAGGCGGTCCTCGACGCCATGAGCAAGGTCAAGTTCGACGGCGTCACCGGCAGCATCTCCTTCGACGAGTTCGGTGACACCACCAACACGCTCATGACCGCCTACAAGGTCAAGAGCAACGCGTGGGCGCCCGAGTACAGCGCCTCTCCCAAGCTGGACTGAGCAAGGGACGAGCAGGGAGCCGCAGGAGCGCTCCCCTCACCACATTGATCCAGGCCGCGCGGGTTGCGCCCACCAGCGCACCCGCGCGGCGCCATATCCGAACCACTCCACGGAGGCCCTGCGGTGAACGAACTGCCGCAACAGCTGGCCAATGGACTCATCCTCGGCGCGATGTACGGACTCATCGCGATCGGCTACACGATGGTCTACGGCATCGTCCAGCTCATCAACTTCGCCCACGGCGAGATCTTCATGGTCGGGGGCTTCGGGGCCCTCACCGTCTGGCTGATACTCCCCGACGGCTTCGCCCTCGGCGCCGCCGTCCCCCTCATGATCCTCGGAGGCATCCTCGTCTCCGTCGCCATCGCCACCGCGGCGGAACGCTTCGCCTACCGGCCGCTGCGCACCGCACCGCGGCTCGCACCGCTCATCACCGCCATCGGCCTGTCCATCGTGCTGCAGCAGATGGTCTGGATGTGGTACCCGGACGCCAAGAAGGACCGCTCCTTCCCGCAGTTCGAAGGCGGCCCCGTCGAGATCCTCGGCGCCAACATCCAGCGCGGTGACCTCTTCGTCCTCATCGCCGCCCCGCTGTGCATGGTCGCCCTCGGCCTCTTCGTCACCAAGACCCGCTCCGGCCGCGGCATGCAGGCCACCGCCCAGGACCCCGACACCGCCAAGCTGATGGGCATCAACACCGACCGCATCATCGTCATGGCCTTCGCCATCGGTGCCGCGTTCGCCGCCATCGCCGCCGTCGCCTACGGCCTGAAGAACGGCCAGGTCGGCTTCCGGATGGGCTTCCTGATGGGCCTGAAGGCCTTCACGGCGGCCGTCCTCGGCGGCATCGGCAACATCTACGGCGCCATGCTCGGCGGCATCGTCCTCGGCGTCGCCGAATCCCTCGCCACCGGCTACATCGGCGAGATCCCCGGCATGGAACTCTTCGGCGGCGGCGCCTGGAAGGACGTATGGGCCTTCAGCCTGCTCATCCTCGTCCTCCTCTTCCGGCCCCAGGGCCTGCTCGGCGAACGCGTCGCGGATCGGGCGTGATACCCATGACCACCCACACCACCACCAGCACCGCCCCCGGCACCACCGAGGTGTCCGGCGCGCAGGCCACCCCGCTCGTCCCGCTGCCCGCCGCCGCGGCGCGCGCGACCACCGTCGCCGGCTCCGCCGTCGCCCTCGCCGGCACCTTCCTCGCCTGGACCTGGACCGACGAGTTCCCCGGCGACCTCACCGTCACCGGCTACCCCGGCGGCCTGCAGGTCCTCACGCTCGTGGGAGCCCTGCTCACCCTGCTGTTCGCCCTCTCCGGCTACGGCATCAAGGGCCTCGGCTGGCTCACCCCCGGCGGCACCAACAGCCCCGTCCGGCTCGCCGCCCTCGGCGTCCTCGGCACCACGGGCTACGCCCTCGGCGCCATCGCCTTCGAACTCGGCGGCCTCGTCAACCTCGAACCCGGCGCCTACGTCGCCGGCGCCGGCGCCCTGATCGCCGTCATCGGCGCTTTCGGCCTCCCCGCCGACCAGCCCCACGGCAGCGACGACCCCACCCCCCATCTGTGGGGCCGCGTCCGCCACTCCCTGACCGCCCCCGAGCCCGGCCGTGCCCAGGAACTCCCCTCCTGGGCCGAGATCCTCGTCATCGCCGCCGGCTTCGGCGTCGGCCTGTACGTCTTCGCGTACGGCATCGGCACCGAGTACTCCGAGCTGTTCATCGGCTTCCTGATCACCGCGGCGTTCGGCTTCACCGCCGTCACCCGCGCAGGACTCCTCAAGCGGCTCTCCGCGCTCACCGCCAAGCACCGCAACGTCACCCTCTCGGCGGCCTTCGTCGCCGCGATCTGCTTCCCCTTCACCCAGAGCAACGACCAGTTCGCCCTCATCGGCGCGAACATCCTGATCTTCGCCACGGTCGCCCTGGGCCTCAACGTGGTCGTCGGCCTGGCCGGCCTCCTCGACCTCGGTTACGTCGCCTTCCTCGGCGTCGGCGCCTACGCCGCCGCCCTGGTCTCCGGCTCCCCGCAGTCCACCATCGGCGTCCACTTCCCGTTCTGGGCCGCCGTCCTCACCGGCGCCGCCGCCTCGCTGATCTTCGGCGTGGTCATCGGCGCACCCACCCTGCGCCTGCGCGGCGACTACCTCGCCATCGTGACGCTCGGCTTCGGTGAGATCTTCCGCATCACCATGAACAACCTGAACGGCAACAGCGGACCGGACGTCACCAACGGCTCCAACGGCGTCCCGAACATCCCCGACCTGGAGATCTTCGGGTTCAACCTCGGACTGCCGCACACCGTCCTCGGCCACGAGCTCACCCGCTCCGGCAACTACTACCTGCTGATGCTGCTCTTCACGGCCATCGTCGTCATGGTCTTCCGCCGCTCCGCGGAATCCCGCATCGGCCGCGCCTGGGTCGCCATCCGCGAGGACGAGACCGCCGCCACCGCCATGGGCATCAACGGCTTCCGCCTCAAGCTGCTCGCCTTCGCCCTCGGCGCCTCGCTCGCCGGCCTCGCCGGCACCGTCCAGGCGCACGTCTCCTACAGCGTCACCCCCGAGCAGTACCAGTTCGCCGGCTCCGTGCCGCCGAACTCCGCCTTCCTGCTCGCCGCCGTCATCCTCGGCGGCATGGGCACCATCAGCGGCCCGCTCATCGGCGCCGCCCTGCTCTACCTCATCCCCGCCAAGCTCCAGTTCATGGCGGAGTACCAGCTCCTCCTCTTCGGCATCGCGCTCATGCTCCTCATGCGCTTCCGCCCCGAGGGCCTGGTCGCCGACCGCAGGAAGCAGCTCGAATTCCACGAGACCGGACAGCTCGACGTACCGGAGGACAAACCGCTGCCCGACAACGCCACCGGCGTCGCCAAGGCAGGGGCGTGACCGCCATGACCACGACCACGACCGCACCCACCACCACGACGGTCCTCGACGCCAGCGGCGTCACCATGCGCTTCGGCGGCCTCACCGCCGTCCGCTCCGTCGACCTCACCGTCAACACCGGCGAGATCGTCGGCCTCATCGGACCCAACGGCGCCGGCAAGACCACCTTCTTCAACTGCCTCACCGGCCTGTACGTCCCCACCGAGGGCACCGTCACCTACAAGGACACCGTCCTGCCGCCCAAGCCGCACCTGGTCACCCAGGCCGGCATCGCGCGCACCTTCCAGAACATCCGGCTCTTCGCCAACATGACCGTTCTGGAGAACGTGCTCGTCGGACGGCACACCCGCACCAAGGAGGGCCTCTGGTCCGCCCTCCTGCGCCTGCCGTCCTTCAAGAAGGCGGAGGCGGAGTCCCGCGAACGCGCCATGGAGCTCCTGGAGTTCACCGGACTCGCCGCCAAGGCCGACCACCTCGCCCGCAACCTGCCCTACGGCGAGCAGCGCAAGCTGGAGATCGCCCGGGCGCTGGCGAGCGAGCCGGGCCTGCTCCTCCTCGACGAGCCCACCGCCGGCATGAACCCGCAGGAGACCCGGGCCGCCGAGGAACTCATCTTCGCCATCCGCGACAAGGGCATCGCCGTCCTCGTCATCGAGCACGACATCCGGTTCATCATGAACCTCTGCGACCGCGTCGCCGTGCTCGTGCAGGGCGAGAAGATCGTCGAAGGCCCCGCCGAGGTCGTCCAGGCCGACGAGCGCGTCATCGCCGCCTACCTGGGTGAGCCCTTCGAGGGCGCGCCCGGCAAGGAGGAAGCCGCCGAGGTCGAGGCCGCCGAAGCCGGAGCCACCGGCACCGCGGCCGCCGAGGCGCCCAGCACCACGGAAGGGGACGACAAGTGACCGCACTGCTGGAGGTCGAGGACCTCAGGGTCGCCTACGGCAAGATCGAGGCCGTCAAGGGCATCTCGTTCAAGGTCGACGCGGGCGAGGTCGTCACCCTCATCGGCACCAACGGCGCCGGCAAGACCACCACCCTGCGCACCCTCTCCGGGCTGCTCACACCGGTCTCCGGCGAGATCCGCTTCGACGGCAGGTCGCTGAAGAAGGTCCCCGCCCACAAGGTCGTCTCGCTGGGACTCGCCCACTCCCCCGAGGGGCGGCACATCTTCCCCCGCATGACGATCGAGGACAACCTCCGCCTCGGCGCCTTCCTGCGCAACGACAAGGAGGGCATCGAGAAGGACATCCAGCGCGCCTACGACCTCTTCCCCATCCTCGGGGAACGCCGCAAGCAGGCCGCGGGCACCCTCTCCGGCGGCGAGCAGCAGATGCTCGCCATGGGACGGGCCCTGATGTCCCGCCCCAAGCTGCTCATGCTCGACGAGCCCTCCATGGGCCTCTCCCCGATCATGATGCAGAAGATCATGGCGACCATCCAGGAGCTCAAGTCCCAGGGCACCACCATCCTGCTCATCGAGCAGAACGCCCAGGCGGCCCTCTCCCTGGCCGACCACGGTCACGTCATGGAGGTCGGCAAGATCGTCCTGTCCGGCACCGGCCGCGACCTCCTCCACGACGAGTCGGTCCGCAAGGCCTACCTCGGCGAGGACTAGCCGCCCGCGACACACCGAGGCCCGCGCCCCCTGCTCCAGGGGGCGCGGGCCTCGCGCGTGCGCTCCGGGCGGTCAGCCCTTCGACGCCTTCTTCTCCTCGGCGTCGTCGATGACCGCCTGCGCGACCTGCTGCATCGACATGCGGCGGTCCATCGACGTCTTCTGGATCCACCGGAACGCCGCCGGCTCCGTCAGCCCGTACTCCGTCTGCAGGACCGACTTCGCCCGGTCCACCAGCTTCCGCGTCTCCAGTCGCTGCGAGAGGTCCGCGACCTCCTTCTCCAGCTCCTTCAGCTCCGTGAACCGCGACACGGCCATCTCGATCGCCGGCACGACGTCACTCTTGCTGAACGGCTTCACCAGGTACGCCATGGCACCGGCGTCCCGGGCCCGCTCGACCAGATCCCGCTGCGAGAACGCGGTCAGCATCAGGACCGGGGCGATCCGCTCCTCGGCGATCTTCTCCGCCGCGGAGATGCCGTCCAGCTTGGGCATCTTCACGTCGAGGATGACGAGGTCGGGCCGGTGCTCCCGCGCCAGCTCGATCGCCTGCTCGCCGTCGCCGGCCTCGCCGACGACCGAGTAGCCCTCCTCCTCCAGCATCTCTTTGAGATCGAGCCGGATCAGGGCCTCGTCCTCGGCGATGACGACACGGGTCGTCAGCGGAGGCACGTGCGACTTGTCGTCTTCGGGCAGGTCGACGGGCTGGGGCGACTCGGGGGCGCTCACGTGGGCTCCTTGGTGCAGGGCAGGCCGGTACTGCTGACAAGAGCGTACCCAGCTGCGGTAAGGTGGGGGCACGGCGGGTGACCGCCAACCTTCATATTGAAGGGGGCCCCGGTAGCCCAGCGGTAGAGGCAATGGTCTCAAACACCATCCAGCGTCGGTTCGAATCCGACCCGGGGTACTTTTCCTCCGATTCAAAGGTCACCATTTCGAAGCGGATGTCCACGTCTCGTGCACATCCGCTTTTCGCTGCGCCGGACACCGAGGAGCCTTCGCGCAAGAGGCTCCTCGACCGCCCCCCTTGTTCGGCTATTCGGCGCCCTCGCCGATGTGGTGGACGCGGACCATGTTGGTCGTGCCCGAGACGCCGGGCGGGGAGCCGGCCGTGACGATGACGACGTCGCCCTGCCGGCAGCGGCCGTGGCGCAGCAGCAGTTCGTCCACCTGGCCGACCATCGCGTCCGTGGAGTCCACCCGCGGGCCGAGGAACGTCTCCACGCCCCACGTCAGGCTGAGCTGCGAGCGGGTCGCCGGGTCGGGGGTGAAGGCGAGCAGGGGGATGGGCGAGCGGTAGCGGGAGAGGCGGCGGGCGGTGTCGCCCGACTGGGTGAAGGCGACGAGGAAGCGGGCGCCGAGGAAGTCGCCCATCTCCGCCGCGGCGCGGGCGACGGCGCCGCCCTGGGTGCGGGGTTTGTTGCGGTCGGTCAAGGGCGGGAGGCCCTTGGCGAGAATGTCCTCCTCGGCCGCTTCGACGATGCGGGCCATGGTGCGGACGGTCTCGGCGGCGTACCTGCCGACGCTGGTCTCGCCGGACAGCATCACGGCGTCGGTGCCGTCGATGACCGCGTTGGCGACGTCGCTGGCCTCCGCGCGGGTGGGGCGGGAGTTGTCGATCATCGAGTCGAGCATCTGGGTGGCGACGATGACCGGCTTGGCGTTGCGCTTGGCCAGGGTCACGGCGCGCTTCTGGACGATCGGCACCTGCTCCAGGGGCATCTCGACGCCGAGGTCGCCGCGGGCGACCATGATGCCGTCGAAGGCGGCGACGATGTCGTCGAGGTTCTCGACGGCCTGGGGCTTCTCGACCTTGGCGATGACGGGGAGGCGGCGGCCCTCCTCGTCCATGATGCGGTGGACGTCCCTGATGTCGCGTCCGCTGCGGACGAAGGAGAGGGCGACGACGTCGAAGCCGGTGTGCAGCGCCCAGCGGAGGTCGTCCTCGTCCTTCTTGGAGAGGGCGGGGACGGAGACGGCGACGCCGGGGAGGTTGAGGCCCTTGTGGTCGGAGACCATGCCGCCCTCGAGGACGGTGGTGTGCACGCGGGGGCCGTCGACCTCGGTGACCCGGAGGCAGACCTTGCCGTCGTCGACGAGGATGCGCTCGCCGGGGGCGACGTCGTCGGCGAGGCCGGCGTAGGTGGTGCCGCAGACGCGGCCGTCGCCTTCGACGCCCTCCTCCACGGTGATGGTGAAGGAATCGCCGCGTTCGAGGAGTACGGGTCCTTCGGTGAAACGGCCGAGTCGGATCTTCGGGCCCTGGAGGTCGGCGAGGATGCCGACACTGCGGCCGGTCTCGTCGGCGGCTTTGCGGACCCGCCGGTAGCGCTCCTCGTGCTCGGCGTGGGTGCCGTGGCTGAGGTTGAAGCGGGCCACGTCCATTCCGGCGTCGACCAGGGCCTTGATCTGGTCGTACGAATCGGTGGCGGGTCCCAGGGTACAGACGATCTTCGCTCGGCGCATGAGTCGAGCCTAGGGCTTACCGGTGGGTAGCGAATTGGCAGCGCGTTACTGCCCAACGCACATTCCATGAAGGGTTATTGACCGGCGTTGAATTGTGCGCCGAGGTGCTCCGATGAGCAATGCCATGGTGCTCCATTCGGATTGCCGTACGGGTTTTCGACGGCGCGGAATACGCCGGGCGGGTGTGTCACAGCCGCGGCGGGACCAGGGTGAAGCGCGCGTTGACCTGAGCGTGGACCTCCTGCCGCTGGGGTTCGAGGTCGAGGGGGGCGGGGGCGGTCTCCTCGGCGGTCGCGGCGTAGGCCATGGAGCGCATGCGGCCGGAGGGCGGGGGGTAGGCCTGAGGGCCCTCGGCGCCGATGTCGGCGAGCTCGACGAGGGCGGCCAGGGTGGTGCCGAGGGCCTCGGCGTACTCGCGGGCGCGCTGGACGGCTTCGTGGACGGCCCGGCGGCGGGCTTCGCGGTGGGCCGGGGAGTCGGGGCGCAGGGCCCACCAGGGGCCGTCGACCCGGGTGAGCTCCAAGTCGGCCAGGCGGGTGGTGAGTTCGCCGAGGGCGGTGAAGTCGTTGAGCTCGGCGGTGAGGTGGACGGTGCCGTGGTAGGTGCGGACGCGTTCGCCGCGTCCGTGCCGGGTCTGTTCGGGGGTGACGGAGAAGGCGCCGGTGTCGAGCCGTTCGACCGCCCGGCCGTAGGACTTGACGAGGTCGAGGGCGGCGGCGTTGCGGCGGGTGAGGTCGTCGAGGGCGGTGTGCCGGTCGCGGCCGCGGGCCTGGACGGTGATGCCGATCCGGGCGATGTCGGGGTCGACGTCGAGGCGGGCTTCGCCGCGGACGGCGATGCGGGGGGCGTCGGGGGTGCCGTAGGGGACGGCGGGCTGGGGGTGTGCGGGGGTCGGGATGGCCATACGCCCCACTCTGTCACTCCTCGTCCGGTGGGGGACCTCACCGGTCATCAGATCGCAACCTGACGGGTCTGTTCGGGTGCGGAGGGGGCGGGCCAGAATCTACGCGCGTATGCGCGTGCGTTCGTCTACGCGCGTCACCGTTCCGCTTCGCGAGGAGAGCCAGCCATGCCGTTGAACCGCCGGAAGTTTCTGAGGGAGTCCGCCGTGACGGGGGCGGGAGTGGCGCTGGCCGGGGCGGTGGCGGCACCGGGCGCCGAGGCGGCCGAGGCGCGGGACGCCGGCGGGAAGAAGTCCGCCAAGCGGTACTCCTTCACCGTGATGGGGACGACCGACCTGCACGGAAACGTCTTCAACTGGGACTACTTCACGGACGCCGAGTTCGACGACAAGGCGCACAACGACATCGGCCTGGCGAAGATCTCCACGCTGGTGAACCGGGTGCGGGCCGAGAAGGGCCGCCGCAACACGCTGCTGATCGACGCGGGCGACACGATCCAGGGCACGCAGCTGTCGTACTACTACGCCAAGGTCGATCCGATCACGGCCGAGGGCGGCCCGGTGCACCCGATGGCGCAGGCCATGAACGCGATCGGGTACGACGCGGCGGCGCTCGGCAACCACGAGTTCAACTACGGCATCCCGGTGCTGCGCAGGTTCGAGGAGCAGTGCCGCTTCCCGCTGCTGGGGGCGAACGCGCTGGACGCGAAGACGCTGCGGCCGGCGTTCCCGCCCTACAGCATGCACCGGTTGCGGACGCCGTTCGGGCGGGACGTGAAGGTGGCGGTGCTGGGGCTGACGAACCCGGGGATCGCGATCTGGGACAAGGCGAACGTGCAGGGGAGGATGACGTTCCCGGGTCTGGAGGAGCAGGCGGCGAAGTGGGTGCCGAAGCTGCGGTCGATGGGCGCGGACGTGGTCGTCGTCTCGGCGCACTCGGGCTCGTCGGGGACGTCGTCGTACGGTGACCAGCTGCCGTACGTCGAGAACGCGGCGGGGCTGGTGGCGGAGCAGGTGCCGGGGATCGACGCGATCCTGGTGGGGCACGCGCACACCGAGATCCCCGAGTACTTCGTCACCAACGAGCGGACCGGCAAGCAGGTCGTGCTGTCCGAGCCGCTCAAGTGGGGCCAGCGGCTCACCCTCTTCGACTTCGAGCTGGTGTGGGACAAGGGCCGCTGGACGGTCGAGAAGGTGGGCGCGCAGGTCCTGAACAGCAACGCCGTCGAGGAGGACCCGAAGATCGTCGGGCTGCTGTCGGACGAGCACGAGAAGGTGGTGGCGTACGTCAACCAGGTGATCGGGACGAACGCGGCGGAGATGACGTCGGCGCAGGCGCCCTACCGGGACGTGCCGATCATCGACCTGATCAACCACATCCAGGCGGACACGGTGCGGCAGGCGCTGGCGGGCACGGAGTACGCGTCGCTGCCGGTGCTGTCGCAGGCGGCGTGCTTCTCGCGCACGGCGCGGATCCCGGCGGGCGAGGTGACGATCCGGGACGTGGCGGGGCTGTACGTGTTCGAGAACACGCTGGAGGCGCGTCTGATGACGGGCGCGCAGATCAAGGCGTACCTGGAGTTCTCGGCGAACTACTACGTGCAGACGCCGGCGGGCGCGCAGGTGGATCCGGCGAAGCTGACGAACGCGAACGGGACGCCGGACTACAACTACGACGTGGTGAGCGGTCTGACGTACGAGATCGACATCGCGAAGCCGGCGGGGTCGCGGGTGACGGACGTGCGGTTCGAGGGGGCGCCGCTGGCGGACGACGCGCGGTTCGTGTTCGCGGTGAACAACTACCGGGCGAACGGCGGCGGCAACTTCCCGCACGTCGCGGCGGCCCGGCTGCTGTGGTCGAACTCGGACGAGATCCGCAACACCATGATCGCCTGGGTGAAGGCGAAGGGCACGCTGGACCCGGCCGAGTTCGCGTCGGTGGACTGGCGGCTGACGCGCGACGGCGTGCCGGTGTTCTAGGGCGCGGTGTTCCGGCGCGCCGCGGTCCGGGGCGCGCCGGGGCGTGGCCGGCCCTCCTGCCTCCGGTCGTCGAGGAGGGGGATGAGCTCCGGTGCCCGCCGGGCGGGCGGTACCTGCGGTCGCGGGTCGAGGCCGAAGGTGGTGAAGGCGGTGCGCCGGGGCAGGGGGTAGCTCTCCTTCCCGGTGAGGGAGTTGAGGATGGTGGCGCTGCGCCACGCGGCGAGGCCGAGGTCGGGGGCGCCGACGCCGTGGGGGCGGTTCCCGGCGTTCTGGACGTACACGGTGCCGGTGACGGACGGGTCGAGGACGAGCCGGTGCTGTGCGTCGACGCGGGGGCGTTCGCCGCCGTCGCGGCGCAGGTAGGGGTCGAGGCCGGCGAGGACGCGGTCGAGGGGGCGCTCGCGGTAGCCGGTGGCCAGGACGACGGCGCCAGTGGTGAGGCGGGAGCGGGTGTCCTGCTGGACGTGTTCGAGGTGGAGTTCGATCCGGGTGGCGGCGATGCGGCCGGCGGTGCGGACGCGGACGCCGGGGGTGAGGACGGCGTCGGGCCAGCCGCCGTGCAGGGAGCGGCGGTAGAGCTCGTCGTGGATGGCGGCGAGGGTGTCGGCTCCGATGCCCCCGTGCATCTGCCACGGGGAGGCGGCGAGGCGGTCGCGGACGGGTTCCGCGAGGGCGTGGAAGTAGCGGGTGTAGTCGGGGGTGAAGTGCTCCAGGCCGAGCTTGGAGCACTCCGTGGGGGCGAGGGCCTCGGTGCGGCCGAGCCAGTGGACCCGCTCGCGGCCGGCGGGCCGGTGCCGGAGCAGGTCGAGGAAGATCTCCGCGCCGGACTGTCCGGTGCCGACGACGGTGACGTGGTCGGCGGCGAGGAGGGCGTCGCGGTGCCGGAGGTAGTCGGCGGCGTGGAGGACGGGCACGCCGGGGGCGTCGGCGAGGGGTCTGAGCGGTTCGGGGACGTGGGGTTCGGAGCCGATGCCGAGGACGACGTTCCTGGTGCAGGTGCGGCCGGGGGCCTCGGCTTCGCCGTCGGGGCCGAGCCGGGTGTGGTCGACTTCGAAGAGGCCGCGTTCGGGGTTCCAGCGGACGGCGTCGACCCGGTGGCCGAAGCGGAGTCCGGGCAGGCGTTCGGCGACCCAGCGGCAGTAGGCGTCGTACTCGGCGCGCTGGATGTGGAGGCGCCCGGCGAAGCAGAAGGGGTAGAGCCGCTCCCGGTCCTTGAGGTAGCTGAGGAAGGTCCAGGGGCTGGCGGGGTCGGCGAGGGTGACGAGGTCGGCGAGGAACGACCCGTGGACGGTGGTGCCGTCGAGGAGCAGGCCCGGGTGCCAGGTGAAGGCGGGGCGCTGGTCGTAGAAGACGGCGTCGAGTGCGGTGAGCGGGTGGGCGAGGGCGGCGAGGGAGAGGTTGAAGGGGCCGATGCCGATGCCGACGAGGTCGCGGGGGGCGTCGGGCTCGCGGGGCGGCGGGGGTGCGGCGGGGGTGTGCGGGGCCGGGGAGGTCATGCGGGGGTGGTTCCTTCCGCGAAGGGGGCGTCGGCGGGGCGTCAACCGGGGGGCGTGGCCGTGGGGGCGCTCAGGCGGGGGGTGCGTCCGTGCGGGGCGCTGCCGCGGGGGTCGTGTCCGGGCGGGGCGCTGCCGCGGGGGTGGCGTCCGTGCGAGCCACGTCCGCAGGGGCGGCGTCCGTACGGGCCGCTCCCGCAGAGGCAGCGTCCGTGCGAGCCACGTCCGCAGGGGCGGCGTCCGTGCGAGCCGCTCCCGCAGGGGCGGCGTCCGTGCGAGCCGCTCCCGCAGAGGCAGCGTCCGTGCGAGCCACGTCCGCAGAGGCAGCGTCCGTGCGAGCCACGTCCGCAGAGGCAGCGTCCGTACGGGCCGCTTCCGCGAGGGTGAGGAGGGCGGCGAGGTCGTCGGGCCGGGCGGTGGGGTTGAGGAGGGTGGCCTTGAGCCAGAGCCGGCCGTCGGGGCGGGCGCGGCCGAGGACGGCCCGCCCGTCGGCGAGGAGCGCGCGGCGGACGGCGGCGACGGTGTCGTCGCAGGCGCCGGCGGGCCGGAAGAGGACCGTGCTGAGGGTGGGCCGGTCGTACAGCTCGAACGCGGGATGGTCGCGGACGAGGTCGGCGAAGTCCTGGGCGAGGGCGCAGACCCGGTCGACGAGGTGGCCGAGACCGGTGCGGCCCAGGGTCTTGAGGGTGACGGCGATCTTGAGGACGTCGGGGCGGCGGGAGGTGCGCAGGGACCGGCCGAGGAGGTCGGGCAGGCCGGCCTCGGTGTCGTCGTCGGCGTTGAGGTAGTCGGCGCGCTGGTGGAGCGCGGTGAGGTCGCGGGGGTCCTTGACCGCGAGGAGACCGGCGGCGACGGGTTGCCAGCCGAGTTTGTGCAGGTCGAGGGTGACGGTGTCGGCGGTGCCGAGACCGGTGAGCCTGCCGCGGTGGCGGTCGCTGAAGAGCAGGCCGGCGCCGTAGGCGGCGTCGATGTGCAGGCGGGCGCCGTGGGCGGCGCAGCGGGCGGCGATCTCGGGCAGCGGGTCGATGAGCCCGGCGTCGGTGGTGCCGGCGGTGGCGGCGACGACGGCGGGGCCGGTCAGGCCGGCGAGGGCCCTGTCGAGGGCGGCCGGGTCGAGGATGCCGCCGGGTGCGGGGACGATCACGGGGTCGGGCAGGCCGAGCAGCCAGGCGGCGCGGGGCAGCGAGTGGTGGGCGTTGGCGCCGCACACCAGTCGTACGGTGCCGCCGCGCGCCTCGCGGGCCAGCAGGAGGGCGAGGTGGTTGGACTCGGTGCCGCCGGTGGTGACGAGCGCGTCGGCGTGGCCGGCCAGCCGGGCCAGGGCGCGGGTGACGGCGGCCTCCAGCTCCGAGGCGGCCGGGGCCTGGTCCCAGGAGTCGAGGGAGGGGTTGAGGGCGGAGGCGGCGAGGTCGGCGGCGGTGGCGACGGCGAGGGGCGGGCCGTGCAGGTGGGCGGCGCACCGCGGGTCCGCCGGGTCGGCGGCGCCCTCGGCGACCGCGTGCACGAGGGCGTACAGGGCGTCCGGGTCGCCCTCGTCGGGCAGCACGTCCCCCAGGGCGTGCCGTATCCGCGCGGCGACCGCCTCCGGGCCGCCCGCGGGCAGGGGTCCCCCGCGCGCCCGCGTCCCGGCGCGCAGCGCGTCGAGCACGGTGTGGAGCAACGGCCCCAGGGCGTCGGGGCCGTGGGGGCCTGAGGCGAGGGGCGGCGTGCTCATGGGTGTCCTCCGGGGCGCGGGGCGGGATGTCCGCAGGGAGGGGTCCAGCTTGTACCCGCTGAGCACGGCCGCGTCCGGAAAGCGGGGCGATCGGACCCGAAAGGGGGTAGCGGGGTGGAGTTCCGGCCGGCCGGATGCCTACGGGGCCCCGGGGCGGCCGGCCCGGGCCCGGCGGCCCGCCGGGCCCGGGCACGCCCGCGCCCCGGCCACGGGCGGCGCTGCTTCCGTCGGGGCCGGACGGGGCGCCGCGCGGGCCCGCCCCCGGTGAGGCCCGCGGGCGGGGGGACCGTGCGGGTCCGCGGGGGCTACGCCTCGCGGACCCGCAACGCCCGCTCCAGGTCGTCCAGTTGGTCGACCAGCTTGCGGCGCAGGGCGGGCGTGGGGTCGGTGTCGCGCAGGCAGTCCCGGCCCCAGCGGAGGTTCTCCTCGTCGACGGCGTGGGCGGGGAAGGCCCAGCGGCCGGCGGCCTCGGCGATGGCGGGGCCGCGGCGGGTGCCGACGGCGACCGCGTCCTGGTAGAAGCGCGGCACGTACTCCCGTACCAGGTCGGCCTGTTCGGGCTGCCAGAAGCCGCGGGCGGTGGCGGTGAAGAGGTAGTTGGACAGGTCGTCGCCGTGGAACATCGCCTGCCAGGCCCGCCGCTTGGCCGCCTCGTCGGGCAGGGCGGCGCGGCAGCGGGCGGCGCCCTCCTGGCCGGTGGCGCTGGGGTCGTGCGCGAGTTCGGCGGCGATGGTGTCCTCGTCGACGGCGCCGAGGACGGCCAGGCGGGCCAGGATCCGCCAGCGCAGTTCGGGGTCGAGCTCCGGTCCGCCGGGCACGACGCCGTCGGCGAGCCAGGCGGCGATCGTGTCGGGGTGGGCGGCGACGTCGATGAAGTGGCGCACGGCGATCAGCCGCAGTCCGGGGTGGTCGCCGTCCTCGGTGCGGCGGATGAGGTCGCGGCACAGGTCGGTGAGGGTGGCCAGGGCGGCGGGCCGCTGCTCGGGCGCCAGGTAGTGGTCGGCGATGTCGGTGGCGGCGAAGGCGAGGACGCCCTGGACGACGGCGAGGTCGGTCTCGTGGGGCAGGTGGGCGCGGGCGGTCCGCAGGTAGGTGTCGGGCGGGAGTTCGCCGTCGCGGACGGCGTCCCGCAGGGCGTTCCAGGCGACCGCGCGGGTGAGCGGCTCGGGCAGGCCGGACAGGCCGGCGCGGACGGCCTCGAAGGACCGGGGGTCGAAGCGGATCTTGGCGTAGGTGAGGTCGCCGTCGTTGAGGAGGACCAGGGCGGGGCGCGGGCCGAGCGGCTGGGGCGCGGTCTGCGGCAGGTCGAGGTCGAGGCGCTCGCGCAGGGTGAAGCGGTCGGGGTCGGTGAGGTCCCGGTCGTACAGGCCGACGGCGACGCGGTGCGGACGGCTGCCGGTGCGGTCGACGGTGAGCACGCCGGTGCCGTTGGCGCCGGAGGCGAGGCGCGGGACGAGGGTGTCGGCGCCGGTGGTGCGCAGCCAGGCGTCGGCCCAGGCGTGGACGTCGCGGTCGGTGGCGGAGGAGAGGGAGTCGATGAAGTCGGCGAGGGTGGCGTTGGCGAAGCGGTGGCGGGCGAAGTGGGTGTTGATGCCGGCCAGGAAGTCCTTCTCGCCGAGCCAGGTGACGAGCTGGCGCAGGGCCGAGGCGCCCTTGGCGTAGGAGATGCCGTCGAAGTTGAGCAGGGCGGAGGCGGTGTCCTCGACGGCCTCGGGGGCGACGGGGTGGGTGGAGGGGCGCTGGTCGGCGTCGTAGCCCCAGGCCTTGCGGTGGACGCCGAACTCGGTCCAGGTGTCGGTGAAGCGGCTCGCCTCGGTGAGGATCTGGTAGCCCATGTACTCGGCGAAGGACTCGTTCAGCCAGATGTCGTCCCACCACTTGAGCGTGACGAGGTCGCCGAACCACATGTGGGCCATCTCGTGGGCGATGACCATGGCGCGGGTCTGCCGCTCGGTGTCGGTGACGGCGGAGCGGTAGACGAACTCGTCGCGGAAGGTGACCAGGCCGGGGTTCTCCATGGCGCCCCCGTTGAACTCGGGGACGAAGGCCTGGTCGTAGGAGTCGAAGGGGTAGGGCTCGTCGAACTTCTCGTGGTAGCGGTCGAAGCAGGCGCGGGTGACGTCGAGGAGTTCGCCGGCGTCCGCGTCGAGGTACGGGGCGAGGGAGCGGCGGCAGTGCAGGCCGAAGGGCAGGCCGCGGTGTTCGGTGCGCACGGAGTGCCAGGGCCCGGCGGCGACGGCGACGAGGTAGGTGGCGATGAGCGGGGTGGTGGCGGCCCGCCAGCGGCCCCCGCCGAGGTGTTCGGTGACGCCGTTGGCGAGGACGGTCCAGTGTTCGGGGGCCGTGACCGTCAGGTCGAAGACGGCCTTGAGGTCGGGCTGGTCGAAGGCGGCGAAGACGCGCTGCACGTCGTCCAGGAACAGCTGGGTGTAGACGTAGGTCTCGCCGTCGGTGGGGTCGGTGAAGCGGTGCATGCCCTCGCCGGTGCGGGAGTAGCGCATCGCCGCGTCGACGCGCAGCTCGTGCTCGCCGGCGGCGAGGTTCTTCAGGGGCAGCCGGTTGCCGTCCAGCGCGTCCGGGTCCAGGGGCTGTCCGTCGAGGGTGGCGGAGCGCAGCTCGGCGGGCCTGAGCTCGACGAAGGTGTCCGTGTCCGTGCGCGCGGTGAAGCGGATCAGGGTGCGGGAGTCGAAGGTCTCCTCCCCGGTGGTCAGATCGAGTTCGATCGTGTACCGGTGGACGTCGAGGTGCTCTGCTCGGATCTGCGCTTCGTCGCGCGTCAGTACGGACATGCAGGACATGCTGCCTGATGCCGCGGACCGGGCACAGAGGCGGATCGGTACGCGCGCTATGTCCGTTCTCCGTACGGTCTCGTCCGAGCTCTCCGGCGTGCGCCCCGGGGACCGTCGCGGGGGTGCGCGCGCGTCGGGGTGGGACGCGGCGGGACGCGGACGGCGGTCGGCCGTCGGCGGGGTCTCGCGGCGGGGCGCGCAGGTCGTGCATCTCGCGCCGGAGGGCCGGGGGCGCTGGTGGGCGTCGTCCGGACAGCGGATCTCGCTGCGCGGCGGCCGGGGGTCGGCGGGTCCGGTGACGGGACCGGCGGCACCGGGCCGGAAGGCGGCGGGGGTCAGTCGCCGTTGACGGCCTCCTCGGCGATCCGCTCGTGGTGGCGGATCACCTCGGCGACGATGAAGTTGAGGAACTTCTCGGCGAACGCCGGGTCGAGTTTGGCGTTCTCGGCGAGGGCGCGCAGCCGGGCGATCTGGCGGGCCTCGCGGGCCGGGTCGGCGGGCGGCAGCTGGTGCTCGGCCTTGAGGTGCCCGACCTGCTGGGTGCACTTGAAGCGCTCGGCGAGCATGTGGACGACGGCCGCGTCGATGTTGTCGATGCTGTCGCGCAGCCGGGCGAGCTCCTCGCCGACGGCGGGGTCGACCTTGCGGATGTCGGTGTCGCTGGTGGTCATGGGGCGTCAGCCTACGGGTCGGGCGGGCGGTCGCCCACTCGGCGCGTCCCTGGCCGGGGCGGGTGCGACGGCCTTGCGGACGTGCGCGCCGGCGTGGCCGCCGGGGGCGCCCCGGCGCGGCCGGCCTCCGTGGAACCGGGCCTTCGGCGGAAGCCGGGGCCTGGGAGGTGTACGGGGAGACGGCCGTGCCGGTGCGGCCGCGCCGGGCGCCCTCCTCCTCGGCCGCCCGCGCCGGCCGTGTGCCCCGGCCGGCGTGCCGCCGGTCCGCGCGGACCCACGGCGTGCCGACGGAGCACCGGCCGCCCCGGACGCGGACGGCGGGGCCGCCGGCGAGGCCGCCCGCACCGTCCGTGACGCGGACGGCGCGCGCCCCGGGCCCGGTCGCGCCGGTCGCGCCGGTCACTCCGGCGCCGAAGGCGGTGAGTTCCTCGTCGAGCCGCTTCCCCGGGGCGTGGTCCTGGCCGTCCGCCCGCGGGGCGCGGGGTGCCGGTCGTCGCTCACGGTGCGGATCGTGCCGGGCCGCCGGGGTGCCCGGCGGTTTCCGGCCGACGCGCGCGGGTCCGTGCCCGGGGGCGTCCCCGTACAGTGGAATCGGGTTCCGGGCGTCTGGGGGTGCGGCGTGGCGAACGACGGACCGGTCGAGCACGGCTACCCGCACCTGCGGACGGTGCGGGCCGCCGTCACCGCGCTGTACAGGCGCCTGTCGTACGACACGATCCAGACGTTCTCGGCGAGCGTGGCCCCCGCCGACGTGGCGTTCTGCGACACCGACGACCTGTACCTGGGGGCGCAGCGGGTGGCCCGCGAGCTGGTGCGGCACTACCGGCTGCCGGATGCCCGGCTGATCGTGTCCTTCCGGGAGATGTCGCACGCGGCGAACATCGAACTGGCCGCGGGCCCGGAGTACTTCGTGGAGCTGAACGACCGGTTCCGCAGGCACCGCCGGGACATCGGCGCGGCCCTGGCCCACGAGATCATGCACGTCTACCTGCACCGGCTGGACCTGTCGTTCCCGGGCACCCGGGAGAACGAGATCCTGACCGACACGGCGGCGACGTACCTGGGCGCGGGCTGGCTGCTGCTGGACGCCTACCGGGAGGACGCGGCGTCGTCGCAGAAGCTGGGCTACCTGACCCCGGAGGAGTTCGGGTACGTGCTGGCCAAGCGGGCGCTGCTGTTCGGCGAGGACCCGTCGGTGTGGTTCACCAGTCCGCAGGCGTACACGGCGTACGTGAAGGGCCTGGCGCGGGCCCGGCACGACGGGCAGCAGCCGCCGCTGACGGCGGCGGGCTGGGCGGGGCGCCGCCGCTACGCGCGCGACCGGCGGCACGCCCAGGACCGGGCGGACCTCCCGCCCGAGGGCGGCGCCCCGTACTCCTTCACCCCGGACGGGCACGGGCCGCTGCGGGTCAGCTTCCCGTGCCCGACGTGCCACCAGCGGATCAGGGTGCCGGTGCGGGGGCGGGTGCGGGCGCGGTGCGCGCTGTGCCGGACGGTGCTGGAGTGCGACACGTGAGGCCGGCGGGCCGCCCCCGTGCGCCGGGCCCGCCCGGCGGGCCGGGGGTGCTCAGTGGGGCTCGCCCCGGGTGAGTTCCCGGTACTCCTCGGCCGTCGGCTTCTCGATGCGCGCGTCGGGCCCGAACATGGCCTTCGACAGCCGGGCGCGCAGCCGCTGCGACCGCCTGACCCGGCGGCGGACCCCGCCCGCGTCGACCAGGGGCCCGATCTCGTACGGCGGGTTCTGCTCGTGCTGGGTGAGGGTGAACAGCTCCGCCTGCGACAGGGGGGCGTGCGTCTCGACGTACTCGCCGTTGGGGAGCCGTTTGACGGTGCCGGTCTCCCTGCCGTGCAGCACCTTGGCGCGGTCCCGGCGCTGCAGGCCCATGCAGATCTTCTTGGTGACGACGAAGGCGAGGACGGGGACGGCGAAGACGGCGATCCGCACGAACCAGGTGATGGCGTTGATGGACAGGTGCAGGTGGGTGGCCACGATGTCGTTGCCGCCGCCGATCAGCAGCACGGTGTACAGGCTGAGCCAGGCCACGCCCAGTGCGGTGCGCACGGGCGCGTTGCGCGGCCGGTCCAGGATGTGGTGCTCGCGCTTGTCGCCCGTGATCCACGCCTCGACGAAGGGGTAGACCCCGATGGCGATCATGACGAGCGGGAACAGCGCGAACGGGATGAACACGCCCGGCACGAGCGTGTGGCCCCACAGGTCGATCTCCCATCCCGGCATCACCCGGATCAGCCCCTCGGAGAAGCCGAGGTACCAGTCGGGCTGGGCGCCGGTGGTGACGAGGTCGGGCCGGTAGGGGCCGAAGGCCCACACGGGGTTGATCTGGGCGAGGGCGCCCATCAGCGCGAGGACGCCGAAGACGAGGAAGAAGAAGCCGCCCGCCTTGGCGAGGTACACCGGCAGGAAGGGCATGCCGACGACACTCTTCTCGGTGCGGCCGGGGCCCGGGTACTGGGTGTGCTTGTGGTGGAAGACCAGGATCAGGTGGGCGGCCACCAGGCCGAGCATGATCCCGGGCAGCAGCAGGATGTGGATCGGGTACAGCCGGGCGATGAAGTCCTCCCCGGGGAACTCCCCGCCGAACAGGAAGAACGCCAGGTACGTCCCCACCACCGGGACGGACAGGATCGCGCCGTGCGCGAAGCGCAGGCCGGTGCCGGACAGCAGGTCGTCGGGCAGGGAGTAGCCGGTCAGGCCGGTGATGATGCCGAGCATCAGCAGCGACCAGCCGAACAGCCAGTTGACCTCGCGCGGCTTGCGGAAGGCGCCGGTGAAGAACACCCGCATCATGTGCACGAGCATGGCGGTGACGAAGACCAGCGCGGCCCAGTGGTGGATCTGCCGGATCAGCAGCCCGCCGCGCACGTCGAAGCTGATGTCGAGGGCGGACTCGTACGCGCGGGTCATGACGATCCCGTTGAGCGGTGTGTAGGAGCCCCGGTAGACGACCTCGGCGCTGCTCGGCTCGAAGAACAGGGTGAGGTAGACACCGGTGAGGATCAGGACGAGGAAGCTGTAGAGGCTGACCTCGCCCAGCATGAAGGACCAGTGGTCCGGGAAGACCTTGCGCATGTTGGCCTTGGCCACCGCGTAGATCCCGAGCCGGCCGTCGGCCCAGTCCGCGAGCCTGCCGCCCGGACCGGAGGCGTCCTCGCGCGGGGAGTCCGCCGTCCGGTACTTCGGTCGTGCGCCGTCGCCCATGGGTCGTCGCCCTCCGCGTCGCTTCCCTTCAGCGTGCCACGGCACCGGGACCGCGCCAACGCGGCGAGGAGTGCGGCTGGGCCGTCGGGACGAGCCGGCCGCGCCCCCGCGGCGGTCAGGCGGACCGTACGATCCCCTGCGCCCGGGCGGCCACCAGCCACTTCGGGAACTCGCCGACCAGGCGGTCGTACAGCTCCGCGTCGGAGAGCCGCCGCGGGTCGGCGCCGGCGTGGAAGAAGCCGGCGTTGTCGACGGCCCGCTTCCCCGGCACGGCCAGTTCGTCGAGCCGGCGCAGGAAGTCGAACTGCCTGCTGTCCGGGTCCCCGAAGCCGATGAACTGCCAGAACAGCGGCAGCCTGGCCGCCTTGCACAGGTACCGCTCCGCGGCGAGCTTGTTGATCGGCCCGCCGTCGGTCTGGAAGACCACCAGGGCGGGTTCGGCCGTGCCGCTGTCGAGGTAGTGGTCGATGACCGCGTCCATGGCCAGGTGGTAGCTGGTCTTGCCCATGTGCCCGAGTCCGGCCACGATCCGTTCGACGCTGCCCCGGTGGCCGGCGAGCGGGATCTCGGTGACCGCGTCGACGTCCGTGGAGAAGAACACCACCGGCACGGTGCCGTCGTCGTCGAGGTGCGCCGACAGTCCGAGCACCCGGTCGGCGAGCGCCTGCACGGTGCCGTCCCGGTAGTACGGCTTCATGGACCCCGAGTGGTCGACGACCAGGTAGACCGCGGCCCGCAGCCCGTCCAGCCCGTGCTTGCGCAGGGACACCCCGGCGCTCCGGTACGGGGCGACCAGCGCGGGCGCGGTCTCCTCCACCGTGCGCAGACTGATCGCGGCCATGCGTGTTCCCCCCTGGATCACCGGACGTGCAGGCCGAGAGTACGGCACCCGCGGCCCCTGCTCTCAGCCCGTCCACAGGTGTTCGATATTTTGTTCGCCGCCGCCCCCGCCGGGCCGGTGCGGACACGGGTCCGGCGAACCGCCTCGTGGCGGTGCTGCCGTGGCCGCCGGTCTCCGCGGGACTCGCCTCCCGGCAGGGCCACCCCGGCGGTCTGCCGGCGGGCGGCGCGGTGCCCCTGGCGTACGCTTACGCGCCCCGCGACCGCCGTGCGCCGGCGCGGACGGGGGCGTACGTCGGGCTGCCGCTGGTGACGGTGGCCGTGACGGCGGTCAAGGTGAACAAACCGACAGGCGTAGGTGGTCCCCAGTGAAACGTTCCGGTGTGCTGTTTCTCGCCGCCGTTCCGGTCGTCGCCACGGCGGCGGCCTACTTCCTGGTGTCTCCGGACTCCGGCGAGGCCCCGGCCCGGCCGCGGGTCTCCTCGGCCCAGGAGGCCCGGGAGGAGGCCAAGGACCGGGCCGAGCACGAACGGGCGGCGGACGACAAGGTGATCGCCGGCCTGCCGGCGGGCCTGGCCGACCCCGCGAAGAAGGAGCTGGCGCAGCGGATCCTGGCGAGCGCCCAGCAGTCCACCCTGGACTGGCGCAGCCTGTACGGCTCCATCGAGGACCTCGGCGACGGCCGGGGCTACACGGCGGGCGTCGTCGGCTTCTGCACCGGCACGCACGACCTGCTCGCCCTGGTCGAGCGGTACACCGAGGAGCACCCCGGCAACGGCCTGGCCCGCTATCTGCCCGCCCTGCGGAAGGTCGACGGCACGGACTCCCACGAGGGCCTGGACCCCGGGTTCACCGCCGCCTGGCAGGCGGAGGCGGAGCTGCCGGCCTTCCGCGCGGCCCAGGAGGAGGAGCGCGACCGCGTCTACTTCGACCCGGCGGTCCGCCTCGCCAAGCTGGACGGCCTGGGCACGCTCGGCCAGTTCGTGTACTACGACGCCCTGGTCTTCCACGGCCCGGACACCCACCCGCACGGCTTCTACGGCCTGCGCGAGCGGGTGCTGCGCACGGCGAAGACCCCGGCCGCGGGCGGCAGCGAGAAGGCGTACCTGGCCGCCTTCCTCGACGTCCGCCGCGCGGTCATGACCGACCGCCACCCGGGCGCGGACACCAGCCGCATCGACACCGCCCAGCGCCGCTTCCTGGACGAGGGCAACCTGGAGCTCCGGACGCCGCTGGTGTGGCAGACGTACGGGGACACGTTCAGGGTGCCGTGACCGGCCCGGCACGCGCGACGGCGCCCGCCCTTCGTCCGGTCGGGGACAGGGGCGGGCGCCGTCTCGGGAGGGTCTGGGGGGCATGCCCCCCAGATGACCCGCCCGCACGCCGTTGTGCGGGACGTCCGGGGGTGACCCTCGGGTCACCCGGGCCCGTCAGACCGCCAGGGCGCGGTCCGTCGGGCGGATCGGGGCCGGCAGGTCGCTGGCGCCCGTGAGGAAGCGGTCCACGCCGCGGGCGGCCGAGCGGCCCTCCGCGATGGCCCAGACGATGAGCGACTGGCCGCGGCCGGCGTCACCGGCGACGAACACGCCCGGCACGTTGGTCTGGAAGTCGGCGTCGCGGGCGATGTTGCCGCGCGCGTCGAGCTCCAGGCCGAGCTGCTCGACCAGGCCGTTCTCCCGGTCGGTGCCGGTGAAGCCCATGGCGAGGGTGACCAGCTGGGCCGGGATCTTGCGCTCGGTGCCCGGCTTCTGGGTCAGCTTGCCGTCGACGAACTCCACCTCGGTCAGGTGCAGCCACTGGACGTTGCCGTCCTCGTCGCCCTCGAAGTGGGTGGTGGAGACGGAGTAGACCCGCTCGCCGCCCTCCTCGTGCGCCGAGGTGACCTTGTAGAGCATCGGGAAGGTCGGCCACGGCTGGGAGACCGGGTTCCGCTCCTCGTTCGGGCGGGGCATGATCTCCAGCTGCGTGACGGAGGCCGCGCCCTGGCGGTGGGCGGTGCCCACGCAGTCGGCGCCGGTGTCGCCGCCGCCGATGACGACGACGTGCTTGCCCTCGGCCGAGACCGGCGGGGAGACGTAGTCGCCCTCCTGGACCTTGTTGGCCAGCGGCAGGTACTCCATCGCCTGGTAGACGCCCTTGAGCTCGCGGCCCGGCACCGGCAGGTCGCGCGCGGTGGTGGCGCCGACGGCCAGCACCACGGCGTCGTACCGCTTGCGCAGGTCCGTCGCCTTCAGGTCGCGGCCGATCTCGATGCCGGTGCGGAAGCGGGTGCCCTCCGCGCGCATCTGCTCGATGCGGCGGTTGATGTGCCGCTTCTCCATCTTGAACTCGGGGATGCCGTACCGCAGGAGGCCTCCGACGCGGTCCGCGCGCTCGTAGACGGCGACGGTGTGGCCGGCCCGGGTCAGCTGCTGGGCGGCGGCCAGGCCCGCGGGGCCGGAGCCGATGACGGCGACGGTCTTGCCCGACAGGCGCTCGGGGATCTGCGGGGCGACGTCCCCGGTCTCCCACGCCTTGTCGATGATCGAGACCTCGACGTTCTTGATGGTGACCGGCGGCTGGTTGATGCCGAGCACGCACGCCGACTCGCAGGGAGCGGGGCACAGCCGGCCCGTGAACTCCGGGAAGTTGTTGGTGGCGTGCAGGCGCTCCTGCGCGGCCGACCAGTCCTCGCGGTAGGCGTAGTCGTTCCACTCGGGGATGAGGTTCCCCAGCGGACAGCCGTTGTGGCAGAACGGGATGCCGCAGTCCATGCACCGGCTGGCCTGCTTGCTGATGATCGGCAGCAGGGAGCCGGGGACGTAGACCTCGTTCCAGTCCCTGACGCGCTCCTCGACCGGGCGGGACTTGGCGACCTCGCGGCCGTGGTTCAGAAAGCCCTTCGGGTCAGCCATTGATCGCCGCCTCCATCATCTTCTCGGTGATCTCGGTCTCGGACAGACCGGCTCGCTCGGCGGCGTCCTTGGCGGCGAGCACTGCCTTGTACGTACTGGGGATGATCTTGCTGAAGCGCTCCACGGCGGTGTCCCACTCGGCGAGCAGCTTCTCGGCGACGGTCGAGCCCGTCTCCTCGTGGTGCCGGCGGACGACGTCGTGCAGCCACTGCCGGTCGGCGTCGTCGAGCGCCTCGACGGCGCCCAGGTTGCCGGCGTTGACGTTGTCGCGGTCCAGGTCGATGACGTACGCGACGCCGCCGGACATGCCGGCCGCGAAGTTGCGGCCCGTCTCGCCGAGCACGACCGCGTGACCGCCGGTCATGTACTCGCAGCCGTGGTCGCCCACGCCCTCGGAGACGACCAGCGCGCCGGAGTTGCGGACGCAGAACCGCTCGCCGACCCGGCCCCGCAGGAACATCTCGCCGCCGGTGGCGCCGTAGCCGATGGTGTTGCCGGCGATGACGCTGTACTCGGCGAGGTGGTCGGCCGCGCGGTCCGGGCGGACCACGATGCGGCCGCCCGAGAGGCCCTTGCCGACGTAGTCGTTGGCGTCGCCCTCCAGGCGCAGCGTGACACCGCGCGGGACGAAGGCGCCGAAGGACTGGCCGGCGGAGCCGGTGAAGGTGATGTCGATGGTGTCGTCGGGCAGGCCCGCGCCGCCGAACTTCTTCGTCACCTCGTGGCCGAGCATGGTGCCGACCGTGCGGTTGATGTTGCGGATCGCGACCTGGGCGCGCACCGGCTGGGCGTCGGTGGCGGAGTTCGCGGCCAGCGCGTCGGCGGCGAGCCGGATCAGCTCGTTGTCGAGCGCCTTCTCCAGGCCGTGGTCCTGGGCGACGACCTGGTGGCGGACCGCGCCCTCGGGCAGCTCGGGCACGTGGAACAGCGGGGCCAGGTTCAGGCCCTGCGCCTTCCAGTGGTTCACCGCGCGGGTGACGTCGAGGACCTCGGCGTGGCCGACGGCCTCCTCGATGGAGCGGAAGCCCAGCTCGGCCAGCAGCTCGCGGACCTCCTCGGCGATGAACTGGAAGAAGTTCACGACGAACTCGGCCTTGCCGGAGAACCGCTCGCGCAGCACCGGGTTCTGCGTGGCGATGCCGACCGGGCAGGTGTCCAGGTGGCAGACGCGCATCATGACGCAGCCGGAGACGACGAGCGGCGCGGTCGCGAAACCGAACTCCTCGGCGCCGAGCAGCGCGGCGATGACGACGTCGCGGCCGGTCTTGAGCTGGCCGTCGGTCTGCACCACGATCCGGTCGCGCAGGCCGTTGAGCAGCAGCGTCTGCTGGGTCTCGGCCAGGCCGAGCTCCCAGGGACCGCCGGCGTGCTTCAGCGAGGTGAGCGGCGAGGCGCCGGTGCCGCCGTCGTGGCCGGAGATGAGCACCACGTCCGCGTGCGCCTTGGAGACGCCCGCGGCGACCGTGCCGACGCCGACCTCGGAGACCAGCTTGACGTGAATGCGCGCCTGGGGGTTGGCGTTCTTCAGGTCGTGGATCAGCTGGGCCAGGTCCTCGATGGAGTAGATGTCGTGGTGCGGCGGCGGCGAGATGAGGCCGACGCCGGGCGTCGAGTGACGCGTCTTGGCGACCCACGGGTAGACCTTGTGGCCGGGCAGCTGGCCGCCCTCGCCGGGCTTGGCGCCCTGGGCCATCTTGATCTGGATGTCGTCGGAGTTGACCAGGTACTCGGAGGTCACGCCGAAGCGGCCGGAGGCGACCTGCTTGATGCTGGACCGGCGCGCCGGGTCGTACAGGCGCTCCGGGTCCTCGCCGCCCTCACCGGTGTTGGACTTGCCGCCCAGCTGGTTCATGGCGATGGCGAGGGTCTCGTGCGCCTCCTTGGAGATGGAGCCGTACGACATGGCGCCCGTCGAGAACCGCTTGACGATCTCGGAGACCGGCTCGACCTCCTCGATCGGGATGGGGCCCCGGTCGGACTTGAAGCCGAACAGGCCGCGCAGCGTCATCAGGCGCTCGGACTGCTCGTTCACGCGCTCGGTGTACTGCTTGAAGATGTCGTAGCGGCCGGTGCGCGTGGAGTGCTGGAGGCGGAAGACCGTCTCCGGGTCGAACAGGTGCGGCTCGCCCTCGCGGCGCCACTGGTACTCGCCGCCGATCTCCAGCGCGCGGTGCGCGGGAGCGATGCCGGAGGCCGGGTAGGCCTTGGCGTGGCGGGCGGCGACCTCCTTGGCGATGACGTCGATGCCGACGCCGCCGATCTTGGTGGCGGTGCCGTTGAAGTACTTCTCCACGAAGCCCTCGTCGAGGCCGACGGCCTCGAAGACCTGGGCGCCGCGGTAGGAGGCGACGGTCGAGATGCCCATCTTGGACATGACCTTCAGCACGCCCTTGCCGAGCGCGTAGATCAGGTTGCGGATGGCCTGCTCGGGCTCGACGCCGGGCAGGAAGGTGCCCGCGCGGACCAGGTCCTCGACGGACTCCATGGCCAGGTACGGGTTGACCGCGGCGGCGCCGTAGCCGATGAGCAGGGCGACGTGGTGGACCTCGCGGACGTCGCCGGCCTCGACCAGCAGGCCCACCTGGGTGCGCTGCTTGGTGCGGATGAGGTGGTGGTGGACGGCCGCGGTGAGCAGCAGCGACGGGATCGGGGCGTGCTCGGCGTCCGAGTGGCGGTCGGACAGGACGATCAGGCGGGCGCCGTTCTCGATGGCCGCGTCGGCCTCGGCGCAGATCTCCTCGATGCGGGCGGCCAGCGCGTCGCCGCCGCCGTGCACCCGGTACAGGCCGGACAGGGTCGCGGCCTTGAAGCCGGGCATGTCGCCGTCGGCGTTGATGTGGATGAGCTTGGCCAGCTCGTCGTTGTCGATCACCGGGAAGGGCAGGACGACGCTGCGGCAGGACGCGGCGGACGGCTCCAGCAGGTTGCCCTGCGGGCCGAGCGAGCTGCGCAGCGAGGTAACGAGCTCCTCGCGGATGGCGTCCAGCGGCGGGTTGGTGACCTGCGCGAACAGCTGGGTGAAGTAGTCGAAGAGCAGGCGCGGGCGCTCGCTCAGCGCGGCGATCGGCGAGTCGGTGCCCATCGAGCCGATCGGCTCGGCACCGGCCTTGGCCATCGGCGCGAGGATGACGCGCAGCTCCTCCTCGGTGTACCCGAAGGTCTGCTGGCGGCGGGTGACCGAGGCGTGCGTGTGCACGATGTGCTCGCGCTCGGGCAGGTCGGACAGCTCGATCTCGCCGGCCTCCAGCCACTCCGCGTAGGGGTTCTCCGCGGCGAGCTGGGCCTTGATCTCGTCGTCCTCGATGATGCGGTGCTCGGCGGTGTCGACGAGGAACATGCGGCCGGGCTGCAGGCGGCCCTTGCGGACGACCTTGGCGGGGTCGATGTCCAGGACGCCGACCTCGGAGCCGAGGACGACCAGGCCGTCGTCGGTGACCCAGTAGCGGCCGGGGCGCAGACCGTTGCGGTCGAGCACGGCGCCGACCTGGGTGCCGTCGGTGAAGGTGACGCAGGCGGGGCCGTCCCAGGGCTCCATCATCGTGGAGTGGAACTGGTAGAAGGCGCGCCGGGCCGGGTCCATGGAGTCGTGGTTCTCCCACGCCTCCGGGATCATCATCAGCACGGAGTGCGGCAGCGACCGGCCGCCCAGGTGCAGCAGCTCCAGGACCTCGTCGAAGGAGGCGGAGTCGGAGGCGTCGGGCGTGCAGATCGGGAAGATCCGGTCGATCTTCTCCTGGTCGCCGAAGAGGTCGGAGACGATCTGGGACTCGCGGGCCGCCATCCAGTTGCGGTTGCCCTTGACCGTGTTGATCTCGCCGTTGTGCGCGACGAACCGGTAGGGGTGTGCCAGCGGCCACGACGGGAAGGTGTTGGTCGAGAACCGGGAGTGCACGAGCGCGATCGCGGAGGCGAAGCGGCGGTCGGACAGGTCCGGGAAGAAGGGCTCCAGCTGGCCGGTGGTCAGCATGCCCTTGTAGACGATCGTGCGGGAGGACAGCGAGGGGAAGTAGACGCCGGCCTCGCGCTCGGCGCGCTTGCGCAGCACGAAGGCCCGGCGGTCGAGGTCCAGGCCCGTGGAGGCGCCGTCCGTGACGAAGATCTGCCGGAAGGCGGGCATCGTCGAGCGGGCGGTGGCGCCCAGCAGCTCGGGGGCGACGGGCACCTCGCGCCAGCCGAGGACGGTCAGGCCCTCGTCGCTCGCGATCGTCTCGATCCGCGCGACGGCGTCGGCGGTGGAGTCCTCCGGCAGGAAGGCGATGCCGACGGCGTAGGAACCGGCCTCGGGCAGGTCGAATCCGGCCACCTCGCGGAGGAAGGCGTCCGGCACCTGCGCGAGGATGCCCGCGCCGTCGCCGGAGTCCGGCTCGGAGCCGGTGGCGCCGCGGTGCTCCAGGTTGCGCAGCACGGTGAGGGCCTGCTCGACCAGCGTGTGGGACGCCTCGCCGGTGAGGGTGGCGACGAAGCCGACGCCGCAGGCGTCGTGCTCGTTGCGGGGGTCGTACATACCCTGCGCAGCAGGGCGAGCATCCATGAAGGACCAGTTCTGGCCATTCGCGGAGTGCTGGGACGGCTGGCGCGGCGTACGCATCGGCTCTCCCGTCGTCGTCATGTGGCTGGTGATGCTGCCTCCCGGGCACTGGGGCTCCGGGGGAACAGATGCCGAGGGACGACGTTGGCCCTCTGCGTAGGTGCAAAATTTCGTGCAGGTTACATGATGGAGCGGTTCTCGGGAACCGGGATAATCCGTTCCATCATGCGGACGCCGCAGGGGTCGCGGCGGGGTGCCGCACCCGGCGGCGGAAGCTGTGGGGACCGGCGCGGACTGATCGGTCGGATCGGTGTCCGGCGGCCCGAGGGGGCGGGAAGGGCGTCGTCGCCCACCCCGCGGGTGCGCGCTGCGGGCCTCATTGCCCACAGCGCTTACGGCTCATGCCCGATCGTTAAGCGGGCGAAACCAGTGAGTAACGGCTACTTATGCGGCCCAACGCATAAGTTCCAGTCGCGCTATCCTACGGCCGTTCCGAACAAGCTGCCCAGGACGTACGTCACACCGGCCGCCGCGCCGCCCAGGGCGAGCTGCCGCAGTCCGCTGAACCACCAGGTGCGCGCCGTCACCTTGGCCACCACCGCACCGCACAGGAACAGTCCGAGCAGCGCCAGGAGCACGGCCGGCCACAGGCTGCTCGCGCCGAGCAGGTACGGCAGGACGGGCAGCAGGGCGCCCACCGCGAAGGAGCCGAAGCTCGACACCGCGGCGACGGCCGGGGAGGGCAGGTCGGAGGGGTCGATGCCGAGCTCCTCCCGGGCGTGGATCTCCAGCGCCTGCTCGGGGTCCCGGGACAGCTGCCGGGCGACCTCGCGCGCCAGCTCCGGTTCGACGCCCCGGGCCTGGTAGAGCGCGGCGAGTTCGGCCTCCTCGTCCTGGGGGTGCTTCCTCAGCTCGCGCCGCTCGACGTCCAGCTCCGCCTCGACGAGCTCGCGCTGGGAGGCGACGGAGGTGTACTCGCCGGCGGCCATCGAGAAGGCGCCGGCGGCCAGGCCCGCGAGCCCGGACAGCACGACGGTCTGATGGCTGACCGAGCCGCCCGCGACACCGGTCATCAGGGCGAGGTTGGAGACCAGTCCGTCCATCGCGCCGAAGACGGCGGGGCGCAGCCAGCCGCCGTTGACGTCCCGGTGGGTGTGGTTGTCGCGGTGCGCCTCGTGCAGTGTCGCTTCGGTCTCGATGATGGCCATGCGGTCCCCCTGCGGTGGTGCGGACGTACGCGCCGAGCGCTTCTTTGGATTCGTTCTACTCTTCGACAACGCCCAAAGTACGCCTCGCCATTCCCGCCCGCCAGCAAGGAAAGGCTGGGCTAACCTGCGGTTTTACCCTTTGCCGCTCATTCGATGACGACCTTGCACATATGTCGACCGGGTGACGCTGGGGCCGGTGAGGCTGCGCCGGCCGCCCCACCGGGGACAGTTCCGCAAAGGACTCCCGTGTCCGGAGAGGAGGCCGGTATGGCGTCGATCGCCTGCACCCCCTCGGTCCCCGTGCCCGGGGACGCCGCCGAACTGCGTGAGCGGGCGCGCGGCGCGCTGCTCGGCCTGGCCGTCGGCGACGCCCTCGGGGCACCGGCCGAGAACATGAAGCCCTCCGAGATCCGGGCGAAGTGGGGCCGCATCACGGGGTTCGTCGTCGACCGCCCCGCGGGCACCGACGACACCGAGTACGCGATCTTCTCCGGCCTCCTGCTGGCCCGGCACGGCCGCGCGCTCACCCCGGCCCACGTCGAGGCGGCCTGGCACGAGTGGATCGCCGACCGCGAGGAGGGCCCGTTCCGCGGCGCCGGCTTCAGCGAACGCGGCACCCTGGAGAACCTGCGCCGGGGCCTGGCCGCCCCGATCTCCGCCCAGCACCGCCACGCCTGGAGCGACGGTCTGGCCATGCGCGCGGCGCCGCACGGCGTGTTCGCGGCGGGCCGCCCCGCGGAGGCGGCCCGCCTGGTGGCGATCGACGGCTCGGTGAGCCACGACGGCGAGGGCATCTACGGCGGCCAGGCGGTCGCGGCGGGGGTGGCGGCGGCGATGGCCGGCGCGCCGGTGACCGCGGTCGTGGCCGCGGCCCTCGCGGTCGTCCCGGACGACTCCTGGACCGCCCGCTCGCTGCGCCGGGCGGCGGCCGCCGCCCACCGGGGCGAGCGGGCGGTCCGCTCCGCGGTCGTCATCGGCGGCTACCCGTGGACCGACCTGGCCCCCGAGGCCGTCGCCCTCGCCTTCGGCGCGTACGCGGCCGCCGACGGCGACTTCAGGCAGGCCGTGCTGACGGCCGTGAACATGGGCCGCGACGCCGACACCACCGCGGCGGTCGCGGGCGCCCTGGCCGGCGCGACCCAGGGCGTCTCGGCGATCCCGCCCCCGTGGGCGGCGGCGATCGGCCCGGCCCGGGGCAGCTGCCTGCCGGCCATGGCGGGCCACCACGTCCTGGCGATCGCGGACCTGCTGACCGGCCACGACGGCGCCGTACTGCACACCGAACCCGTGCGGGGGAACGGCGCCGCACCTGCGGACCCGGCCGCGTACGCGCTGACGTCCCACGAGACGGAGACCGCCCCATGAGACCACCCGCCCCGGGGGACCAGGAGAACGCGGTGGGCACAGCCCACGTCACGATCGCCCACGCGCCGACGGCCCATCAGGCGGAGGGTGCTCCATGAGGCCGCCGGCCCCTTGGGGCGAGGGCGGGGCGGGCACCGTCACCGGCCCGGCGGCCGCCGACGGCGGGGACCCGCCGCCGGGGCCCTCCGCACCCGGCGGCCGAGGCCGCTCGGGCGGGCACACGGCGGCCGAAGGCGCAGCCGGGGCCACGTCCGCCCGGCCCCCGCGGGCACGCCGTGTCGAGGGCCTCCTGCTCGGCCTCGCCGCGGGCGACGCCGCCGGCTGGCCCGCCGCCCGGCACAGGGCGGCCCGCATGCCCGAGTGGACCCGCCGCCTCACCCGCGAGCTGGACCTCTTCGCCGAGCGGAACGCCACGACGACCCTTCCCGTGCCGATCGCCCTCAACCAGCCCCCCGAACCCCTGCGCCTCGGCCCCTCCGACGACGCCGAGTGGGCGGTCTTCGCCGCGGAGGCCGTCCTGCACGCCGGCGACGACACCGCCCTCGGCGACCTGAGCCGCGAACGCCGCACCCGCGCCGCCATCGACCTCACCTGGAGCGCCCTGGCCGCCGAGGTGGCCGCGGCCACCGAACGGGCCCCCGAGACCGAGTCGGCCGTCCTCCCCCTGCGCGCCCGCATCTCCGTACGGGCCGGACTGGGCAACCTCGCCACCGGCCTGCGCCCGCCCGCCACCGGACACGACAACCCGCACTACTTCGACGACGCGGCCTGCGTGCGCGCCTGCGTCCTGGCCGCGGCCCACCCCGGCGACCCGCGGCGCGCCGCCGCCCTGGCCGAGTTCGACGCCCGCTACACCCAGGACGGCGACGGGGTGCACGGGGCGCGGGCCATGGCGGCGGCCCTCGCGCTCGCCCTGGCGGGCGCGGACGTCGACGCCTGCGTCACCGCCGCGCTCGGCGAACTGCCCGAGGAGACGGAGATCGGCCGCAACGCCCGCCACGCCCTGGCGCTGGCCCGCGGCGCCGACAGCGCCTTCGCCCTGGTCCCGTCCCTGGAGCACCAGATCGTCGACCACGTCTACAGCTACGGCATCGCCGCCGCCGAGACCGTCCCGGTCGCCCTGGCCCTGGCGACCGCCGCCCGCGGCCGTATCGCGGAGGCGGTCCCCGCGGCGGCCTGCCTGTCCCGGGTGGCCGACTCCGCCCCGGCCCTGGCGGGCGCCCTGACCGGCGCGCTGGGCGGCGGCGCGGCGATCCCGGCGTCCTGGCGGGAGGCCTGCCGCACGCTCCCCGGCTGCGTCCTGCCCCGGCTCACCGGCACGGACCTGGTGGAACTCGCCGGACTGCTGGAAGCCGCGCAACCGGCCCCACCAGGAGGATGATTCGGGGCATGACCCCCACAGAGGAAGAAAGCACCCAGAGCCCGGGAGCCCGTCTGGACGAACGGATCACCGGCGCCCTGGTGGGAGCCGCCGTCGGCGACGCCCTCGGCGGTCCGGTCGAGGGCTACTCCCCGGAGCAGATCACCGAACGCCACGGCGGCCGCGTCCACGGCGTCGTCGGCCCCTGGAACGGCGAGGCCTGGCGCACCGCCCGCCCCCTCGCCCCCTACCACAAGGGCGACGGCCACGTCACCGACGACACCCTCATGACGCACGCGCTGGTCCGCGTGTACGCCGCGGTCCGCGACCACCTCGACGCCTACGCGGTCGCCGAGCACCTGGTCCCGGACCTGATGACGACCCCGCGCTGGATCCCGGAGCTGGAGAGCGAGGCCCTGCCCCTGCACCGGATCTTCCTGGCGGAGAAGTGGCTGGTGGCGCGGCTGCACTACGGCCACGTGGACCCGCGCGAGGCGGGCGTCGGCAACATCGTCAACTGCGGTGCCGCGATGTACATGGCCCCGGTCGGGCTGGTCAACGCGGCCCACCCGCGCGCCGCGTACGCCGAGGCGCTGGACGTCGCGGGCGCCCACCAGTCGTCGTACGGCCGTGAGGCGGCGGGCGTGTTCGCGGCGGCGGTGGCGGCGGCCTGCGCGCCCGGCGCCACCCCGGACTCGGTGGTCGCGGCCTGCCTGGCGCTGGCCAAGGACGGCACCCGGACCGCCGTCGAGCGGGTCTGCGAGGAGGCGTCCCGGCACCGGGACTTCGAGTCGGCGCTGCGCCCCCTGCGGGCGGCGGTCGCCCCGTACGACACGGTGGGCCCCGACTACCGCTCCCCCTCCCTGGGCGCCCGCCGCCCCTCGCGCCTGCACGCCGTCGAGGAGCTCCCCGTCGCGCTCGGCATGCTGGTCGTCGCCCGCGGCGACTACCGGCACGCGGTCCTCGGCGCCGTCAACTACGGCCGCGACTGCGACTCCATCGCCACGATGGCGGGCGCGCTGGCCGGGGCGCTCGGCTCGCCCGTCCCGGAGGACTGGGCGAAGACGGTGGCCGAGGCCAGCCGCCTGGACCTGTGGGAACCGGCGCGCACCCTCACCGCGACCGCCCGCGAGATCTTCGCGCGGGACGTCCGCCGGCGCCGCGCCCACGAGGACGCCTTCGCGGCACTCGGAGGCACCGGATGCTCCGACTGACCTGGGTCCAGCCGGAAGACCTGATCGGCCACGAGCTGCGGCAGGCGGCGCTGGACGGCCGCGAGGCGTCCGTGATCGCCGCGCGCTGGAGGGCGGCCGGCGGCGCGCCGGCCCCCGAACGGGCGGGCGCGTCCCCGCGGCCGCCCTCCCGCTACCTGCGGCAACTGGCGGAGGACCTGCTGGACGAACTGGCGGACCTGCCCGCCAGGTCGGCGGACGACGAGCCGACCGGCCTGGCCGGGATCAGGGCCCTGTGCCCCGACTGGCCCGCCCCGGCCGGCCGGAGGCCGGTGTCCCCGGCGGCCCTGGAGGCCGCCTGGCTGGGCCGGGCCGTCGGCTGCCTGCTGGGCAAGCCCGTGGAGAAACTCCCCCTCGACGGCATCCGCCGACTCGCCGCGGCCACCGGCAACTGGCCGCTGACCACGTACTTCACGGCCCGGGGAGTCCCCCCGGACCTCCTCGCCGCGTACCCCTGGAACCGCCGCTCGGCCCCCACCTCCCTGGCCGAGACCATCGACGGCATGCCCGAGGACGACGACCTCAACTACCCCTTGCTCAACCTCGTCCTCCTGCAGCGCCACGGCAGGGCCTTCACCACTGCGGACGTGGCCCGCGTCTGGCTCGACGAGCTCCCGGCCGGGCGGACCTTCACCGCCGAGCGCGTCGCCTACCGCAACCTGCTCACCGGCCTGGAGCCCCCGCGCACCGCCCGCCACCGCAACCCGTTCCGCGAGTGGATCGGCGCCCTGATCCGCGCCGACCTGCACGGCTGGACCAACCCCGGCGACCCGGCCGCCGCCGCCGAGCAGGCCCACCGCGACGCCACTCTCACCCACACCGCCAACGGCGTCTACGCGGCGATGTTCGCGGCGGCCGTCACCGCCGCCGCCGCGACCGGCGCCCACGACGTGCACGGCTGCCTGCGCACCGGCCTGTCGGTCGTCCCGCCGCGCTCCCGGCTGGCCCGGGCCGTGCGGCACGCGATCCGGCTGGCGCACGCCCACGAGGAGTTCGACACCGTCGTCGACCACCTGCACGCCGCCTACGGCGCGACGCACCACTGGGTGCACGCCGTCCCCAACACCGCCCTGATCGCCGCCGCCCTCACCCACGCCGACGGCGACTTCGGCGGCTCCGTCTGCCGCGCCGTCTCGGGCGGCTGGGACACCGACTCCAACGGCGCGACCGCCGGCGGCGTCGCCGCCCTCCTCGCCGGTTCCCCCGCCGCCCTGCCCGACCGCTGGACGGCCCCGCTCAAGAACCGGCTGGCCACCTCCGTCGGCGACTTCCACGGCACCGGCTTCGACACCCTGGCCCACCTCACGCACCTGGAGGCCTCCCGCCCATGACCCGGCCCGCCCCCGCCGCAGCGCAGGCACCCGCCGCCCCCCGGCCCGCCGCCCCGCTCACCGGCCTCCGCGTCCTCGACCTCGCCACCCTCTTCGCCGGCCCGCTCGCCGCCACCCTCCTCGGCGACTTCGGCGCGGAGGTCGTCAAGGTCGAGCACCCCGCCAAGCCCGACCCCTCCCGCGGCCACGGCCCGGCGAAGAACGGCGTGGGGCTGTGGTGGAAGCTGCTCGGCCGCAACAAGCGCACCATCACCCTGGACCTGTCGACGCCCGGCGGCCGCGCCACCCTGCTGCGCCTCGCCGCCGGCACCGACGTGATCATCGAGAACTTCCGCCCCGGCACCCTGGAGAAGTGGGAGCTGGGCTGGCCGGAGCTGTCGGCCGCCAACCCGCGCCTGGTCCTCGCCCGCGTCACCGGCTTCGGCCAGTTCGGCCCCTACGCCCACCGCCCCGGCTTCGGCACCCTGGCCGAGGCGATGAGCGGCTTCGCCGCGATCACCGGTGAGCCCGGGGCGCCCCCGACCCTGCCGCCGTTCGGCCTGGCGGACTCCATCGCGGGCCTGACCACGGCCTACGCCGTCATGACCGCGTTGGCCGCGCGCGAGCGCACCGGCGAGGGCCAGGTCGTCGACCTCGCCCTGATCGAGCCGATGCTGACCGCCCTGGGCCCCCAGCCGATCTGGTACGACCAGCTCGGCCACGTCCAGCCCCGCACCGGCAACCGCTCCCAGAACAACGCGCCGCGCAACACCTACCGCACCGCCGACGGCACCTGGGTCGCCGTCTCCACCTCGGCCCAGTCGGTCGCCGAACGCGTCATGCACCTGGTGGGCCGCCCGGAGCTGATCGACGAGCCGTGGTTCGCCACGGGCGCCGACCGGGCCCGCCACGCCGACGTCCTGGACGAGGCGGTCGGCGCCTGGATCGGCGCCCGCTCCCGCGCGGACGTTCTCGCGGCGTTCGAGAAGGCGGAGGCGGCGGTGGCCCCCGTCCAGGACGTCCGGGACGTGATGGCGGACCCGCAGTACCAGGCCCTGGACACGATCACCGCCGTGGACGACCCGGAGCTGGGCACCGTCCGCATGCAGAACGTCCTGTTCCGTCTCTCCGCCACCCCCGGCCGGATCCGCTGGGCCGGCCGCCCGCACGGCGCGGACACCGACGAGGTCCTGGCCGAGGCGGGCCTCACCCCCGACGAGGTGGCCGCCCTGCGCGCGGAGGGCGCGCTGTGACGTTCCCCCTCACCTGGCTGTACGCCCCGGGCGACCGCCCGCACGTGGTCGCCAAGGCCCTGCGCTCCGGCGCCGACGTGGTGGTGATCGACCTGGAGGACGCGGTCGCCCCCGACCGCAAACCGTACGCCCGCGCCGCCACCGCCGAACTGCTCCACGACCGGCCCCCCGTCCCGGTGCACGTCCGCGTCAACGCCCTCGGCGGCCCCTGGGCCGAGGCCGACCTCGCAGCCGTGATCCCGGCCCCGGGCCTGTCCGGACTCCGCCTCCCCAAGGTGTCCTCCCCCGCCGACGTCGTACGGGTCGCGCGCCGCGCGGTGTCCGCGCACGCGGGCCCGCTGCCGCTGTACGCGCTCCTGGAGACGGCCCTCGGCGTCGAGCACGCCTTCGCCGTCGCCACGGCCCACGCCTCCCTGCGCGGCATCGCGCTCGGCGAGGCCGACCTCGGCGCCGACCTGGGCGTCCGCGACGACGCGGGCCTCGACTGGTCCCGCTCCCGGGTGGTCGTCGCGGCCCGTGCGGCGGGCCTGCCCCCGCCGACGCAGTCCGTCCACCCCGACACCCGCGACCTGCGGTCCCTGGCCGCGTCCTGCGCGCACGGCCGCGCCCTGGGCTTCCTGGGCCGCGCGGCCATCCACCCCCGTCAGCTCCCGGTGATCGAGCGGGCGTACCTGCCCACCCTGCGGGAGATCGACCGGGCGGAGACGATCGTCAAGGCCGCCCTGGCCGAGCAGGGCGCCCAGGCGCTCCCGGACGGCACCTTCATCGACGCGGCGGTGGTGGCGGCGGCCCGCCGCACCCTGTCCCTGGCCCGCCGGGGCTGACCCGCACGCCGAGGGGCGCCCGGAAAGCTCCGGGCGCCCCTCGTGGCATCGTGCCGGCGTCAGCTCTTCTTCAGCGACCCGGCCCCGTCCTGCGCGTCCGCCTTCTCCCCGGCGTCGGACTTCTCCTCGGACGCGTCGCCGCCCCGCTTCCGCCCGGCGGGCTCCGCGTCGGACGTCCCGCCGTCCGCGGCCGCGCCGTCGGCGTCCACGCCCTCGGCGTCCGCCGTCCCGGCGTCCCCGCCGGAGGACCCGGCGCCCGGCTCCACGACCTCTTCCCGGCCGGGCCGCTTCTTCGCCGACAGCACGATGTAGACCACCGCGAGCACGAACACGACCATCGCGGTCCAGTTGTTCAGCCGCAGGCCGAGGATGTGGTGGGCGTCGTCGACGCGCATGTACTCGATCCAGAAGCGGCCCGCGCAGTACGCGGCGACGTACAGCGCGAACGCCCGGCCGTGGCCCAGCTTGAAGCGGCGGTCGGCCCAGACGACCAGCAGCGCGACGCCGACGCACCACAGCGACTCGTACAGGAACGTCGGGTGGTACGTGCCCGGAACCCGCCCGTCCGCCGAGGACGTGATCTCCAGCGCCCACGGCAGGTCGGTGGACCGCCCGTACAGTTCCTGGTTGAACCAGTTGCCCCAGCGGCCGATGGCCTGCGCGAGGGCGATGCCCGGCGCGACGGCGTCGGCGTACGCGGGCATCGGGATGCCCCGGCGCCGGCAGCCGATCCACGCGCCCAGCGCGCCGAGCGCGATCGCGCCCCAGATGCCGAGGCCGCCCTCCCAGATCTTGAAGGCGTCCACCCAGTCACGGCCCTCGCTGAAGTACAGCTCGTAGTCCGTGATCACGTGGTAGAGCCGGCCGCCGACCAGGCCGAACGGCACGGCCCAGACGGCGATGTCGGCGACCGTGCCGGCCCGCCCACCCCGGGCGATCCAGCGCCTGTTGCCGAGCCAGACGGCGACGAAGACGCCGGCGATGATGCAGAACGCGTAGCCGCGCAGCGGAATGGGGCCGAGGTACAGCACCCCGCGCGAAGGGCTGGGAATGTAGGCAAGTTCCATGGCAAGGTCGACGCTACCGTGCCGGGCCGGACCCACGGCGGGCAGCCCGGCAACGGCTCCATAACAGGCGGCGCCTCAGCCCTTCGCGGCCTGCTGCACGAGCTGCTTCAGCTTGGCGGGGGTCATCGTGCGGTCCTGGTAGATGTTCTTGCCGTCCAGCAGCACGGTCGGGGTGCCGGAGAAGTCGCCGTCGCGGAAGGCCTGGTGCGACTTGGCGACCCAGCCGTCGTGCGTGCCGTCCTCGACGCAGGTGCGGAAGGCGGGCGTGTCCAGGCCGTCGACCTTGCCGGCCAGCTCGATCAGTTTGTCGTTCTCCGCGTAGGCGTCGTCGATCTCCCGGGGCTGGTTGTCGAACAGCACGTCGTGGTACGCGGTGAACTTCCCGGCGTCCTGGGCGCAGGCCGCGGCGTTGGCCGAGGCGCCGGAGCCGGTGCCGCCCATGTTGCCGTCGATGAGGGTGACCAGGTGGTACTCCACCTTCAGCTGCCCGGCGTCCGTCAGCTCGTGGATCGTGGGGCGGTACGCCTGCTCGAAGGCCTTGCAGGCCGGGCAGCGGAAGTCCTCCCACACCGTGAGCGTGGACGCGGCGGAGTCCTTGCCGACCGGGATCGCCAGGGCGTCCTTGCCCTGCGCGCCCGAGGGCGCCACGACCGGGCCCGCGTCGGCGCCGTCGTCCTTGCCGGCGTTGGCGGCGACGACGCCGATCACCGCCGCGAGCCCCAGGACGCCGACGACGGTGGCGCCCACGATGAGCGTCCGCCGACGCCTCTCCGCGGACTTCTGCTTCTCACGCTCTTCCGCCAGCCGCTCCCGGGCGGTGCGCTTTCCCTCACGGTTCTTCTCGCTCACACCCCGCAGAACGAACCGGGGAGGCGCAGCGCGCCTCCCCGGTCCCAGGTCCACCCGTACGAGGGACCCGTGCGGTCTCCGGGCCGTCACACCCGGGGTGTCACGCCCGGCCGCGCACTCCGCGGGCGAGGTCGGCGGCGAGCGCGCGGACGGCCTCGACGCCGGCCTCCTCGTCCGGGGCGTCCAGCATCCGCTTGACGAACGCCGAGCCGACGATCACACCGTCGGCGAAGCCGGCGACCTCGGCGGCCTGGGCGGGGGTGGAGACGCCGAGTCCGACGCAGACCGGCAGGTCGGTGCCGGTGGCCCGGGTGCGTTCCACCAGGTCCCGGGCCTGCGAGCTGACCGACGCGCGGGTGCCGGTGACGCCCATCAGGGAGGCGGCGTAGACGAAGCCGCTGCCCGCCGCGGTGATCTCGGCGAGCCGTGCGTCCTTGCTGCTGGGGGCGACGACGAAGACGGTCGCGAGACCGTGCTTCTCGGCGTGCTCCCGCCACAGCGCCGACTCCTGGACGGGCAGGTCGGGCAGGATGCACCCGGCGCCGCCCGCCTCGGCGAGCTCGGCGGTGAAGCGCTCCACGCCGTAGCGGTCGACGGGGTTCCAGTACGTCATGACGAGGACGGGCTTGCCGGTGGCCTCGTGGGCCTCGCGGACCGTCCGCATGACGTCGGCGATCCTCACGCCGCCGCGCAGGGCGATGTCGTCGGCGGTCTGGATGACCGGGCCGTCGAGGACCGGGTCGCTGTGCGGCAGGCCCACCTCCACGACGTCGGCGCCGCCGTCGAAGACGGCCTTGATCGCCTCGATGCCGCCGTCCACGGTCGGGAACCCGGCCGGGAGGTAGGCGATGAGCGCCGCGCGCCCCTCGGACCGCGCCGCGGCGAGGGTGTCCGACAACAGCTGGATGTTCCCGCTCACTTGGCGTCCCCCTGGATCTCGGCGGTGCCGCCGGCCTCGTCGGCGGCGACCTCGGCGTCGGTGTCGTACAGGCCGAAGTAGCGCGCGGCGGTGTCCATGTCCTTGTCGCCGCGGCCGGAGAGGTTGACGACGATCAGGCCGTCCTCGCCCAGCTCCCTGCCGACCTCCAGGGCGCCGGCCAGCGCGTGGGCGCTCTCGATGGCCGGGATGATGCCCTCGGTGCGCGACAGCAGGCGCAGGGCCTGCATGGCCGCGTCGTCGGTGACCGCGCGGTACTCGCCGCGGCCGGAGTCCTTCAGGTACGCGTGCTCCGGTCCGATGCCGGGGTAGTCCAGACCGGCCGAGATGGAGTACGGCTCGGTGATTTGGCCCTCGTCGTCCTGGAGGACGTACGAGCGCGAGCCGTGCAGGATGCCGGGCTCGCCCGCGGTCAGGGTCGCCGCGTGCTCGCCGGTCTCGACGCCGTGCCCGGCGGGCTCGCAGCCGATGAGGCGGACGGAGGCGTCCGGGATGAACGCGTGGAACAGGCCGATGGCGTTGGAACCGCCGCCGACGCAGGCGACGGCGGCGTCCGGCAGGCGTCCGGCGCGCTCCAGGAGCTGGCGGCGGGCCTCGACGCCGATCACGCGGTGGAAGTCGCGGACCATGGCCGGGAAGGGGTGGGGCCCGGCGACGGTCCCGAAGAGGTAGTGGGTGTGGTCGACGTTGGCGACCCAGTCGCGGAACGCCTCGTTGATGGCGTCCTTCAGGGTGCGGCTGCCGGACTTCACGGCGATGACCTCGGCGCCGAGCATGCGCATCCGGGCCACGTTCAGGGCCTGGCGCTGCGTGTCGATCTCGCCCATGTAGATGGTGCAGTCGAGGCCGAACAGGGCGCACGCGGTGGCGGTGGCGACGCCGTGCTGCCCGGCGCCGGTCTCGGCGATCACCCGGGTCTTGCCCATGCGCCTGGTGAGCAGGGCCTGGCCGAGCACGTTGTTGATCTTGTGGGAGCCGGTGTGGTTGAGGTCCTCCCGCTTGAGGAAGACGCGGGCGCCGCCGGCGTGCTCGGCGAACCGGGGCACCTCGGTGAGGGCGCTCGGGCGGCCGGTGTAGTGGACCAGCAGGTCGTCGAGTTCGCGGGCGAACTCGGGGTCGTGCTTGGCCTTGTCGTACTCGACGGCGACCTCGTCCACGGCGGCGACGAGCGCCTCCGGGATGAACTTGCCGCCGAACGCGCCGAAGTAGCCGTCGGCGCCGGGGACCCGACCCTCGGGGTCGGGAACGAAGAACTCGCTGGGCATGCGGAAACCTCACGGTGAGTGTGTTGTCGACACTGGTCGCCGTGGGGGGCGGGGTGGCTCGTCGGCCTCAGGCCGTGGGTGGTCGCTCGCGCAGTTCCCCGCGCCCCTTCAGGGGCGCTGCCATCGCATGCCGTTCACCTGGCCGGGCTCGTCGCCGATGACGTACCGCACCCGGCGGCCGTGCACCCGGCGGGCGGGCGCGCGGCAGCCACGGGGCCGGCAGCCGCGCGCGAGGCGGGCGTAGCGGTCCGTGGTCGGCACGGTCGTCGGGAGTGTCATCGGCGCCAAGCCTACCGGGGAATCAGTCCCGCCCGTGGCGGAGTGCGGGATGCGCACCGGCGGCCACCAGGTCGGCGACGGCGGTCTTGGGGTCGCGGCCGGTGACGAGGGACTCGCCGACCAGGACCGCGTCGGCGCCGGCGTTGGCGTACGCGATGAGGTCGTGGGGGCCGCGGATGCCCGACTCGGCGATCTTGACGAGGTGGTCGGGGATCTCGGGGGCGACCCGCTCGAAGGTGGAGCGGTCGACCTCCAGCGTCTTCAGGTTGCGCGCGTTGACGCCGATGACCCGGGCGCCCGCGTCCACGGCGCGCTCCACCTCGTCCTCGTCGTGCACCTCGACCAGCGGGGTGAGCCCGATGGACACCGCGCGCTCGATCAGCGACTCCAGGGCCGGCTGGTCGAGGGCCGCCACGATCAGCAGCGCGAGGTCGGCGCCGTACGCCCGGGCCTCCCACAGCTGGTACGACGTGACGATGAAGTCCTTGCGCAGCACGGGGATGTCCACGCGCGCGCGGACCGCCTCCAGGTCGGCCAGCGAGCCGCCGAAGCGGCGCTGCTCGGTCAGGACGGAGATGACGGACGCGCCGCCCGCCTCGTAGTCCGCGGCGAGCGCGGCCGGGTCGGCGATCGCGGCGAGCGCGCCCTTGGACGGGCTGGAGCGCTTGACCTCGCAGATGACCTTGACGCCGTCGCCCTTCAGCGCGGCGACGCCGTCCTTGGCGGCGGGAGCCTTCGCGGCGCGCTCCTTGAGCTCGTCGAGGCTGACGCGCGCCTGCCGCTCCGCGAGGTCGGCACGGACTCCGTCGATGATCTCGTCGAGCACACTCACGCGAGTGGCCCCCTTCCAGACGGTCGGCTGTTCGAAGCGGTCGACTCCGCCGCGGGCCGCCCGGGGGCGGATCGTGAGGCGAAACCGGTGGTCACTGTGATGGTATCCGGACCCGGGCGAAGGCTTCGCCTCCGGTTGACGCCGGTCCCACGGTGCGGACGCCCGGCCGGTGATCAGGGACGCAGCCAGCCGCCGAACGGCAGGTTGCGCACCACGGTGAAGACCAGCAGCAACGCCCCCACGGTCCACAGGTGCGCCGACGAGGGTTCGACGCGCAGCGGCCGGCCCCGCACGACGTGGACCACCCAGACGGTCCACAGCACGGCGAAGCCCAGACAGCCGACGACGGCCGCCGCGTTGTCCCGCAGCGCCGTCAGGAGGTCCCCGTGGGCGACGGCGTGGGCGCTGCGCAGCCCGCCGCACCCGGGGCAGTACAGGCCGGTCAGGCGCAGCAGCGGGCAGACCGGGTAGTGGCCGGGCTCGTTGGGGTCCACCGCCCCCACGTACGCGAAGGCGCCGGCGACGGCCGCGAGCACTCCGGCGGGGAGGGCCAGGCGGCCCGGCAGGCTCCGTGTCTCCCTCGGGCTGTCGGTGTTCACGACAGGCATTGTGCCCCGCGCACGCGTGAGGGGCGGCCGCGGCACCCCGGTGCCGGCCCGCCCCTCGGCGCGGTGCGTCCGCCCGCCCGGTGCCGCGCGGTTCAGCCCTGGGCGCCCGCCGGCTCCCGGTCGCCGGTCCGCTGGTGCACGGGGTGCAGGTCCTTCGGCTGGCCCATGCCCATCGCGCGCATGACGGCGCCGACGACACCGCCGAGGATCACGATGCCCATGCCGGCCCAGAAGCCCACCGGCTGGGCCATGACCATGAACGCGCCCGCGACGCAGAAACCGATGAAGGCGATGATGACACCGGTCCAGGCGGCCGGGGTGTGACCGTGGCTGCTGCCCGCCATTGCTTGCTCCTCGTTGCTGTGTGCGTGTCTGAGCAGGACGCTCGTGGTCATTGTCCCGCACCCGCGGGCGGGCGGTGAGCGGGGGTGGTGTCCCGCGCGTCCGCCGCGGCCGGGTTCACGCCCCGGTCGGGTCCTCGCCCCGGTCCAGGGCCTTCCACAGCTCCTCGGGCCGGTCGGGGTCGACGGCCGGGGCGCGGCGGCGCGTCCGGGGCGCTCCGCCGCGCTCGTAGCGGCCGGACATCGCGGGCCACAGCCGGCCGAAGCGCAGGGCGAGCAGTCCGGCCAGCAGGATGAGGACGCCGCCGGCGGCCGCGACGTACGGCCAGGCCGTGTGGGTGAGGGCGGCGACGGTGGCGGAGGTGTCGCCGGAGGCCTCGGCGGCCTTCTCGTCGAGCGCGGAGCCGTCGGAGGCGCCGAGCAGGGCCGCGACGACGGTGCCCGCGCCGCAGAGCGCGAGCAGCGCGGCGACCACGAGGCGCCCGGCGCGGCGGACGGCGAACACGGCGACGAGCGCGGCGAGGCCCACGACGGCCAGGGCCGCGGGGACACCCGTGACGTCACTGCCCCGGGCGGTCAGGGGGAAGGCGCCGCCGGCCACCGTCGCGGTGCCCTCCGACCACTTCTGCCGGGTGGCGAGCAGCGCCACGGCCGCGCCCGCCGCGCCGCACAGCAGCGCGGCGGCGAGGCTGAGGCGGCCGGCCCGGGCGGATCCGGAGGCTTCGGAACGGGGGTGAGGTACGGCAGTCACATCCCCCACTATCGCCTGAACCCCGGGCGAACCCTCACCCGGGGCTGACGTGAGAAACGCCCCACCGGCCCGCGGGGCGGTCCGCTAGGGGCTGTCGTTCGGATCAGGTCGCGGGGAATCGACTGTGTGTCGTCGGCGCCGGTGAGCGGGGCCCGGTGCGTGCGGCCGCAAGGCGGAGGAGGGCGGCGATGCGGAGCATCGGCAACCGACGACAACGCCGCGGACGCGCGTGCCGGGCCCCGCGTCCGCGGCGTGATCCGAACGACAGCCCCTAGCGCCCCAGCCGGTTCGCCGTGTGCACGGCGCGCAGCACGGCCGCCGCCTTGTTGCGGCACTCGGTGTCCTCGGCGACCGGGTCGGAGTCGGCGACGACGCCCGCGCCGGCCTGGACGTACGCGGTGCCGTCGCGCAGCAGGGCGGTGCGGATGGCGATGGCGGTGTCGGAGTCGCCGGCGAAGTCGAGGTAGCCGACGCAGCCGCCGTACAGGCCGCGCCGGGACGGTTCGAGCTCGTCGATGATCTGCATCGCGCGGGGCTTCGGGGCGCCGGAGAGGGTGCCGGCCGGGAAGCACGCCGTCAGCACGTCGAAGGCGGTGCGGCCGGGCGCGACGCGCCCGGTCACCGTGGAGACGATGTGCATGACGTGCGAGTACCGCTCGATGGACATGAAGTCCACGACCTCGACCGAGCCCGGCTCGCAGACCCGGCCGAGGTCGTTGCGGCCGAGGTCGACGAGCATGAGGTGCTCGGCGCGCTCCTTGGGGTCGGCGAGGAGCTCCTCGGCGAGGGCCTGGTCCTCGCGCGGGGTGGCGCCGCGGTGCCGGGTGCCGGCGATGGGGTGCACCATGGCCCGCCCGTCCTCGACCTTCACCAGCGCCTCGGGGGACGAGCCGACCACGTCGAACGCGCTTCCGTCCCCGCAGGGGAACCGGAACAGGTACATGTACGGCGAGGGGTTGGTGGCCCGCAGCACCCGGTAGACGTCCAGCGCGCTCGCCGCGCACGGCGTCTGGAAGCGCTGGGAGGGGACCACCTGGAAGGCCTCCCCGGCCCGGATGCGCTCCTTGATGTCCTCGACGGCGGCCTGGTAGTCGGGGCCGCCCCACAGCGCGGTGTACTCGGGGAGTTCGGAGGGCGGCAGGACGGCGGGGGGCTGGGGAACCGCGCGCGAGAGGTCCGCCTCCATGGCGTCGAGGCGGGCGACGGCGTCCGCGTAGGCCTCGTCGACGCCGGTGTCGAGGTCGTTGTGGTTGATCGCGTTGGCGATCAGCAGGACGGAGCCCTCCCAGTGGTCCATGACGGCCAGGTCGCTGGTGAGGAGCATGGTCAGCTCGGGCAGCCGCAGGTCGTCGCGGTCGCCGGGGCCGATCTTCTCCAGGCGGCGCACGATGTCGTAGCCGAGGTAGCCGACCATGCCGCCGGTGAACGGCGGCAGGCCCAGGTCGTGGGCGAGGTCGCGGGGGGTGTGCAGGGCCTCCAGGGTGGCGCGCAGGGCGGCCAGCGGGTCGCCCTCGGCGGGCAGGCCGACGGGCGGGGTGCCCAGCCAGTGGGCCTGCCCGTCGCGCTCGGTCAGGGTGGCCGCGGACCGCACGCCGACGAAGGAGTAACGGGACCAGGAGCGTCCGTTCTCGGCGGACTCCAGCAGGAAGGTGCCGGGGCGTTCGCCGGCGAGCTTGCGGTACAGCCCGACCGGGGTGTCGCCGTCGGCGAGGAGCTTGCGGGTGACGGGGATGACGCGGCGGTCGCCGGCCAGCTTGCGGAACGTCTCGAGGTCCATGGCCGGTGACCTTACTGATCCGGGGCGGACCCGCGGGAGCCCGCGCCGTCGTCCTGCAGCAGCACGTCGGCGTCGAAGCAGGTGCGGGCGCCGGTGTGGCAGGCGGCGCCGAGCTGGTCGACCTTGACCAGCACGGTGTCGGCGTCGCAGTCCAGGGCGACGGACCTCACCAGCTGGACGTGGCCGGAGGTGTCGCCCTTGACCCAGTACTCGCGGCGGCTGCGCGACCAGTACGTGCAGCGGCCGGTGGTCAGGGTGCGGTGCAGCGCCTCGTCGTCCATCCAGCCGAGCATGAGCACCTCACCGGTGTCGTACTGCTGGGCGATGGCGGGCAGGAGGCCGTCCGGGCTGCGCTTGAGGCGGGCGGCGAGCTCCGGGGCGAGGCGGCTGGGCCGGGGGGACGTGCTGGTCATGGCGACCATTGTGCCGCGCCTCGGCGGCGGGGCCCGGCCGCGTCCACTGTCCGGACCGGACGGCCGGTCGTAGGCTGGCCCCATGTCGACCCATGCCAAGCGTGAACGACTTCTCCTGGCCGACCTGTTGGAGACGGCGGGTCCGGACGCGCCCACCCTGTGCGAGGGCTGGACGACCCGTGACCTGGCCGCCCACGTGGTGGTGCGCGAGCGCCGCCCCGACGCGGCCGGCGGCATCCTGGTCAAGCAGCTCGCGCCGCGCCTGGAGCGGGTGATGGCGGAGTACACCGCCAAGCCGTACGAGGAGCTCGTCCAGCTGGTCCGTACGGGTCCGCCGCGGTTCTCGCCGTTCGCGTTCAAGCCGGTCGACGAGCTGTCGAACCTCGTCGAGTACTACGTCCACGCCGAGGACGTCCGGCGCGCCCAGCCGGAGTGGACGCCGCGCGAGCTGGACCCGGTCCTCCAGGACGCCCTGTGGTCGCGCCTGGAGCGCAGCGCCCGCCTGATGGGCCGCGGCGTGCCCACGGGCCTGGTGCTGCGCCGCCCGGACGGCCAGACCGCGGTCGCCCAGCGCGGCACCCCGGTGGTCACGGTGACCGGCGAGCCGTCCGAACTGGTGCTCTTCCTGTACGGCCGCCAGAACGCCGCCAGGGTCGACCTGACCGGCGACGAGAACGCCGTCGCCAAGCTCCGCGAGAGCAGGCAGCTCGGCATCTGAGCCCCGCCGGATCGCCGGAGCGGCCCGGCGCGGCGCGGGGGCCCGGAGCGCTCCCCGCGTGCCGGCGGAAAACCCCGGCCGCACCCGCGCGGCCGGGGCCCGGGACGGGTCTCAGCGGACGGGGTGCCCCGCTCCGCGGAGGGTCTCCTTGACCTGGCCGATGCGCAGGTCGCCGAAGTGGAAGACCGACGCCGCGAGGACCGCGTCGGCGCCCGCCGCGACGGCCGGGGGGAAGTCGGCCAGCTTGCCGGCGCCGCCCGAGGCGATGACGGGGACGGTCACGTGCTTGCGGACCGCCGCGATCATCTCCAGGTCGTAGCCGTCCTTGGTGCCGTCCGCGTCCATCGAGTTGAGCAGGATCTCGCCCGCGCCGAGCTCGGCGGCGCGGTGCGCCCACTCGACGGCGTCGATGCCGGTGCCGCGCCGGCCGCCGTGCGTGGTCACCTCGAAGGAGCCCGACTCCGTGCGGCGGGCGTCGACCGAGAGGACCAGGACCTGCCGGCCGAAGCGTTCGGCGATCTCGCGGATCAGCTCCGGGCGGGCGATGGCGGCGGTGTTCACGCCGACCTTGTCGGCGCCGGCCCGCAGCAGCCGGTCCACGTCCTCGGCGGTGCGCACGCCGCCGCCGACCGTCAGCGGGATGAAGACCTGCTCGGCCGTGCGGCGCACCACGTCGTACGTCGTCTCGCGGTTGCCCGACGAGGCGGTGATGTCGAGGAACGTCAGCTCGTCGGCGCCCTCGGCGTCGTACACCTTGGCCATCTCGACGGGGTCGCCCGCGTCGCGCAGGTTCTGGAAGTTGACGCCCTTGACGACCCGGCCGTTGTCCACGTCCAGGCAGGGGATGACTCGGACCGCCAGGGTCATGAATCGTGCTCCTCTAGTGTGTCCCTCTGAGTGCTTCCACTTCCACCGACACCAGGACCCGGGAGTCGATGAAGCCCTGCACGACCAGCAGGGTCGTGACCGGGCGTACGGCGTCGAACAGCTCCTTGTGGGCCCGCCCCACCGCGTCGACGTCCCGTGCGTGTGCCAGGTACACACGGGTGCGGAGCACGGACTCGATGCCGAGCCCGAACTCGCCGATCGCCTCCAGCGCGGTGGTGAAGGCCACCTTGGCCTGTTCGTACGGGTCGCCGTCGCCGTGGAGCACGTCGCCCTTGAAGGCGGTCGTGCCGGCGACCAGCACCCGGTCGCCCGCCGCGACGGCGCGTGAGAAACCGAAGGACTCTTCCCAGGGACTTCCGCTCTGCACGCGCCGCACGGCTTCCGACATCATGACGACACAGCCTCCAAGGCCTCTTCCAGGGTGAACGCCTTTGCGTACAGCGCCTTCCCTACGATCGCGCCCTCGACACCGAGCGGGACCAGCTCGGCGATCGCGCGCAGGTCGTCCAGCGACGACACGCCGCCCGACGCCACGACCGGGCGGTCGGTGGCCGCGCACACGTTCTTCAGCAGCTCCAGGTTCGGGCCCTGGAGCGTGCCGTCCTTGGCGATGTCGGTGACGACGTAGCGGGCGCAGCCCTCCTTGTTCAGGCGCTCCAGCGTCTCGTAGAGGTCGCCGCCGTCGCGGGTCCAGCCGCGCCCGCGCAGGGTGGTGCCGCGGACGTCGAGGCCGACCGCGATCTTGTCGCCGTGCTCGGCGATGACCTTGGCGACCCACTCGGGGGTCTCCAGCGCGGCGGTGCCCAGGTTCACGCGGGTGCAGCCGGTGGCGAGGGCGGCGGCGAGGGTGTCGTCGTCGCGGATGCCGCCGGAGAGCTCCACCTTGATGTCCATCGCCTTCGCGACCTCGGCGATCAGCTCGCGGTTGTCCCCGGTGCCGAACGCGGCGTCCAGGTCGACCAGGTGCAGCCACTCGGCGCCCGACCGCTGCCAGGCGAGGGCGGCCTCCAGCGGGGAGCCGTAGGAGGTCTCCGTACCGGACTCGCCGTGCACCAGGCGGACCGCCTGGCCGTCGCGGACGTCGACGGCGGGGAGGAGTTCGAGCTTCGAAGCCATCAGAGGGTTCCGATCCAGTTGTTCAGCAGCTGGGCTCCGGCGTCGCCGGACTTCTCGGGGTGGAACTGCGTGGCCCACAGGGCGCCGTTCTCGACGGCGGCGACGAACGGCTTGCCGTGCGTGGACCAGGTGACCTTGGGGGCGGCGAAGGCCGGGTTGTGCGTCTCCAGGGACCAGTCGTGGACGGCGTAGGAGTGCACGAAGTAGAAGCGGGCGTCGGCGTCGAGGCCGGCGAACAGCTCGGAGCCGGCCGGGACGTCGACGGTGTTCCAGCCCATGTGGGGCACGATCTCGGCCTGGAGCGGCTCGACCGCGCCGGGCCACTCGTCGAGGCCCTCGCTCTCCACGCCGTGCTCGATGCCGCGGGCGAAGAGGATCTGCATGCCGACGCAGATGCCCATCACCGGGCGGCCGCCGGACAGCCGGCGCTCGATGATCCAGTCGCCGCGCGCCTCCTTCAGCCCCTTCATGCAGGCGGCGAAGGCGCCGACGCCGGGGACCAGCAGGCCGTCGGCGTTCATGGCCCGGTCGTAGTCGCGGGTGATCTCGACGTCGGCCCCGGTGCGCGCGAGGGCGCGCTCGGCGGAGCGGACGTTGCCGAAGCCGTAGTCGAAGACCACGACCTTCTTGGCGGTGCTCATCAGTTCCACACCTCCAGCCGCACGACGCCCGCGATCAGGCACATCGCGGCGCCGACCGAGAGCAGCACGATCAGGCTCCTGGGCATCTGCTGCTTGACGAAGGAGATGATGCCGCCGACCAGGAACAGGCCGACGACGATCAGGACGGTGGACAGTCCGTTCATGGGCTTACAGCGCGCCCTTCGTGGACGGCAGGATGCCGGCCGCGCGCGGGTCGCGCTCGGACGCGTACCGCAGGGCCCGGGCGAGCGCCTTGAACTGGCACTCCACGATGTGGTGCGCGTTGCGCCCGTAGGGCACGTGCACGTGCAGCGCGATCTGCGCCTGGGCGACGAAGGACTCCAGGATGTGCCGGGTCATCGTGGTGTCGTACTCGCCGATCATCGGCGCCATCTTCTCGGGCTCGGTGTGCACGAGGTAGGGGCGGCCGGACAGGTCGACGGTGACCTGGGCGAGGGACTCGTCCAGCGGGACCGTGCAGTTGCCGAAGCGGTAGATGCCCACCTTGTCGCCGAGGGCCTGCCGGAAGGCGGCGCCCAGCGCGAGGGCGGAGTCCTCGATGGTGTGGTGGGAGTCGATGTGCAGGTCGCCCTCGGTCTTGACGGTCAGGTCGAACAGACCGTGCCGGCCGAGCTGGTCGAGCATGTGGTCGTAGAAGCCGACGCCGGTCGCGATGTCGGTCTTGCCGGTGCCGTCGAGGTCTATCTCGACGAGGACCGAGGTCTCCTTGGTCGTGCGCTCCACGCGTCCCACGCGGCTCATGCGTTCTGCTCCTTCTTCAGTTCACGGACCGCGTCGAGGAACGCGTCGTTCTCTTCGGGGGTGCCGGCGGTGACCCGCAGCCACCCCGGCACGCCGTTGTCCCGGACCAGCACGCCCCGGTCGAGGATCCTCTGCCAGGTCCCGTGCGCGTCGGCGAACCGTCCGAACTGCACGAAGTTCGCGTCGGAGGCGGTCACCTCGTAGCCGATCGCGCGCAGCTCGTCGACCAGGCGGTCCCGCTCGGCCTTCAGCTGTTCCACGTAACCGAGCAGCGTGTCCGTGTGTTCCAGGGCGGCCAGCGCGGTGGCCTGGGTCACGGCCGACAGGTGGTACGGCAGCCGGACGAGCTGGACGGCGTCCACGACGGCCGGGTGCGCGGCGAGGTAGCCCAGGCGCAGGCCCGCCGCGCCGAACGCCTTGGACATCGTGCGGGAGACGACCAGGTGCGGGCGGCCCTCCAGGAGCGGCAGCAGCGAGTCGCCGTGGCTGAACTCGATGTACGCCTCGTCCACGATCACCATGGACGGCTTGGCCGCCTGCGCGGCGTCGTACAGCGCGCGGACCGTCCCGGGCGGCACCGCGGTGCCGGTGGGGTTGTTGGGGGTGGTGACGAAGACGACGTCCGGCCGGTGCTCGGCGATCGCCCGCTCGGCGGCGGCCAGGTCGATGGTGAAGTCCTCGCCCCGCGGGCCGGAGATCCAGCCCGTGCCCGTGCCGCGCGCGATGAGGGCGTGCATCGAGTACGACGGCTCGAAGCCGATCGCCGTGCGGCCCGGTCCGCCGAAGGTCTGCAGCAACTGCTGGATGACCTCGTTGGAGCCGTTGGCCGCCCACACGTTGTCCGGGCCGACCGGGTGGCCGGTCGTCTTCGTCAGGTACTCGGCGAGCCGGGTGCGCAGCTCGACCGCGTCCCGGTCCGGGTAGCGGTTGAGGGTGCGGGCGGCCTCGCGGACGCGCTCGGCGATCCGCTCGACCAGCGGCTCGGGCAGCGGGTAGGGGTTCTCGTTGGTGTTCAGCCGTACGGGGACGTCCAGCTGGGGCGCGCCGTAGGGGGACTTGCCGCGCAGCTCGTCCCGGACGGGGAGATCGTCGATGCGGGTCACTTGCTCTCGGGAACCTTCCAGCCGAACCGGGCCTTGATCGCCGCGCCGTGCGCGGGCAGGTCCTCCGCCTCCGCCAGCGTCACCACGTGGTGCGCGACCTCGGCCAGCGCGTCCTGCGTGTAGTCGACGATGTGGATGCCGCGCAGGAAGGACTGGACGGACAGGCCCGAGGAGTGGCAGGCGCAGCCGCCGGTGGGCAGGACGTGGTTGGAGCCGGCCGCGTAGTCGCCGAGCGAGACGGGCGCCCAGGGGCCGACGAAGATCGCGCCGGCGTTCTTCACGCGGTCGGCGACCGCGGCGGCGTCGGCGGTCTGGATCTCCAGGTGCTCGGCGCCGTACGCGTCGACCACGCGCAGGCCCTCGTCGAGGCCGTCGACGAGCACGATCGCGGACTGCCGGCCGGACAGCGCCGGGCGGATCCGGTCCTCGACGTGCTTGCTGGCCGCGACCTGCGGCTCCAGCTCCTTCTCCACCGCGGCCGCGAGGTCCTCGGAGTCGGTGACCAGGACGGCCGCCGCCAGCGGGTCGTGCTCGGCCTGGCTGATCAGGTCGGAGGCCACGTGCACCGGGTCGGCGGTGGAGTCCGCGAGGATCGCGATCTCGGTCGGGCCGGCCTCGGCGTCGATGCCGATCCGGCCGGTGAAGTAGCGCTTGGCGGCGGCGACCCAGATGTTGCCGGGGCCGGTGACCATGTTCGCGGGCGGGCAGGACTCGGTGCCGTAGGCGAACATCGCGACGGCGGTGGCGCCGCCGGCGGCGTAGACCTCGTCGACGCCGAGCAGCGCGCACGCGGCGAGGATCGTCGGGTGCGGCAGACCGCCGAACTCGGCCTGCGCCGGGGAGGCGAGCGCGACGGACCCGACGCCGGCCTCCTGGGCGGGCACCACGTTCATGACCACGGAGGACGGGTAGACCGAGCGGCCGCCCGGCGCGTACAGCCCCACGCGCTCCACCGGCACCCACTTCTCGGTCACCGAGCCGCCGGGCACCACCTGGGTGGTGTGGGTGGCGCGGCGCTGCGCGCGGTGCACGAGGCGGGCGCGGCGGATGGACTCCTCCAGGGCCGCGCGCACGGCCGGGTCCAGCTCGTCGAGGGCGCGGGCGAGCGCCTCGGCCGGCACCCGCACCCGCTCCAGCCGCACGCCGTCGAACTTCTCGGCGAAGTCGACCAGCGCCGCGTCGCCCCGATGATGCACGGCCTCGCAGATCGGCCGCACCTTCTCCAGGGCGGCCGCCACGTCGAAGTCGGCTCGGGGCAGCAGGTCGCGCAGGGCGGGGCCCTCGGGAAGGGCGTCGCCGCGCAGATCGATTCGGGAGATCACGGTCCCAATTCTCTCAGACGTCCACGGTGACTCGGTCGCACGTTTCAGTGGCTGATACGGGAACGGCCGCGCGGCACGGAAGATGCCCCCTCACCCGGAGTGTTGGGCGTGTCACACAGCGGGCATGACCGGATGTACGAAGGAACGAACCGGCGAGTACCTGAGGGAGGAAGGAAGAACCGTGACCGAGGGGGCCGGCGTGCGCGCCGGGGATCTGCCGGACGACCTGACCGCCGCCGAGGCCGGCATGTGGCAGGCCTTCCGCAACGGCAGCGTGTACGACCTGAGCAGCGGCGACCCGGCCGCCGACGACCCGCACGGCGGCCACCCCTGGGGACCGGAGCGGACCGTGCGGGCCCGGATCATCTGCTGGCTGCTGCTGGACGGGCCGCCCGCCCTGGCGGGCCGGGTGGCGTCGCTCAAGCTGGTCGGCGTGCAGGTCAGCGGCACGATGGACCTCGCGGGCGGCACGGTCGGGCCGTACGTGGAGCTGCGCGACTGCCGTTTCGAGCGGGAGGTCCTGCTGCCGGAGTCCCGCTTCACCACCGTCCGGCTGGTGGACTGCTCGGTGCCGCGCCTGGAGGCCGCCCGGCTGCACACCGAGGGCGACCTGCACCTGCCGCGCTCCCGGTTCCACCACGGCATCCGGCTCACCGACGCGCAGATCGGCACGGACCTGCTGCTGAACCAGGCGGTCGTGCACCGCGACCGCAGCGGCCGCTCGATCGCCGCGGACGGCATGACCGTGGGCCAGGACCTCCAGGCGGAGATGCTGGAGTCGCACGGCGAGATCAGCCTGCGCAGCGCGAAGATCGGCGTCTCGCTCAGCCTGCGCGGCGCCCGGCTCCTCAACCCGTACACGCGGCTCGCGCTGAACGCGCCCCAGCTCACCGTCGAGCGCACCCTGTACCTCACCCCGGCGGGGCTCGGCGCCCAGGCGATGAGCGGCATGACCCCGGCGCGCGGCACGCGCGTGCAGCGGTTCGAGTGCCAGGGCGGGATGCGGCTGGACGACGGGCGGTTCGGGGACGCCCTGGACCTGGAGGCGGCCCGGTTCGTGCTCACCGAGGACCAGGAGCTGTCGCTGCGCCGGGTGCAGACCCCGGAGCTGCGCTTCCTCGGGGAGCGGCCGGCCCGCGGGCGCGTGGTGCTGTCGGGGGCGCGGGTGGTCAACCTGATGGACCGGGCGGACAGCTGGCCGGGCCCGGGCCGGCTGCACATGGGCGGCTTCACCTACGAGAACCTGGTGCCGCGCGGGCCGTTCCCGCTCGCCGAGCGGCTGGACTGGGTGGCCGCGGCGACCGCCGAGTACAACCCGGAGCCGTACGAGCGCCTGGCCGCGGTGCTGCGGGCCGGCGGCGAGGACGAGGACGCCCGCGAGGTGCTGCTCGCCAAGCAGCGCCGGCGCCGCGAGAGCCTGCCGCCGGCCGCCAAGCTGTGGGGGTACGCGCAGGACTGGACGGTCGCCTACGGCTACCGGCCGGGCCGGGCCGCGGTGTGGATGGCGGTGCTGTGGGCGGCCGGCACGGTGGCCTTCGCGCGCGTCGAGCACCCGCCCCTCGAGAGCGGCGAGCACTCCGCCCGGAACCCGGCCCTGTTCGCGCTCGACCTGCTGCTGCCGGTCATCGACCTGGGCCAGGTGGGGTTCTGGCGGCTGCGGGGCGGCTGGCAGTGGCTGGCCGCGGCGCTGGTCCTGCTCGGCTGGGTGCTGGCGACGACGGTGGCGGCGGGGGCGACGCGGCTGCTGCGGCGCAACTGAGAGCCCGGCGGGCGGCCCGCACGCCGTCCCGGGAGCCCTTGTGAGGTATGTGTGGCTGTTGTGGTTGAACAGTCACCATTTTGCGCCTCTTTGACCTTCCGGCGTACAACTTTGCACGAGTTGCGGCTCGGGTCTGGCGCCGTGGTGACCAGCGGTCTTTCAATGGTCGGCACCATGGCTCTGCTGCACCCGTTCATCCGCGCGACGCGGAGGACCAGGACCGCCGCGCACCCCGCCGACGCGCCCCGCGCCGACGACGAGGTGCTCCTCGACGCGCCCGACGCCCGGCTCGCCCCGGCCCTGGTCGCGGCCGCGGACGGCAGGTACGACACCCCCGCCGCGCTGCTCGCCGCCACCCGCGCCGCCGCCGAGTGGGAGCGCCGCGACCGGTACGCCACCCGGCTGGCCGCGTTCGCGCACGCGCGTCCCGAGTGGCTCGACGCCTGGCGCGCCGCCGCCCCGCACGACCCCGGCGCGCTGCTGGTCGCGGCCCAGCTGGCGGTGGACCGGGCCTGGCGGTCCCCCGCCCGGACCGAGGCGCTGCGCGAGGTCAGCCCGCTGATCACGGCCGCCGCGCGGGCCGACGGCCTCGACCCGGTGCCGTGGCGGGTGGCGCTGGACCACGCGCGCGGCGCACGGGCCGGGCACACGTACTTCGAGGAGCTGTGGGCGGCGGCCGTGCGCCGCGCCCCGCACCACTACGGCTGCCACGTGGCGGCCCTGCGGTACCTGGCCGAGTACTGGCACGGTTCGCACCGGGAGTGCTTCGACTTCGCCGACCGGGCCGCGCAGGACGCGCCGGCCGGGGCGCTCGTCCAAGCGCTGCCGCTGCAGGCCGCCTTCGCCTACCTCACCGACGGCTGCGGGCCCGAGGTGCCGCGCGCGCGGCTGGACGCGGCGGCCGACCGGGCCATCGCCCTGTCCGCCCGGCTCCCGGCCGCCGACCCCTGGCCGGCCCGGACCCGGAACCTGCTGCTGTGCGTCCTGGTCCGCCTGGAGCGCTGGGCGGACGCCGCGGAGCAGCTGCGCCTGAACGGCCCGTACGCCACGTCCTTCCCCTGGGACCGGCTGTCGGACGACCCGCTCGGCCACTACCTGCGGGTGCGCGACGACGTCCGGGCCGCGCAGGCCGGACGCCGGCCGGGACGCCCGGTGGATCCCTGGCATCCGCCGGGCCCGTGGCATCCACCCAGTGAACACGACGGACGCGTCCGCTCGGGCGACCATTAGGCTCTTGCGTCGTGACCACCGTCCGGCTTCCGCTCTTCCCCCTGAACTCGGTGCTCTACCCGGGCCTCGTGCTTCCCCTCAACGTCTTCGAGGAGCGCTATCGCGCGATGATGCGCGAGTTGCTGAAGACCCCGGAGGACGAGCCGCGCCGGTTCGCCGTCGTGGCGATCCGCGACGGCCACGAGGTGGCGCCCAGCGCCCCGGGCATGCCGGACCCGACGGCGCTGCCCGAGCTCGGGCCCGCGGCCGGCTTCGGCCCCGACCCGCTCAAGGCGCTGTACGGGGTGGGCTGCGTCGCCGACGCGGCGACCGTCCGCGAGCGGGCCGACGGCACCTTCGAGGTGCTGGCGACCGGGACGACCCGGGTGCGGCTGCTGTCGGTCGACGCGTCCGGCCCCTTCCTGACGGCCGAGCTGGAGACCCTGGCCGAGGAGCCGGGCGACGAGCCGGGCCCGCTGGCCGAGGGGGTGCTGCGGTCCTTCCGCCAGTACCAGAAGCGGCTGGCGGGCGCCCGGGAGCGGTCGCTGGCGTCCGGCGCCGAGCTGCCCGACGAGCCGGGGGTCGTCTCCTACCTGGTGGCCGCCGCGATGATGCTGGACACCCCGACCAAGCAGCGCCTGCTCCAGGCCCCGGACACCGCCTCCCGGCTGCGCGACGAGCTGAAACTCCTTCGCTCCGAGACGGCGATCCTCCGTAGTCTGCCGTCGTTGCCGGCGTCGGACCTGACGCGCGGCCCGACGAGTCTGAACTGACACGAGCACTTCTCTGGGGAACAGGCCGGATGGCGAAGAAGGCGAAGAAGCAGCAGCCGGGCGGCACGCCCGCGACGGTGGCGCTCACGGCGGCCGGAGTGGCGTTCACGGTCCACTCCTACGACCACGACCCCTCCCACCCGTCGTACGGCGAGGAGGCGGCCGAGGCGACGGGCGTCTCCCCCGACCGGGTCTTCAAGACGCTGGTCGCGGACGTCGACGGCGCCCTGACGGTCGCGGTGGTGCCCGTGGCGGGCCAGCTGGACCTGAAGGCCCTGGCGGCGGCGGTCGGCGGCAAGCGGGCCGCGATGGCGGACCCGGCCCTCGCCGAGCGCGTGACCGGCTACGTCCGGGGCGGCATCTCCCCGCTCGGCCAGCGCAGGAAGCTGCCGACGGTCCTGGACGACTCGGCCGCCCGGCACGAGACGATCTGCGTCTCGGCGGGCCGCCGCGGCCTGGAGGTCGAGCTCGCGCCCGACGACCTGGCGAAGCTCACCCAGGCGGTCCTCGCCCCCGTCGGACGTGCGTGACCCCGACCGGGCGCCCCTGCCGTCTCCGTACGCGGAGACCGGCGCCGTACGCGGAGACCGGCGCCGTACGCGGAGACCGGCGCCGTACGCGGAGACGGGCCGCCCGGCCGCGGCAGGCGGCCCGCACAGCCGCCCGGGGAGTCGGCTCCCCCTCCCGGGACCCGGACCGGGCGCTGGGGACTGTCGTCCGGGTCAGGTCGCGGGGAATCGGCCGTAGGTCGTCGGCGCCGGTGAGCGGGCCCGGTGCGTGCGGCCGCACGGCGCAGGAGGGCGGCGGTGCGGAGCACCGGCGACCGACGACGACGCCGCGGACGCGCGGGCCGGGCCCCGCGTCCGCGGCGTGATCCGAACGACAGCCCCTAGGCCGCCGGCGGCCCCCCGTACGGGTCCTGCGGGTGTCCCGGCTCCGGGTACACCGGCTCGGGGTCGCGCGGCCCGAACATCGCCGTCAGCCCGAGGTGCAGCACCAGCGCGCCGAGCGGCCAGGCCAGCAGCGCCCCCTTGGCCTCCAGCCGGAGCGGCGCGGAGAACGTGACGCCCCGGCCCACCTCCCTGGCGTGCGCGACGACGTCCTGCGCGGGCCCGAGCCAGACCCCGGTCCGCCAGGCCAGCAGCGCCCCGAGCAGCCCCCCGACGCCGAGCCCCGCCACCAGCGGCACCCCGCCGCGGCGCCGCACGGCGAAGACGGCCAGCGCGCTGAGCGCGCCGAAGGCCAGCGCCAGCAGGGTGAACGTTCCGTCCCCTCCGACGGCCTGCTCGCCCTCGGTCTCCTTGAGGTAGACGACCCAGTTGCCGTCCGTCACCTCACCGACCAGCGGCACGCGCGGCGCCAGCCACCACCACAGCACCCCGAGCAGCACCCCGCCGAGCGCCACCGCGACCGCGGTGACGACGGCCTCCCGCACTTCGGTCTTCATCCCGGGGCCGTCCTGTTCGTACGCGCCGGTCTTCGCGTCGGGACCGGCGGGCGGCACCTGCCATTCCTGGTACGTGGAGTGCTCGTGCGGTGGCGGAGTCAGAGGTGCGGTCACCCTGACATCGTGCCAGGCGCGGCCGTGCGCCGCGTCACCGGACGGCGGCCCGCCGGTACGCCCAGGTGGCGACGGCCAGCGAGATGACGCCGACGAACCCGCACACGGCGAGGTCGCCGAGCACCCGGGCCCAGTCGGGCTCCTGCCCGAAGGTCCGCGCGAAGGCCTCGACCCCGTACGTGGACGGCAGCAGGTCCCGCGCGAACCGCACCGCCTCCGGCATCCGCTCGGCCGGCAGCACGCCCAGCAGCAGCGCGGCCGACATGCCGAGCTGCCCGAGCAGCGTGGCCAGCTCCGGCCGCGGCGCGAGCAGCCCCAGCGCCGCCCCCAGCCCGGCGAGCGCGGCGCCCGCGAGCGGGATCACGGCGGCGAGCACCCACAGGTGCGCGAGCGGCAGCCCGAACAGCACGCACCCGAAGACGGCGGTCACCACGGTCCCCGGCACGGTGAACGACGCGTACGCGCCCGCCGCCCCCAGCACCACCGCGGCCGGCGGCACCGGCAGCGTCGCGTAGTGGTCGAGCCCGCCGCTGGCCCGCAGCTGCCCGAAGTACTGCGCGAGCAGGTTCAGCGCGACGAAGGCCACGACGAGCACCGCGGACCCGGCGACCACCGCCCGCGCCTCGCCGCCGCCGTCGACGACCCCGCGCATCAGGATCATGATGCCGACCGACTGGAAGGTCGCCACGAACAGCAGCGGGATCCGCGCGACGCGCGCCCGGGACAGCTGGGCCCGGTACACGGCCGCCAGCGACGGCCACAGCCGCGCCCGGGGGCCGAGCTCGGCCGGTCCGGTGGCGGCCTGCGCCCCGGCCAGGGCACCGCCCGGCAGGACATCGGCGGGTACGACACTCACGTCGCGCTGCTCCCCTTCGTTCGGGTCCTTCGCGGCCCTCGCCCCGTTCCGTACGGATGCGGCGGTCCGTGCGCTCACGGCTCGGGCGGCCGGGGCCGGCGTGCTCACACCTTCACCAGCCCCTGCTGCGCGGCGCCGCCCAGCGCCAGGTACACGTCCTCCAGGCTCGGCGTGGCCAGCGTGAAGTCGTCCAGGGCCGCGAAGGCGGCCCCGCCGGTGACCGTGGCGACGATCGTACGGGCCTCCTCCGGCCCGAGCCGCAGCGTCCAGCGGCGCCCCGACTCCACGGCCCGGTCCCGCAGCGCGGCGACCTCGGGCACGTGCAGCGGTGCCGTCTCGCGCCACACCAGGTCGACGCGGACCTCCCCGGCGACCTTCTCCTTCAGCCCGGCCGGCGAGTCGCAGGCGATGACGCGCCCCCGGTCGAGGACGGCCACCCGGTCCAGCACGGTCTCGGCCTCGATGACGTTGTGGGTGACGAGCAGCACGGTCGTGCCGTGCTCGGCCCGGCGCCGGTCGACGGCGGACCACACCGCCCGCCGCGCCACCGGGTCCATCCCGGTGGTCGGCTCGTCGAGCACCAGCAGCGGCCGCTCCCCCACCAGCGCGGCGGCGAAGCAGGCCAGCCGCCGCTGGCCACCGGACAGCTTCTTCAGCGGGCGCCCGGCGATCGGCGTGAGGCCCAGCTCGTCGAGGACGGCGTCCCGTTCGGCCCGCGCCCGGCGCACGTCCAGGCCGCGCAGCCGCCCGGTGGTCTCGGCGGCGAGGGACACGGTCAGCTCGTCCAGGGCGGTGGACTCCTGCCCCAGGTAGGCGAGGATGCGCGAGGCCCGCTCGGGATGGCGGACGATGTCGTGCCCGAGGATCTCCACGCTTCCGCGGTCCGGCCGCATCAGCCCGGTGAGCTGCCGTACGAGGGTGGACTTCCCGGCGCCGTTGGGCCCGAGCAGGCCGAAGATCTCGCCGCGCCGGATGTCGAGTTCCACGGCGTCGGTGGCGCGGATCGCGGGCGTGCCGGGCGTGCCGCGCCGCCCGCGCACCGCCGGATAGGTCTTGGTCAGCCCGCGCACCGCACACACGACGTCACCACCGTGCCGGAATGCCTGTGCCGCGCGCGTACTCACAAGGGACGAGCCTACGGGGTCGGGAACGCCCGCCCGTTCCCGGGTGGGTCCATCACGGCGAATCGGCAGGAAAACCCCGCCGGGCGGGGCGCGGGGTCAGTCCCCCGCGTGCGCCCGTTCGGTCCCCGTCCGGACGTCGACCTCCCGCCAGAACCCGGCCCGGATCGCGTACCGGTCCCGCTCGTCGATCTGGTCGTCCTTGTGGGCGAGCAGGCCGAAGCGGGCCGCGTACCGCAGCAGCTCGCCGTCGATGCGGTGCGGGATGCGCGGGTACATGCCGGACAGCCTCTGCAGGTGGCCGTGGTCGCCGAGCCGCTCCACCCAGCGGCGCGCGAAGACCTGCCCGACCTCGTAGGGGTCGCCGCCGACCGTCGTGATGTCCTCCTCCCGGTCGGCCCAGCGCTGCTCGGCCGTGGTGAGCTGGGCGAGCGTCGGCATGGAGGCCGCCTCGGGCGGCTCGGCGGCCGGCCGGTCCACCCAGCCCTTGTCGGAGGACCAGCGCAGGGTGGCGGTGGCGGGGTGCTGCGCGGTGTTCGGGCCGGGCGCGCGCAGGGCGGCCAGGTCCTTCGGGGTGGGCACCACCTTGGCGGCGGGCGCGCGCTCGGCCGTGCCGTTCTGCGCGGCGGCGGGGTGCCGGGGCTCGGGGGCGGGCCGTTCGGCCGTCGCGGCGAGCGCGGACTCGGGCAGCGGCGCGGAGAGGATCGCGGCGATCTCGGGCCGGGGCACGGGCGGTGGCGCGCACACCCCGGTGAGCTCCTTCGCGCGGACCGCCTTGGTGATCCACGCGCGGTCCAGGACGCGCCGCTCGTCGGCCTCGGCGACCAGGTCCTCGGACTGGTTGTAGTCGCCGTCGGCGGCCTGGACGGCCCACAGGTGGACGGCGACACCGTGCTCCTTGGCGGCCATCATGCCCGGCAGCAGGTCGCCGTCGCCGGTGACCAGGACGATGTCGGAGCAGGCGCGGTTGCGGGCCAGCTCGGTGAGTTCGGCCTGCATCGCGGCGTCCACGCCCTTCTGCGCCCAGCGGCCGTCGCTGCGGGTCAGCGCGCCGAGCCGGACGGTGACCCGGGGCATCACCCGCAGCCTGCGGTGCTCGGGCTGCGGGACGCGGTCGGGGGCGCCGTCGAACCAGTAGATGCGCAGCAGCGGCTGCTGCGTGTCGGACTCGGCGCGCTCGCGCAGCCCCTGGATGAGGGCGGCGTGGTCGACGGTGATGCGGGAACGCGAGGGCTCTCCGGCGAGGAGACTGGCGGCGGCCCCCAGCAGATACCCGGCGTCCACCAGGACGATGCAGCGGTCCACGCGATCCACCCTCTTTCCGGGAGGTTTGCTTCGGGCTTGCTTCGAGTCTGCCCGACGACGCGTGGGTTAACGGCCCGAACTCGATCTTCGGCGTGGCGTTTCCGGACTTCCCCGCCCGACCAGCCCTGTCACAGACGGTAATTGTCCGACATGCGTGCGTTCACAGCCTATGTGAATCTGGTCCCGGCCCTGGCCCCTAGATCCCCACAGGAGGCACCACCATGGCCAAGAACAAGAACCGTGACCGTAAGCAGCGACCGACCGAACGCGGCCAGCGGGCCGGACGGACGCCCACCGCGCAGACGGAGCCCCAGCCCGACGTCGAGACGGCCCCCGGCGAGGTGGCCACCCGCAAGCGGAAGCGCAGCTTCGGCCACAACTGACCCCGGCACGACGGGTCGTTGGGACCCGGGCACGAGAGGGAGGGGCGCACCCGGACCGGGGGCGCCCCTCACGCGTGTGACGGCTCAGCCGGCCAGGCAGGACGGGCCGAGCAGCACCTTGAGGTCGCCGAAGAGCGCCGGGTCGGGCTTCACCCGGTGCCGGTCCAGGCGCAGCACGGTGGTCCTGGTCGGTCCCTGGAGCTTGATCCTGACCTCGCTGTCGCCCTTGTGGTGGCTGAGGATCTCGCCGAGGCGGCTGACCATCGGCGGGGTGACCCGGGTGGCCGGGATGGTGAGGACCACGGGCGCGTTGGCGCCCGCGTTGGACAGGTCCGGGATCATCAGCTCCATCGCGACCAGGCGCGGCACGTCCTCGCGCTTGTCGAGCCGGCCCTTGACGAACACCACGGCGTCCTCGACGAGTTGGGTCGAGACGAGCTGGTAGGTCGCGGGGAAGAACATGCACTCGATGGAGCCGGCGAGGTCCTCGACCGTGGCGATGGCCCAGGCGTTGCCCTGCTTGGTCATCTTGCGCTGCAGGCCCGAGATGATGCCGCCGATGGTGACGACCGCGCCGTCCGCGTGCTCACCGCCGGTGAGCTGGGAGATGCCCGCGTCGGCCTTGTCGGACAGGATGTGCTCCAGGCCGAACAGCGGGTGGTCGGAGACGTACAGGCCGAGCATCTCCCGCTCCTGGGCGAGCAGGTACGTCTTGTCCCACTCCTCGGTGGAGAACTCCACGTCCAGGCCGAAGCCCGGCTCGCTGCTGGTCTCCTCGCCCATGCCGCCGAAGAGGTCGAACTGCCCCTCGGCCTCCTTGCGCTTGACCGCGACCACGTTGTCGATCATCGGCTCGTACTGCGCCGTCAGGCCCTTGCGGGTGTGGCCCATGGAGTCGAAGGCGCCCGCCTTGATCAGCGATTCCGTGGTCCGCTTGTTGCAGACGACCGCCTCGACCTTGTCGAGGTAGTCCGGGAAGGAGGTGTACTTCCCCTTCGCCTTGCGGCACTTGATGATCGACTCGACGACGTTGGTGCCGACGTTGCGGACCGCGGAGAGGCCGAAGAGGATCACGTCGTCGCCCTGGGCGGCGAAGTTGGCCTCCGACTCGTTGACGTTCGGCGGGAGCACCTTGATGCCCATGCGGCGGCACTCGTTGAGGTAGACCGCCGACTTGTCCTTGTCGTCCTTGACCGAGGTGAGCAGCGCGGCCATGTACTCGGCGGGGTGGTTCGCCTTCAGGTACGCGGTCCAGTAGGAGACCAGGCCGTACGCGGCGGAGTGCGCCTTGTTGAACGCGTAGCCGGCGAAGGGGACCAGCACGTCCCACAGGGCCTGGATGGCCTCGTCGCTGTAGCCGTTCTTGCGGGCGCCGGCCTGGAAGATGGTGAAGTTCTTCGCCAGCTCCTCGGGCTTCTTCTTGCCCATCACGCGGCGCAGGATGTCTGCCTCGCCGAGCGAGTAGCCCGCGATGATCTGGGCGGCCTTCTGCACCTGCTCCTGGTAGACGATCAGGCCGTAGGTGACGTCCAGGACCTCCTTGAGCGGCTCCTCCAGCTCGGGGTGGATGGGCGTGATCTCCTGCTGCCCGTTCTTGCGCAGCGCGTAGTTCGTGTGGGAGTTCATGCCCATGGGGCCCGGGCGGTACAGGGCCGACACGGCGGAGATGTCTTCGAAGTTGTCCGGCTTCATCAGCCGCAGCAGCGAGCGCATGGGGCCGCCGTCGAACTGGAAGACGCCGAGGGTGTCGCCGCGCTGGAGCAGGTCGAAGGTCGTGGGGTCGTCGAGCGGCAGGCTCAGGAGATCGATGTCGATCCCCTTGTTGGCCTTCACCATCTTGACGGCGTCGTCCATGATCGTGAGGTTGCGCAGGCCCAGGAAGTCCATCTTCAGCAGGCCGAGCGACTCGCAGCTCGGGTAGTCCCACTGCGTGATGGTCACGCCGTCGGTGTGCCGGACCCAGACGGGGACGTGCTCGGTGATGGTCTCGCTGGACATGATCACGCCGGCGGCGTGCACGCCCATCTGCCGGACCAGGCCCTCCACGCCGCGCGCGGTGTCGATGACCTTCTTCACGTCCGGCTCGTTCTCGTACATCGACCGGACCTCGGCCGCCTCCGAGTAGCGCGGGTGGTTCGGGTCGGTGATGCCGGACAGCGGGATGCCCTTGCCGAGGACGTCGGCGGGCATCGCCTTGGTGATGCGGTCGCCCATCGCGTACGGGTAGCCCAGCACGCGCGCGGAGTCCTTGATCGCGTTCTTGGCCTTGATGGTGCCGTACGTGCCGATCATGGCGACCTTGTCGGCGCCGTACTTCTCCGTCACGTACCGGATGACCTCGACGCGCCGGCGCTCGTCGAAGTCGATGTCGACGTCGGGCATCGAGATGCGCTCGGGGTTGAGGAACCGCTCGAAGATCAGGCCGTGCGGGATCGGGTCGAGGTCGGTGATGCCGAGCGCGTAGGCGACGATCGAGCCGGCCGCGGAGCCCCGGCCGGGGCCGACGGCGATGCCCTGCTTCTTCGCCCACATGATGAAGTCGGCGACCACGAGGAAGTAGCCCGGGAAGCCCATCGAGATGATGGTGTCCATCTCGTACTCGACCTGCTTCATGCGGTCGTCCGGGATGCCGTCCGGGAAGCGGCGGTGCATGCCGCGCAGGGTCTCCTCGCGGAACCAGCTGACCTCGGTGTAGCCCTCGGGGATGTCGAACTTGGGCATGAGGTCGCGCTTCTGGAACATGCCCGTGGTGTCGACCATCTCGGCGATCAGCCGCGTGTTGGCGCAGCCCTCCTGCCAGGCGTCCGAGGAGTCGATGGCGTACATCTCCTCGGTGGACTTCAGGTAGTAGCCGGTGCCGTCGAACTTGAAGCGGTCCGGGTCGGAGAGGTTCTTGCCGGTCTGGATGCACAGCAGCGCGTCGTGGGCGCCCGCCTCGTGCGCGTACGTGTAGTGCGAGTCGTTGGTGACCAGCGGGGGGATGCCGAGCTTCCTGCCGATCTCCAGCAGGCCGTCGCGGACCCGGTGCTCGATGTCGATGCCGTGGTCCATCAGCTCCAGGAAGTAGCGGTCCTTGCCGAAGATGTCCTGGTAGTCGGCGGCGGCCTTGAGGGCCTCGTCGAAGTGGCCGAGGCGCAGCCGGGTCTGCACCTCGCCGGAGGGGCAGCCGGTGGAGGCGACCAGCCCCTCGGACCACTGGGCGATGGTCTCCTTGTCCATCCGGGGCCACTTCTGCAGCCAGCCCTCGGCGTAGGCGTCGGAGGAGAGCCGGAAGAGGTTGTGCAGGCCCGTCCTGTTCACGGCCCAGATCGTCTTGTGGGTGTACCCGCCGGAACCGGAGACGTCGTCGCGCTTCTGGTGCGGCTGGCCCCAGAGGATCTTGCGCTTGTTGCGCCGCGACTCGGGCGCGACGTACGCCTCGATCCCGATGATCGGGGTGATCCCGGCCTTCTGCGCGGAGTGGAAGAAGTCGTACGCCCCGTGCAGGTTGCCGTGGTCGGACATGGCGATGTGCGTCATGCCCATCTCGTTGCAGGCGTTGAACATGTCCTTCAGCCGCGCGGCACCGTCCAGCAGCGAGTACTGGGTGTGGACGTGCAGGTGCGTGAACGGCGGCTTCGACACGGCTGCGGCCTCCAGGAGTGACGCGGATGGACGGGGGTCCGACAGGCTGCGGGCAGTCTGGGGGACAGCGTCGAAGTCTATGCCTCGGCACTGACACCCGGGGCGTCGGCCCGCGTACCGTCGTGGGGGGGGGGGGGGGCGGCCCCCCGCCCCCCCCCCCGGGGCGCCGGGGGGGGGCGGCGCCCCCCCCCCCCGCCGCCCCCCCGCCCCCCCCCCCCGGCGCGCGCCCGCCCGACCCG
>NZ_JBITSF010000001.1:842484-917481 GCF_044540485.1 Streptomyces sp. NPDC085946 | reverse complement strand
GGGCCCCGGGGGGGGGGGGGCCCCCGGGCCCCCCCCCCGGGGGGGGGGGCCCGGGGCCGGGGGGGGGGGGGCGGGGGCCCCCCCCGCCCCCCCCCGCCCGTTAGGCAGAGGGCGGATCAGCCGCCCCGAGACGTCATGCACCAGGAGGCACCCCGCGATGTCGTTCCCGCAGCTCAGCGACGAGCACCGCGGCGAGGAGATCCTCGCCGTCTTCGACACCGCCTTCGGCGAGCTCCTGGCCGCCGACCCGGCCGCGTTCCGCGTGAAGTTCCGGAAGATGGCGGCCTCGGCCTTCGCCTTCTACCGCGGCACGGCGTGCCTCTTCTACCACGACCTGGACGCGCGCCGCGCCGGGCACGGCGACGCCGTGGGCAGCGGCCCGTACCTGGACGACCGCACCGCGCGCGTGTGGATCCACGGCGACCTGCACGCGGAGAACTTCGGCACGTACATGGACGCCAACGGCCGGCTGATCTTCAACGTCAACGACTTCGACGAGGCCTACGTCGGCCCCTTCACCTGGGACCTCCAGCGCTTCGCCGCCTCGATCGCGCTGATCGGGTACGCGAAGGCGCTCAGCGACGGGCAGATCACCGAGCTGGTGTCGGTCTACGCGGGCGCGTACCGCGAGCGCGTCCGCGCGCTGGCCACCGGCGCCAAGAGCGACGAGGTGCCGCCCTTCACGCTGGACACCGCGCAGGGCCCCCTGCTGGACGCGCTGCGCGACGCCCGCTCGCTGACCCGCTTCGGGCTGCTGGACTCGATGACGGAGATCCGCGACTTCGAGCGCCGCTTCGCGCCGGGCGGCGGCTCCATGGAGCTGGACGCGGCCACGCGGTACAAGGTGCTGGCCGCCTTCGACGGCTACCTGGAGACGCTGCCCGACAGCTCGCTGGCCCGCCCGGACTCCTACCGCGTCAAGGACGTCGTCGGCCGCCGCGGCATCGGCATCGGCTCGGCCGGCCTGCCGTCGTACAACATCCTCCTGGAGGGCCACAGCGACGCCCTGGAGAACGACGTCGTGATCTACATCAAGCAGGCCCAGACCCCGGCCGTCTCCCGGCACGTCACGGACCAGGCGATCCGGGACTACTTCCGGCACGAGGGCCACCGCACGGTGATCTCCCAGCGGGCCCTGCAGGCGCACGCCGACCCGTGGCTGGGCTGGACCGAGCTGGACGGCGCGGGCCAGCTGGTCGCCGAGGTCTCGCCGTACGCCGTGGACCTCGACTGGGGCGACATCGACGACCCGGAGGAGATCGCCCAGGTCGTCGCCGACCTCGGCCGGGCCACGGCCACCATGCACTCGGCGGCGGACGACCAGTCCGGCGAGTCCCTGGTGCCGTTCTCCACCGAGCGGGCCATCGACGCGGCCATCGCGGCCGACGAGGAGGGCTTCGCGCCCCTGCTGGTGGACTTCGCGCACGGCTACGGCGCCCGCGCGCGTGCCGACCACCAGATCTTCGTGGACCTGTTCCGCAACGGCCGGATCCCGGGCCTGTGACCGGACGACCGCGCGAGCGGAACCTCACAGCAACCCTTTAGCGTTCCCTTACCCCGCGGCGTGACAGACTCTTCTCTCGCTATGGACATATCCGGGACCCCCCTCAGAGCCGTACGCGCGGCGCTGTTCACGGCCGTGGTCGTGACGCTCAGCACCGCGGCGCACGTGCTGCTGTCCGGGGTCCCGCTGCCGCTGAACACGGTGGCCGCGGTCGCCGCCGCCGTGTTCCTCCCGGCGTACGCCCTGGCGGGCCGGGAGCGTTCCTTCGGGCGGATCGCCGCCCTGCTGGTCCCGCTGGAGCTGGCCGCCGACACCGTCCTCACCACCGGCCAGCACCTCTGCTACGGCCGGGCGGGCGGCCCGGTCGCCGGCCCGCTGCGCTCCGTCGGCTTCGACCTGCTGTGCGGCGACGGCACCGGCGTGGGCACCCCGCTGGCCCGGGTCACGGCGAGCGGCACCGGCGGCGAGCGGCTCGCGGCCGCGCTCGCCCACGCCGACCCGTCCACCGCCTGGCTGCTGCTCGCCGCGCACGTCGGCGTCGGCCTGCTGGCCGCCGCCTGGCTGCGCCGCGGCGAGCGGGCACTGGCCCAGCTGCTGCGGGCGGTGGCCGCCACCACCTTCCGGCCGCTGCTGCTCGCCGTCGCGGCGGTGCGGGTGCGGCGGCCCTCGGCCGTCCGCCGCCCGGTCCGCCCCGCGCGCCGCGCGCCCGCCGTCCGGGACCGGATCCTCGCGCACTCCCTGGGACGGCGTGGACCGCCGTGCTCGGCCGCCCTCGTCTGAGGCGGCTCCCGCCTCCGCGCCGGCGGCCCACCCGAGCACCAGCAGTCCCCCGTACGTATCCCGCACACCCGCGGTGTGCGCGTCCCCCACGGAGAAGACCACCATGAGCAAGAGGAACAGCCAGGCCGCGAAGACGGCGGCCCGCGAGCGCCTGCGCGTCGAGCGCGAGCGCCAGGCCAAGCGCGACAAGGCCAAGCGGCAGATCATCGTCGCCTGCTCGGTCGTCGGCGTGCTGGCCGTGGCCGGCGGCATAGGGTACGCGGTCGTGCAGGGCAACGAGCCGAGCCACTGGGAGGCCGCGAAGGACGCCCGGCTCGTCAAGCCGGCCCACACCACGGGCAAGAACGGCACGACGGTCGTCATCGGCAAGTCGAGCGCCAAGAAGACCCTGGAGCTGTACGAGGACCCGCGCTGCCCGGTCTGCGCCCAGTTCGAGCAGGGCGTCGGCGAGACCGTCGAGAAGGACGTCGCGGACGGCAAGTACAAGGTCCAGTTCGTCGGCGCCACCTTCATCGACGACTCGACCAACGGCGAGGGCTCCAAGAACGCCATGAGCGCCCTCGGCGCGGCGCTGGACGTCAGTCCCGAGGCGTTCCTCCAGTACAAGTCCGCGCTGTACTCGGCGAAGTGGCACCCGGAGGAGTCCGAGGACAAGTTCAAGGACGACGCCTACCTCATCGAGGTGGCGGACACGGTCGACGCCCTGAAGAACAACAAGGAGTTCCAGAAGGCCGTCAAGGACGGCACCTTCGACCGGTGGGCGCTGGAGATGGACAAGACGTTCGACGCCAGCGACGACGTGACCGGCACCCCGACCCTGAAGATGGACGGCAAGAAGCTCACCACCTCCACCGGCAACCCGCCCATGACGGCGGCGGAGTTCACCACGGTGATCGACGCGGCGCTCAAGGGCTGAGCCGGCCTTCCGTCAACCCCCGGCGAAGAGCGGGCGAACTTTGGCGAGTTCGCCCGCTCCCGCACATACCGATCAGTAACCTGATCGGCCGTGACCAGTCGATACAGATCCTCCGAGAGCACCGAAGCGGCCGACACCCTCGCGCCGCGCCGTCGTACGGTCGTCAAGGCCGCGGCCGCCACCGCGGTCCTGGCCGGCCCGCTCGCCACCGCCTCGCCCGCCCGCGCCGCGACCGCCGCCCCCGCCTTCCTGCACGGCGTGGCCTCCGGCGACCCGCTGCCCGACGGCATCCTGCTGTGGACCCGTGTGACGCCCGTGCCGGAGGCGATACCGGGCTCCGGGCTCGGCCCGGACACCGAGGTGAGCTGGGTCGTCGCCCGGGACCGGGCGTTCACGGCCGTCGTCGCCCGGGGCTCCACCCTCGCCACCGCCGCCTCGGACCACACCGTCAAGGCGGACATCCGCGGACTGGAACCGGCCACCGACTACTGGTTCCGCTTCTCCGCCGGCGGCACCGACTCCCCCGCCGCCCGCACCCGCACCGCCCCCGCGCACGACGCGGCCGTCACCGGCCTCCGCTTCGGCGTGGTGTCCTGCGCCAACTGGGAGGCCGGCCACTTCGCCGCGTACCGCCACCTCGCGGCCCGAGGCGACCTGGACGCCTGGCTGCACCTGGGCGACTACATCTACGAGTACGGCACCGGCGAGTACGGCACCCGCGGCACGGTCGTCCGCCCGCACGCGCCCGCCCACGAGATCCTCACGCTGGCCGACTACCGCGTGCGGCACGGCCGGTACAAGACCGACCCCGACCTCCAGGCCCTGCACGCCGCGGCTCCGGTCGTCGCGATCTGGGACGACCACGAGATCGCCAACGACGCCTGGTCGGGCGGCGCCGAGAACCACACCGAGGGAGCCGAGGGCGCCTGGGCCGCCCGCCAGGCCGCCGCCAAGCAGGCCTACTTCGAGTGGATGCCGGTGCGCCCGGCCGTCGCCGGCACCACCTACCGCCGGCTGCGCTTCGGCAGGCTCGCCGACCTCTCCCTGCTCGACCTGCGATCCTTCCGCTCCCAGCAGGCCGGGCTCGGCGACGGCGAGGTCGACGACCCGGAGCGCACCCTCACCGGCCGCGCCCAGCTCGACTGGCTCAAGGCGGGCCTGAAGTCCTCCGACACCACCTGGCGGCTGGTCGGCAACTCCGTGATGATCGCGCCGTTCGCGATCGGCTCGCTCTCCGCCGATCTCCTCGCACCGCTCGCCAAGCTGCTGGGCCTGCCGCAGGAGGGCCTCGCCCTCAACACCGACCAGTGGGACGGCTACACCGACGACCGCCGCGAACTCCTCGCCCACCTGCGGTCGAACGCCATCCGCAACACCGTCTTCCTCACCGGCGACATCCACATGGCGTGGGCCAACGACGTGCCGGTGAACGCCGGGACGTACCCGCTGTCCGCCTCGGCCGCCACGGAGTTCGTCGTCACCTCGGTCACCTCCGACAACCTCGACGACCTGGTCAAGGTCCCCGAGGGCACGGTCTCCGCGGTCGCCGCGCCGCTGATCCGCGCCGCCAACCGCCACGTCCACTGGGTCGACACCGACCGGCACGGCTACGGCGTCCTGGACCTCACCGCCGAGCGCGCGCAGATGGACTTCTACGTGCTGTCCGACCGCACCAGGCCCGACGCGACCGCCGCGTGGGCCCGCTCCTACCGCACCCGCAGCGGCACGCAGAAGGTCGAGCGGACCTACGACCCCGTGTGACGGCGAGAGCGAGGGTCTCTTTTCGGCCAATGACGGCGCGCTCACGGGCCGTCAAGGCCGGATGACACCGCTACGGCGGGCGGGTGGTGCGCGCCGCATCCCGAATGCGGACACACCGCCCGCCCCGGTCACCTAACTCGTCACCCCCGGATCCCGGCCTGCGGACGAAGAAACAATTCACCTCCCCAATTGCCCCTGTTTGCCGGTCGTTTGATTGGGCCTGATCACTCCTCTTCCGCCATGTGCATGCCCACGTAATGTCCGGGCGGCGGCCAGGAAGACCCCTGTGCCCCCTCCCCACCGCATCCACCAGGAGCCAGCATGCGTGCGCTTGCCCGGATATCCCCCTCTACGCGCAGACGCCTTCTCGCCACCACCGTCGTGGCCGGATCCCTGATGCTCACTCCGCTCTCCGCCCCCACCGGTGTCGCGGCGGCCCAGGCTCCGGCCGCCGAGTGCCACGAGGAGGCCGCGCACTCCGCGGCCCGCGAGGCCCGTCCCGGCAGCGGCGAGCACATCGCCGAGCCCAACGAGGTCAGCGCCGCCAAGGCCGAGGCGATGGACGCCGACCTGCGCAAGAAGCTCGACGGGATGCGCGCGGGCGGCCGCAGCACGGCGGCGGCCACCGGCGCCACCGTCCCCGTGTACTTCCACGTCGTCCACGACGGCGACACCGGCAGGCTCGACGCCGGCGACATCAGCGCCCAGCTGGACGTGCTGAACGCGGCGTACGCGGGCCAGGGCACCGGGAACACCGACTCCGGCTTCCGCTTCACGCTGGCCGGCACCGACTACACCGACAACGCCGCCTGGTACAACGTCGGCTACGGCTCGGCGGAGGAGAAGGCGATGAAGTCCGCCCTGCGCAAGGGCGGCGCGAACGCGCTCAACGTCTACACCGCCAACCTCGGCGACGGCCTCCTCGGCTGGGCCACCTTCCCCAGCTCCTACCGGTCCGGCCCGTCGATGGACGGCGTGGTGCTCCTGGACGCCTCCCTGCCCGGCGGCTCCGCGGCCAACTACAACCAGGGCGACACCGCCACCCACGAGGTCGGCCACTGGATGGGCCTCTACCACACCTTCCAGGGCGGGTGCAGCGGCAAGGGCGACTACGTCGACGACACCCCGGCCGAGAAGAGCGCCGCGTACGAGTGCCCGACGGGCCGCGACACCTGCACCACCAAGCCGGGCGCCGACCCCGTCCACAACTTCATGGACTACACGTACGACTCCTGCATGTACCAGTTCACCTCGGGACAGGTGACGCGCATGCAGCAGAACTGGGCCGCCTACCGCGCGGCGGGCTGATCCCGCAGGGTCTCCAGGAAGCCGAGCGCCACCCGCCAGGTGGCCTCGGCGGCCTCCTCGTCGTAGTCCGGCAGGCCGGGGTCGGTGTAGAGGTGGCCGGCCCCGGCGTACCGGTAGATCTCCACGTCGGCGCCGGCCCGGCTCATCTGCAGGTACCAGGCGCTCAGCCAGTCGTCGGGCTCGAACGGGTCGGGCTCGGCCACGTGCAGCTGCACCGGCAGGCCGTCCGCCCGCGTCTCCGGCGCGAGGTCCGAGGTGCCGTGCAGGAGCAGCAGGCCGCGCGCCTTGTCGTCGCCGAGCGCCAGGGTCTGCGCGACGGCGGCGCCCAGCGAGAACCCGGCGTACACCAGCCCCCGCTCGGAGTAGGGCGCGGCGGCCAGCACGGCCCGCTTCAGCAGTTCCTCCTTGCCGATCTCGTCCTTGATCCGCCTGCCCTCCTCGACCTCGTCGGCGACGCGGCCCCCGAAGAGGTCCGGCGTCCACACCTGGTGCCCGGCGTCGCGCAGCCGGTCCGCGGCCTGCCGCACCGCGGGTCTGAGGCCATAGGTCGAGTGGAAGAGCACGATGTTCATGAGGCCATGGTGCCAGCCGGGTGTGACACGGGAAGTCGGTGGCAGTACCCGGAACGTTCCCGAAGTCACAGGTTCGTGCTCCCGGGTGCCGGTTAGGTTCCGAGGCATGGAAAACCTGCTACGACCGCTGATCGTGGTCGGCGGCTCGGTCGTGCTCACGCTGGCGATCGGCTGGGCCACCGACCTGCTGCTGCGCAAGGCGGACGCACGGCACCACGAGACCCCGCTGTGGGGTCTGCTGCGCCGCGGCCGCATCCCGTACCAGCTCGTCCTGTGCGCCGCCCTGCTGAGAGGGGCGTACGACGAGGCCCAGGCGCTGGAGGACCACCGGGCCGCCGTCAGCCGGACGCTGACGCTGGTGCTGATCGGATCGACCGCCTGGCTGGTGATCCGCATCGCGGCGGCCGTAGTCGAGACGTCGTACACCCGGTACGCCAACGCCCGGTCGCACCGCGACCCGGCCCGGGTCCGGCGGGTGCGCACCCAGGTGACGCTGATCAGGCGGGTGGTCTCCGCGATCGTCGGGGTGGTCGCCGTGGCGGCGATGCTGCTGACGTTCCCGACCTTCCGCGCGGCGGGCGCCTCGCTGCTGGCCTCCGCCGGCATCCTCGGCATCGTCGCCGGTGTCGCCGCCCAGTCCACGCTGGGCAACATGTTCGCCGGGCTGCAGATCGCCTTCGGCGACATGGTGCGCATCGGGGACACCGTGGTGGTCGACGGGGAGTGGGGCACGGTCGAGGAGATCACGCTGACGTTCCTGACCGTGCGCACCTGGGACGAGCGCCGGATCACGATGCCGGTGTCGTACTTCACGTCCAAGCCGTTCGAGAACTGGTCGCGCGGCACCCCGCAGATGACCGGCATCGTCTACTGGCACGTGGACCACACCGCCCCGCTGGACGCGATGCGCGACAAGCTCCGCGACCTGCTGCGCGCGTGCCCGGCCTGGGACGGGCGGGCCTTCGGCCTGGACGTGACGGACACCACCCCGAGCACCCTGCAGGTCCGGGGCCTGGTGACCGCCAAGGACGCCGACGACCTGTGGACGGTGCGGGTCACGGTCCGCGAGCAGATGATCCGCTGGCTGGCCGACGAGCACCCCTACGCCCTGCCCCGGGTCAACACCGCGGACGCGGTGCTGCCGCCGGGCCGCGACGGACACCGCCCGGCCCGCGACGGGGTGCCCGCCCAGCGCCGCTACCACGGCTCCCCGCGCACGGAGCGCTGATCACCGGCCATCGGCCACCGGCCGCAGACCGCAGACCGCAGACCGCAGACCGCAGACCGCAGACCGCACAGACTGCGCAGACTGCGCAGACTGCGCAGACCGCAGACGAACGACCGCTCGGACCGTGACGGCCCGGCCGTGCCCGGAAGGGCCGCGGCCGGGCCGTCCCGTGCCTCAGTGGCCGCGCTCGGCGCCGCCGTTGACCTGGATGATCTGCGAGGTGACGTGCGCGGCGCCCGGGGAGGCCAGCCAGTGCAGGGTCGCCGCGACGTCCCCGGGCGTCCCGGCCCGCTTGTCGCAGGTCTCGGCGATGCGCTGGGCGCGCCGCTCCTCGGTCATGGCGTCCCCGAAGAACTCGGTGTCCTCGATGTAGCCGGGCGCCACCACGTTCACGGTGACGCCGCGCGGCCCCAGCTGCCGGGCCAGGGCGTGGGCGTACGGGTGCAGGGCCGCCTTGGACGCCGCGTACGCCTTGCTCCCCGAGCCCCGGTAGGCGGCGATGGAGCTGAGGAACAGCACCCGCCCGCCGGGGTCGGCGAGCCGGTCCTTCAGCGCCTCGGTGAGCAGCACCGCGGTGAGCGTGTTGAGGCCGAAGTTGAGGGCCCAGTCGTGCAGGACGACGTCGAGCGGCTCGTCGCTGTCCACGGCCGGCTCCCGGTACCCGGCGCCGCCCGCGCTGTGGATCAGCACGTCCACGGTGCCGAACTCGGCGGCCACGAACCGCTCCACCCCGCGCGCGCCGCGCGGCTTGCTGAGGTCGGCCGCGCAGATGAGCGCCCCGGGCACCCCGGCCCGCTCCAGCACCTCGGCGCGCCGCCCGACCAGCAGCACCCGGTCCCCGTCCCGGGCGAACGCGTGGGCCGCGGCGAGCCCGATCCCCGTGCCCCCACCACTGATCACGACGTTGCGAGTCATGATCCGACCCTATAAGGGCACGGGCCGGAAAGCCGGGGACTGCGCGGTCAGCGCAGGCTGCGCACGTCGAGATGGCGCAGCACCCGGTCCACGATCTCCGGATCCGCCCCGGGTTCGCTGCGGGCCGCCAGCACCTCGTGCCGGGCGGCGCTCAGCATCTCCTGCTGGATCCGCCGGATCCGCTTCAGCCGCCGCACCCGGTGCTCGTGGGCCTCCCGGCGCTCCTCCGCGCCCATGTCCGGGCTGATGCGCACCCCGATCTCGAAGGCCCGCCGCAGCATCTGCTCGGACAGCTCCTCCGGCAGCTCCTCGTCCGACTCGATCTCCCGGAGCCTGCTCTTGGCGGCCCTGGCCGCGCGGACGGCCAGCTCCTTCTCGAACTCCTTCTCCCGCTCGGTGTCCGACCGCACCCCGAGCCGCTTGACCAGCCACGGCAGGGTCAGCCCCTGCACCAGCAGGGTCGCCAGGATCACCCCGAAGGCGATGAACACGATCTCGTCCCGGTTGGGGAAGGCGGAGCCGTCGTCCGTCCTGAGCGGGATGGCCAGCACCAGCGCCACCGAGGCGACCCCGCGCATCCCCGACCACCACATGACGACGGTCTCCCGCCAGCTCACCGGGATGTCCTCGTCGTGGTCCCGCCGGGCGTGCAGCCGTCGGGTCAGCCAGGTCGCCGGCAGCAGCCACAGCAGCCGGACCAGCACCACGACGCCCACGACCGCCGCCGCCCAGCCGAGCAGCTCGCCCCACCGCCCGGACGCCGTGCGCAGCGCGTTGTGCAGCTCCAGCCCGATCAGCCCGAACGCCACCCCGGTGACGAGGGTGTCGACGACGTCCCAGAAGGTGTGCCCGGCCAGCCGGGTCAGCACGTCGTCCGGGTCGGCGCCGTACTCGGCGAGGAACATCGCGGTCGTGAGCACGGCGAGCACGCCCGAGCCGTGCAGCTCCTCGGCCATGACGTACGAGGCGTACGGCACCAGCAGCGTCAGGCCGATCTGAAGGGTGGGCTCGTCCAGCAGGCCCATCAGCCGGTTGGCGCCCCAGCCCAGGGCGAGGCCGACCGCGACGGCGACGACGGCGGACAGCACCAGGTCGAGCCCGGCCTCCCAGGGCGAGAAGGTGCCGCTGACCACGGCGGCGATGGCCACGTGGTACAGGACGATCGCCGTGACGTCGTTGAAGAGCCCCTCGCCCTCCAGGATGGACACCAGCCGGCGCGGCAGCCCGAGCCGTCCGGCGACGGCGGTCGCGGCGACCGGGTCCGGCGGCGCGATCAGCGCGCCGAGCGCCAGGGCCGCGCCGATCGGCAGCCCCGGCACGATCGCGTGGGCGACGGCGCCGACGCACAGCATGGTGACGAAGACCAGCGCCACGGCGAGCAGGAAGATCGGCCGTTTGTTGACCGCGAACTGCCGCCAGGAGGTCCGCCGCACCGCCGCGTACAGCAGGGGCGGGAGCAGCAGGGGCAGGATGAGGTCCGGCGGGACCTCGACGTCGGGCACGAACTCCAGCAGTGCCAGGACGATCCCGAGCAGGGTCATCAGCACGGGTGCCGGCAGCCCGAGGCGGTCCCCCACCGGGACACTCACCAGGGCCCCGAGCAGCAGCACGAACAACAGGGCCAGCTGGTCCACGGTCAGCGCTCCGGGGGATCTCGCGTTCACACGGCGGGCTTCGAGCCCGCTCCGTGCGGGTACCCACCGGCCCCGTACGCCACCGTGGCTACAGCACGCGGCGCATCGCCCGGTGCGGGATGCCCGCCTCCAGGTACTCCGGTCCGTACGCCGCGTAGCCGAGCCGCTCGTAGAAACCCAGGGCGTGCGTCTGCGCGTGCAGGTCGACCGCGGCGAGTCCGCGCGCGCGGGCCGCCTCCTCGATGGCCCGCACCAGTGCGGCGCCGACCCCCAGTCCGCGGGCGGCCCGGGTCACGGCGAGCCGGCCCAGCGATCCCACCGACGGGTCCCCGCCGGTCACGGCCGCGACGGCCTCCCCGTGCAGCAGCCGCCCGGCCCCGAGCGGCACGCCGTCCTCCCGGACCGCCAGCACGTGCACCGCGCCGGCGTCGTGGGCGTCGTACTCGATCTCCTCCGGGACTCCCTGCTCGGCGACGAAGACCTCCTTGCGCACCGCGAAGCAGGCCTCGCGGTCGGCGGGGTGCTCGGCGATGCGCACGGTGTACGGCGGCGGGTTCACGCGTAGGTCTCCTCGCGGACCTGGTCCAGGGCCTTCTGCAGGTCCTCCGGGTAGTCGCAGGCGAACTCCGCCCACTGCCCGTCCCCGGGGTGCTCGAAGCCCAGCCGCACCGCGTGCAGCCACTGGCGGGTCAGGCCGAGGCGCTTGGCGAGGGTCGGGTCGGCGCCGTAGGTGAGGTCGCCGACGCAGGGGTGCCGGTGGGCGGCCATGTGGACGCGGATCTGGTGGGTGCGGCCGGTCTCCAGCTTCACGTCCAGCAGGGACGCCGCGCGGAACGCCTCGATGAGGTCGTAGTGCGTGACGGACGGCTTGCCCTCGGCGGTGACCGCCCACTTGTAGTCGTGGTTCGGGTGCCGCCCGATGGGCGCGTCGATGGTGCCGCTGGTCGGGTCGGGGTGGCCCTGCACGAGCGTGTGGTACCGCTTGTCGACCGTGCGCTCCTTGAACTGGCGCTTGAGCGACGTGTACGCGTACTCCGACTTGGCGACCACCATCAGGCCGGAGGTGCCGACGTCGAGGCGGTGCACGATGCCCTGGCGCTCGGCGGCGCCGGAGGTGGAGATGCGGTACCCGGCGGCGGCCAGTCCGCCGATCACGGTCGGCCCGGTCCAGCCCGGCGAGGGGTGGGCCGCGACGCCGACCGGCTTGACGATCACGACCACGTCGTCGTCGTCGTGCACGATCTCCATGCCCTCGACCGGCTCGGCGACGACCTGCACGGGCGCGGGCGCCTGCGGCATCTCGACCTCCAGCCAGGCCCCGCCGTGCACCCGCTCCGACTTGCCGACCACCGACCCGTCGACCGTGACCTTCCCCGCCGCCGCCAGCTCGGCGGCCTTGGTGCGGGAGAAGCCGAACATGCGGGAGATGGCGGCGTCGACGCGCTCGCCCTCCAGGCCGTCGGGCACGGGCAGGGTACGGATCTCGGGAAGCGTGCTCACCCGTCGAGTATGCCGGACGGGTCCGGCAACCCCGTACGGAGCCTGTGGACGACGCCTCCCCGGACGGGCTCAGTCCTTGTGGACGGTGCCGTCCGGGTCGAGCCCCCGGAAGGACAGCAGCACGATCAGGACGCCGCCGCAGACGATCGCCGAGTCGGCCAGGTTGAAGACGGCGAAGTGCTTGGGCGCGATGAAGTCGACGACCGCGCCCTCGAAGACGCCCGGCGACCGGAAGATGCGGTCGGTGAGGTTGCCGAGGGCGCCGCCCAGCAGCAGCCCGAGCGCGATCGCCCAGGGCAGGCTGTAGAGCTTGCGGGCGAGCCGGATGATCACCACGATCACCGCCGCCGCGATCAGCGTGAAGATCACCGTGAAGGCCTCGCCGAAGCCGAAGGCCGCCCCGGCGTTGCGGATCGCCTCGAAGCGCAGCCACTCCCCGACGACCTCGATGGGCGGGTGGTGCTCCAGCTTCTCGACCACGATGATCTTGCTGATCAGGTCGAGGGCGTACGCGAACGCGGCGACCGCGAACAGCACGGCGACGCGCCGCCTGCCCCGCGGCCGTCCGGCGGGTGCCGCCGTACCGTCGGCGCGGCCGGCGCCCTCGGCTCCGTCGCCGCCGTCGGCCGGGGCCTCGGCCCCGTCGGCGCCGGCCCGCTCGCCCGGTGCCGCGCTCCCGCCGGGCCGCTCCTGCCGCGCCCGTACCGCGTCCGGGGTGTCCGGCGTACCGATGATGCGCTCCGCCTCTGCCACGTGAGTCCCTCAACCTAGGTGCCTGACTGAGGACGAGGGTACGGCACGCCTCCCGGGACCCGGGTGCTCAGGCGGCGGGGGGGGGGGGGGGCCCCCCCCCCCCCCCCCCCCCCCCCCCCCCCCCCCCCCCGCGGCCGCCGGGGCCCCCCCCCCCCCGCGGCGCCCCCAGCGCCCCCCCCGCGGGCGGGGGGGGGGGGGGCGGCCGCGCCCCCGCGCGCGGGGGCGGGGGGGGGGCGGGGGGGGCGCGCGCCGCCCCCCCCCCCCCCCCCCCCCCCCCCGCCGGCTAACGCCGCTCCTGCTTCTGCTTGCACTCCACGCACAGGGTGGCCCGCGGGAAGGCCTGCATGCGGGCCTTGCCGATGGGGTTGCCGCAGTTCTCGCAGAGTCCGTAGGTGCCCGCGTCGAGACGCTCCAGGGCACGCTCGGTCTGCAGGAGCATCTCGCGCGCGTTGGCGGCGAGCGCCAGCTCGTGCTCGCGCGTGATGTTCTTGGTGCCGGTGTCCGCCTGGTCGTCGCCCGCCCCGTCCCCCGAGTCCCGCATCAGGCCGGCCAGCGACCGCTCCGACGAGGTGATCTCGTCCCGCAGCCGCGTCTCCTCCGACAGCAGCTCGGCCCGGGCCTCCTCGACCTCCTCCGGCGTCCAGGGGTCCTCGCCCGGACGCACCGCGAGCTCGCCCGGCTCCGCCGCGGCGACCCGTGCCTTCGGAACGGCGGTCGTCGCCGCCGCGGCCGTGCCAGGAGTCTTCTTCGCAACCACCGTCGTCGCTCCCGTCTGCGGCGCGGCCTCGGCCGCGCCCGCCTCCTTGGCCGTGCTGCGCCCGGCCGTGTCCTTAGTGACCGCGCTGGTCCTGGTGGTGCTCCTCTTGACCGCGCTCTTGCCGGTGGCGCCCTCGGCCCCACCGCCCTCCCCGGCCGCCGCCCTCGCTCCGGCGGCCTTCCCCGCGGAGGTCCCGCCGGGGTCCGCGGCCCCGGCCACGGTCCGTCCGGCCTCCACCGTCCCGCCCACGCTCCCCCCGTCCGCACCCGCCTTCGCCGCGCTTCCCCCGCCGGTCGCCCCGCCGGTCCTGCCGGACGTCCTCTTCCCGGCTGCGGTTTTCTCTGCCCCGGCGTCCTCGGGATCACGCGTCCCGGCCGCGACCTTCTCGGCGGCCGCCCTGCCGCCCGCGCCGCCCCCGGCCGCGGTCCTCCCGGCCGCGGCCCCGCGGGCCGCGGCATCCCCGGACGTGGCCTTCCCGTGCGCGCCCTTCCGCACCGGCGCCCCGTGCACCGCGCCCCCGGCGTCCGCGACGGCGCCCCGCTTCCTCCCGCTCCCGGCGGCCGCCGCCCGCCCGCCGGAACCCGCCTTCTCCCCCGCCCCCCGCTCGCCGACCGCGCCCTCGGCCGCACCACCGGACGTCCCGGACGCCGACTGCTGTACGGCGGTCTTCTTCGCCACCATGGCCGCGGCCCCTTCACATATTGTGATCTTGCTCGCGAATCGTGCTGGGACGATAAATCGACTCGAGTCCCGCGGCAACGGGGCACACCGCCCGATCCGCCCGCCGCGCGGACGCCACGCGGCCAGCATGCATCCGTTGTGCCCAGCTCCCCGCCGGGTAATCCGCCGGCCGGGGCGTCCCGGGATCCGAACCCGCACGCCGTGCCATTCGGGTCATCTCCCGCCATGGGACGCTCCGGCCTCCGGGTCCCCGAAATCCGGTCGGCCGGTGTCCGTGCGGCGCCGTACACTGGGCGGAGCGAAAAGCGTGGATGGGGACGAGTAGCGGCGTACGCAGCCCAGAGCGACCCGGGGACGGTGTGAGCCCGGGGGCGAGCGCGACGTGAAGATCACCCCGGAGCCGCCGGAAGAAAGCCCGCAGCCGCCAGGCGGGGCGAGTAGAGCCGGCATCGCGATCCCAATGAGGGGGCTCACCGGAGCACACCACGCACCGGGGGCCAAGGAGGGTGGTACCGCGGGAGCCCGCCGCACACGGCGCAGAAGGAAGACGGCTCTCGTCCCTCCGACGGAAGGCAGCACGTCCGCCGGAGGAAGCTCGTTGAATACGCAGCCGCAGTACCGCCAGGTACCCGCCCAGGTCGACCTGCCCGCGCTCGAACACGCGGTGCTCGAGTTCTGGCGCGAGCAGAAGATCTTCGCCAAGAGCCTGGAGCAGTCCGAGGGCCGCCCCGAGTGGGTGTTCTACGAGGGCCCGCCCACCGCCAACGGCATGCCGGGCGCCCACCACATCGAGGCCCGCGTCTTCAAGGACGTCTTCCCCCGCTTCCGCACCATGCGCGGCTACCACGTGGCCCGCAAGGCCGGCTGGGACTGCCACGGCCTCCCGGTCGAGCTCGCCGTCGAGAAGGAGCTCGGCTTCTCCGGCAAGCAGGACATCGAGGCGTACGGCATCGCCGAGTTCAACGCCAGGTGCCGCGAGTCGGTGACCCGCCACACCGACGCCTTCGCCGAGCTGACGACCCGCATGGGCTACTGGGTCGACCTCGACGACGCCTACCGGACCATGGACCCGGAGTACGTCGAGTCGGTCTGGTGGTCGCTGAAGGAGATCTTCGGCAAGGGCCTGCTGGTCCAGGACCACCGCGTCGCCCCCTGGTGCCCCCGCTGCGGCACCGGCCTGTCCGACCACGAGCTGGCGCAGGGCTACGAGACGGTCGTCGACCCGTCCGTCTACGTCCGCTTCCCGCTCACCTCCGGCCCGCTGGCCGGCGAGGCCGCGCTCCTGGTGTGGACGACGACCCCCTGGACCCTGGTCTCCAACACGGCGGTCGCCGCGCACCCCGAGGTCACCTACGTCGTCGCCACCGACGGCGAGGAGAAGCTGGTCGTCGCCGAGCCGCTCGTCGGCAAGGCGCTCGGCGAGGGCTGGGAGACCACCGGCCTGACCTTCACGGGCGCCGAGATGGAGCGCTGGACCTACCGGCGCCCCTTCGAGCTGGTGGAGTTCCCGGCGGAGGCCCACTTCGTGGTGAACGCCGAGTACGTCACGACCGAGGACGGCACGGGTCTGGTCCACCAGTCCCCCGCCTTCGGTGAGGACGACCTCAGGGTCTGCCGCTCCTACGGCCTGCCCGTGGTCAACCCGGTCCGCCCCGACGGCACCTTCGAGGAGGACGTCCCGCTGGTCGGCGGCGTCTTCTTCAAGAAGGCCGACGAGAAGCTCACCGAGGACCTCCAGCAGCGCGGCCTGCTCTTCAGGCACCTGCCCTACGAGCACAGCTACCCGCACTGCTGGCGCTGCCACACCGCGCTCCTCTACTACGCGCAGCCGTCGTGGTACATCCGCACCACGGCGATCAAGGACCGCCTCATCCAGGAGAACGAGAACACCAACTGGTTCCCGGACACGGTCAAGCACGGCCGGTACGGCGACTGGCTGGACAACAACATCGACTGGGCGCTGTCCCGCAACCGCTACTGGGGCACCCCGCTGCCGATCTGGCGCTGCGAGGACGACCACCTCACCTGCGTCGGCTCCCGCGCCGAGCTCACCTCGCTCACCGGCACCGACCAGTCGGACCTGGACCCGCACCGCCCGTACATCGACGAGGTCACCTTCGCCTGCCCCGAGGACGGCTGCGGGAAGACGGCCACCCGCGTGCCCGAGGTCATCGACGCCTGGTACGACTCGGGTTCGATGCCGTTCGCGCAGTGGGGCTACCCGTACAAGAACAAGGAGCTGTTCGAGTCCCGCTACCCGGCGCAGTTCATCAGCGAGGCGATCGACCAGACCCGCGGCTGGTTCTACACGCTGATGGCCGTCGGCACCCTCGTCTTCGACAAGTCGTCGTACGAGAACGTCGTCTGCCTCGGCCACATCCTCGCCGAGGACGGCCGCAAGATGTCCAAGCACCTGGGCAACATCCTCCAGCCCATCCCGCTCATGGACCAGCACGGCGCCGACGCGGTCCGCTGGTTCATGGCGGCCGGCGGCTCCCCGTGGGCGGCCCGCCGCGTCGGCCACGGCACCATCCAGGAGGTCGTCCGCAAGACGCTCCTCACCTACTGGAACACGGTCGCCTTCCAGGCCCTGTACGCCCGCACGTCCGGCTGGGCGCCGTCCGCGGCCGACCCGGCCCCGGCCGACCGCCCGCTGCTGGACCGCTGGCTGCTGTCCGAACTGCACGCGCTCACCGACCAGGTGACCCGGTCCCTGGAGGGCTACGACACCCAGCGCGCCGGCAAGCTGCTGTCCGCGTTCGTCGACGACCTCTCGAACTGGTACGTGCGCCGCTCCCGCCGCCGCTTCTGGCAGGGCGACAAGGCCGCGCTGCGCACCCTGCACGAGGTGCTGGAGACCGTCACCAAGCTGATGGCCCCGATCACCCCGTTCATCACCGAGCGGGTCTGGCAGGACCTGATCGTCCCGGTCGCGCCCGGCGCGCCCGAGTCGGTCCACCTGTCCTCCTGGCCGGAGGCGGACCTCTCCGCCATCGACCCGGAGCTGTCGAAGCAGATGGCCCTGGTCCGCCGGCTCGTCGAGCTGGGCCGCGCCACCCGCGCGGAGTCGGGCGTCAAGACGCGCCAGCCGCTGCGGCGCGCGCTGATCGCGGCGACGGGCTTCGACGCGCTGGACCCGGAGCTGCACACGCAGATCACGGAGGAGCTGAACGTCGAGTCGCTGGCGTCGCTGAGCGAGGTCGGCGGTTCCCTGGTCGACACCACCGCCAAGGCCAACTTCCGCGCGCTCGGCAAGCGGTTCGGCAAGCGGGTCCAGGACGTGGCGAAGGCGATCGCGCAGGCGGACGCCGCCGCCCTGTCACTGGCCCTGCGCGAGGGCACCGCGTCGGTGGAGGTCGACGGCGAGACGGTCACCCTGGCCCCCGACGAGGTCATCATCACCGAGACCCCGCGCGAGGGCTGGTCGGTGGCCTCGGACGCCGGTGCGACCGTCGCCCTGGACCTGGAGATCACGGAGGAGCTGCGCCGCGCGGGCCTGGCCCGTGACGCGATCCGCCTGATCCAGGAGGCCCGCAAGAACAGCGGGTTGGACGTCGCCGACCGCATCGCCCTGCGCTGGACGGCCACCGACCCGGCGACGCTCGCGGCCCTGAGCGACCATGCGAGCCTGATCGCCGACGAGGTCCTCGCCACGGACTTCGCCCAGGGCGAGGCGGACGACACCTACGGCTCGCCGTTCGAGGACGAGGGCCTGTCCCTCACGTTCCGCCTGCGCAAGGCGTAACCGGCCCACGGGAGAGGCCCGGGCCCGCCGGTCGTCCGGCGGGCCCGGGCCTTCGGCGTTGCGTCCGTACGCACGCGTGACCCCCGTCTCGAACAGGCGGTCCGCCCCGGACCCGCACGCACAAGGGCGAGGCCCCGGGATCACCCGGGGCCTCGCCCTGAACGCTGCCGACGACCAAGCGGTACTCCTGGCCCTCAGGCCGTCAGTTGTCGTCCTCGTCGATGAGGAATCCCCGCATCGGAGAGGGCGCCTGTCCCATCGGCGACGGGCCCTGCGGACGCACCGGCGCCATCGGCTGGGTCATCGCCGGCGACATCTGCTGCTGACCGCCGTAGGACGGACCGGACGGCGACGGGCCGCCGCCCATCGTCTGGTTGCCGCCGTACGACGGCGCGCTCGCACCGGCCGGAGCCATGGACGGCGCCGGGGACGGCGGCAGCGACGCGGCCGCCGGAGTGCGCGGCGGGGCGAGCGAGTCGTCCGCCTGGGTCTCCAGCTGACGCAGCTGCGACTCCAGGTAGGACTTCAGCCGCGTGCGGTACTCGCGCTCGAAGCCGCGCAGGTCCTCGACCTTGCGCTCCAGCGTGGCGCGGGCGGACTCCAGGGAGCCCATCGCGACGCGGTGCTTCTCCTGCGCGTCCCGCTCCAGCGCGTCGGCCTTGGCACGGGCGTCACGCTCGAGACCCTCGGCACGCGAACGGGCCTCGCCGACGATCTTGTTGGCCTCGGAACGGGCCTCCGCGATCGCCTGGTCGGCGGTCTGCTGGGCCAGCGACAGGACACGGGCGGCGCTGTCGCCACCAGGGCCCTGACCGGGCATGCCGGGACCGCCCATGGGGCCGCCCATCGGACCCGGACCCATCTGCCCCTGCATCGGACCCTGGCCCATCGGACCGGGACCCTGCCCCATCGGGCCGGGGCCCTGCGGGCCCCCCTGACCGCCGGGGCCGGCGGGCAGCTGCGGCGCACCGCTCGGCAGCTGGGGCGGACCAGCCATGGGGCCGCCCATCTGCTGCTGCGGCGGGCCCGATATGCCGGCGGGGACGGGAGCACCCGGACCGCGCATGCCCTGCTGAGGCATGCCTTGCTGGGGCATGCCCTGCTGAGGCATGCCCTGCTGGGGCATGCCCTGCTGCTGGTCCTGCTGCTCCGGAGGCTTGCGCATGTTCTGCTGGTTCTGCGCGGCCGCGCGCGTGGCGGCGGCCAGCTTGGCGCGCAGGTCCTCGTTCTCGCGGAGCAGGCGGGTCAGTTCGGCTTCGACCTCGTCGAGGAAGGCATCGACCTCGTCCTCGTCATAGCCTTCTCGGAGGCGGACGGTCGTGAACTGCTTGTTCCGCACGTCCTCGGGGGTCAACGGCATCTCTTCACCTCAACGTAGTCGTCGGCATCGGCAAGACCGTAGTTCACATCGCTCACAGCCGGCTCACGATCGAGATCAGGATGTAGACGATGATCATCAGTACGAAGAAGGACAGGTCGAGCGCCACGCCCCCGAGACGCAGCGGCGGGATGACCCGCCGCAGAAGCTTGAGCGGTGGATCAGTGACAGTGTAGGTGGCCTCCAGAACGACCACCATCGCCTTGCCGGGTTGCCATGAGCGGGCGAACTGGAACACGTAGTCCATGACCAGCCGGAAGATGAGCACGATGAGGAAGCACATCAGCGCGATGTAGATGACATCCAGAACCACGCTCATGACCCGCGCTTCCCTCTCCCCTGTGCCGTGCTCTGCGGTACTGCTGTTTCCGGTGGTGCGTCTCAGCTCTGGTTGAAGAACCCGCCCTCTGCGATGCGGGCCTTGTCCTCCGCCGTGACATCGACGTTAGCAGGCGACAACAGGAACACCTTCTGCGTCACCCGCTCGATGCTGCCGTGAAGACCAAACACCAAACCCGCCGCAAAGTCGACAAGTCGCTTCGCATCTGTGTCATCCATCTCAGTCAGATTCATGATCACAGGGGTGCCCTCACGGAAGTGTTCCCCGATGGTACGGGCCTCGTTGTAGGTCCGCGGGTGAAGCGTGGTGATCCGGTAAGGCTCCCGCTCGGACACGACCTTGGGCATGATCACCGGTGCGTTCTTCTCCAGACTCGATCGTTCTTGTGTGATGGATGCCACGGGCGCGATGCGCGCCGGGCGGCTGGATTCCGCGGGGAGCGAAGCGGCGCGTGCGACCGGCTCGCGGGGCGCGGGCGGCTGCACGACTCGCACCTCTTCGTCCCTTTGGGGCTGATGTGAGATATGTGCCGGATGGGACGGCTCGTGCCGCCGGTGGTCCCGTTCGGGCTCCGGATCCAGTTCGGGTTCGAAGTCGTCGTCGGGGTCGAATCCGCGGCCGTCGTACCCATCGTCCTCCACGAGGCCGAGGTAGACCGCCATCTTGCGCATCGCGCCGGCCATGCTCTGAGTCCTCCGCTCTGTGGTGGATCCGCTGACGACCGCCAAGTGCCCGCGATCCACGTGGTCCTTGAGTCCGCCTATCGGCGGCAATGACCATATTTTCTGCTGTGGTCCGACTTCCTGGCGACGTTACCCGAGCCTGGGGCGGACTCCGAGTACCGCGGTGCCGACGCGTACATGTGTCGCCCCGGCGGCCACGGCCTGTTCGAGGTCCGCGCTCATCCCTGCCGAGACCATGTTCGCAGCCGGATGGGCGCGACGCAGGTCGGTCGACAAATCAACCAGCCGCTCGAAGACCGCCTGTTGACGCCCCGCGTACTCCCCGGTGAGCGGCGCGACGGTCATCAGCCCGCCGACCCGGAGCCCCGGCGACTCGGCGATGAGTCCGGCCAACTCCTCGACCCCCTCGGGGGACACCCCGCCGCGCTCCCCCCGGCCGCTCGCCCCGGCGTCGAAGGCGACCTGGACGAGGCAGCCGACCTCCCGCCCGGTCCGGACGGCCTCCCGGGAGAGGGCGGTGACGAGCTTCGCGCGGTCGACGGACTGCACGACATCCGCGTAACCGACCACGGAACGCACCTTGTTGGTCTGGAGCTGACCGACGAAGTGCCACGAAAGGGGCAGATCCGAGCAGGCTGCGGCCTTGGGGGCCGCGTCCTGGTCGCGGTTCTCGGCGACATGACGCACACCGAGTTCCGACAGCATCCGCACATCGCTCGCCGGATAGGTCTTGGTGACCACGATCAGGGTCACCTCGTCACGCCTGCGCCCGGCGGCGGCGCAGGCGGCGGCGATCCGCTGCTCCACCTTCGCCAGATTGGCGGCGAGTTCGTCCTTGCGGTCCGTCATGCCCATCAGTCCAGCCACACATAGCCCGCGAGCCGCCCGGTGGTGCGGTCGCGCCGGTACGAAAAGTGATCGCCCGACTCCAGCGTGCACACCGGCGAACGCTCCCGGTCGCGCACCCCGAGCCGGCCGAGCTGGGCGTGCACCCCGGCGCCCACGTCGACCGCCGGCGTGCCCCAGCTCGTCCCGGCGTACGCCGCCGGCTCGACGGCGGCCACCTCGGCGCGCATCGCCTCGGGTACCTCGTAGCACCTCCCGCACACCGCCGGCCCGGTGCGGGCGACGATCCGGGACGGTTCGGCGCCCAGGTCCGTCATCGCGCGCAGCGCGGCGGGGACGACCCCGGCGACCATGCCGGGCCGGCCGGCGTGCGCCGCGGCGGCGATCCCCGCGACCGGGTCGGCCAGCAGGACGGGGACGCAGTCGGCGGTGAGCACGGCGAGGGCCAGGCCCCGCTGCGCGGTGACGATCGCGTCGACCTCCGGCACCGGCCGGTCGCCCCACGGTCCGTCCACGACCGCGACCTCCGCGCCGTGCACCTGGTTCATCCAGACCACCCGGCCCGGCTCGACGCCGAGCGACTTGGCGGCCAGCTCCCGGTTGGTGCGGACGGCGCCGGGGTCGTCGCCGACCGCGCCGCCGAGATTGAGCTCCTCATACGGAGCGGCGCTCACCCCGCCCCACCGGTCGGTGAAGGCGAAGTGCGCGCCGCTCACGCTCTCGCGCTGTCCTATCACGTCAGAAGGATCACTTGAGGAAGTCCGGCACGTCCAGTTCCTCGGCCGCGCTGTCCGCGTAGGTGCGCGGTGCCGGGGTGACCGGCGGGGCGACCGGGAGGTCGCTGACCGGCTCCGGCGCGGGCTCCGGCTCCTCCTTCGGGACCACGCTGCCGAGCGAGCCGAAGGACGGGCGGGACTCGGGCTGCCGGACCGGCGCCGGCTCCTCGCGCTTGGCCGAGGCCGAGCCGAGGACGTTGTCCCGGCGGGCCGGGGGCTGGCCCCCGTCGAAGCCGGCCGCGATCACGGTCACCCGGACCTCGTCGCCGAGGGCGTCGTCGATCACGGCGCCGAAGATGATGTTGGCCTCGGGGTGGGCGGCCTCGCTGACCAGTTGGGCGGCCTCGTTGATCTCGAACAGGCCGAGGTCGGAGCCGCCGGAGATGGAGAGCAGCACACCGCGGGCGCCGTCGATGGACGCCTCCAGCAGCGGCGAGGAGATCGCCATCTCGGCCGCGGCCACCGCGCGGTCGTCGCCGCGGGCCGAGCCGATGCCCATCAGGGCCGAGCCGGCCTCGGACATGACCGACTTGACGTCGGCGAAGTCGAGGTTGATCAGGCCGGGCGTGGTGATCAGGTCGGTGATGCCCTGGACGCCGGAGAGCAGGACCTGGTCCGCCGACTTGAAGGCGTCGAGAACCGAGACCTGGCGGTCGGAGATGGACAGCAGCCGGTCGTTCGGGATGACGATGAGGGTGTCGACCTCTTCGCGCAGCTCGGCGATGCCGTCCTCGGCCTGGTTGGCGCGGCGCCGTCCCTCGAAGGTGAACGGCCGCGTCACCACGCCGATGGTGAGGGCGCCGAGGGACCGGGCGATGTTGGCCACGACGGGCGCGCCGCCGGTGCCGGTGCCGCCGCCTTCACCGGCCGTCACGAAGACCATGTCGGCCCCCTTGAGGACCTCCTCGATCTCCTCGCGGTGGTCCTCGGCGGCCTTGCGGCCGACGGCCGGGTTGGCTCCGGCGCCGAGTCCGCGGGTGAGTTCGCGGCCGACGTCCAGCTTGACGTCGGCGTCGCTCATCAACAGAGCTTGCGCGTCGGTGTTGATGGCGATGAACTCGACGCCCTTGAGACCGACCTCGATCATCCGGTTGATGGCATTGACACCACCGCCGCCGACACCGATGACTTTGATGACTGCGAGGTAGTTCTGCGGTGCTGCCACGTCGAAGGCCTCTCGCCTCGAGTTACGTGTCGCCGTACCGCCGTGACGCGCTGCGCCCTGCGGTGCGACGACTGATGCCGAATGGGACGGTCCGTTTCGCCGACCCGAACCCTAACGCTGAAGTTTAGGGTTACCAGTGTGTCTGTTCCCTGGAGTCTTCTGAACAGGACACTAAGTCGACAAGTGGCGCACGTTCAACGAACACGCCGAACCTCCCGTTTTTCTTTTCACCCTATGTGATCAGCCATAGCGGTGCCCAACCAGGGTGCTGGCCTGCGCGGATGTGCGTCAACTCCCCGATGACGCCGGGGCGGTGGGCACGCTGACGTCGAAGTGCCGTGCGCCCGGGGCCGCTTTCATGAGAGCGGTGAGCGTACGGGCCTTCGCGGCCCCCTTCTCACCACTGCCCCAGTCGACGGTCCGGCCGTCCCGCAGGCGCAGCGAGATGTCGTCGTAGGAACGCACCTTGACGGTGCGCGTCTCGCGGGCGACGGCGGCCGGAACGGCGCGGGCGACCCGGACGGCCTCCCGCACCAGCCGGTCCTCGCCGAAGCGGCGCAGGCTCGCCGCGGCCGAGCTGGAACGCGTCACCGACAATTCGAGTCCGGGCACGCCTTTCGGCGCCTCGGAAACCGTGGCGAATCGGACGCCCTTATCATCCACCTCCACGAACTTTCCGCCCTTTTCGACAAGAAGTACCGGAGTTCGCTCCGTCACTTTCAGGTCGATTTGGTCCGGCCAGGAACGGACCACGTCGACCTCGTCGATCCGGGGCAATTCCCGGCGCAGCCGCGTCTCGATCCCCTCGGTGTCGACGGAGGCCAGGGGATCGCCGACCGGGACGTCGGCGGTCTCGCGCACCTGGGCGGACGTCAGCACCCGGGTGCCGGACACCGACACGCGCTCGACGCGCAGCCAGCTCGACGCGTACAGCAGCCAGAGCGTCCCGGCCCCGGCGAGCACGAGGGCCACCGCCGAGGCGACGACCGTCCGGGGACGGAGCCGGCGCAGCCGCCCGACGAGCGGCGGGCCGGACGACTCCTGCTGGGCTTCACCACGCTCGGCGGTGGTCGGTCCGGCCACGCTTCCTGCCCTCCGTCATACGTCCCTAGTGGTGTGCACGGCCGGCGGCGATCGCCTCGTACACCATGCCGACGAGCAGGTCGTCGGCGTCCCGGCGGCCGAACTCGGCGGCGGCGCGGGACATCTCGTACAGCCGGTGCGGGTCGGCGAGCACGGGCAGGACGTTCTGCTGGACCCACTCGGGCGTCAGTTCCGCGTCGTCGACCAGCAGGCCGCCGCCGGCCTTGACCACCGGCTGGGCGTTGAGCCGCTGCTCGCCGTTGCCGATGGGCAACGGGACGTAGGCGGCCGGGAGTCCGACGGCGGAGAGCTCGGCGACGGTCATCGCGCCCGCGCGGCACAGCATCATGTCGGCCGCGGCGTACGCGAGGTCCATCCGGTCCAGGTAACTTACCGGGATGTAGGGGGGCATCCCCGGCATCTGCTGCACCTGCGGCAGTTCGTTCTTCGGGCCGACCGCGTGCAGGATCTGGATGCCGGCCTGCTGGAGCCACGGGGCGACCTGCTGGACCACCTCGTTGAGGCGGCGGGCGCCCTGGGAGCCGCCGGTGACCAGCAGGGTCGGCAGGTTCGGGTCGAGGCCGAACGCCGCGCGCGCCTCGGGCCGCACGGCGGCCCGGTCGAGGGTGGCGATGGAGCGGCGCAGCGGGATGCCGATGTAGCGGGCGCCCCGCAGCTTGCTGTCGGGCGTCGAGACGGCGACCTGCGCCGCGTACCGGGAGCCGATCTTGTTGGCCAGACCCGGGCGGGCGTTGGCCTCGTGGATCACGATCGGCACGCCCAGGCGCTTGGCCGCGAGGTAGCCGGGCAGGGCGACGTAGCCGCCGAAGCCGACCACGACGTCCGCCTTGGTGCGCTCCAGGATCTGCTCGGTCGCCTTGATCGTGCCGCGCAGCCGGCCCGGGACGGTGATCAGCTCGGGGGTGGGCTTGCGCGGCAGCGGGACCGCGGGGATCAGCGCGAGCTCGTACCCACGCTCGGGTACGAGACGGGTCTCCAGGCCGCGCTCCGTGCCCAGGGCCGTGATGCCCACGGTCGGATCCTGCCTGCGCAGGGCGTCCGCGAGGGCGAGCGCGGGCTCGATGTGGCCCGCGGTTCCTCCGCCGGCGAGTACGACATGCACCGAAATTCACCGCTCTCCGGACGAGCGCGCCGGGGCGCGCCGTCGCATCGTGTTCCATCTCCGAGGCCCCGCGGAGCCTTTGGCCCCCCGCTTTCTACCAAAGCGAGGTTGCCGCATCGCAAGCGCCGCCCGCGCAGCGGGCTCGTCGCGCGCGAAGGCGATCAGCAACCCGATGGCGAACATGGTCGGCAGCAGGGCGGAGCCCCCGTAGGAGAACAGCGGGAGCGGGACGCCGGCGATCGGCAGCAGGCCGAGCACCGCACCCATGTTGATCACGGCCTGGGCCGTGATCCAGGTGGTCACGCCTCCCGCGGCGTACCTCACGAAGGGGTCCTCCGTGCGTCCGGCCACGCGGATACCCGCATAGCCTAGAGCCGCGAAGAGGGCGAGTACCGACAGCGTCCCCGCCAGGCCCAGTTCCTCACCGGTGACGGCGAAGATGAAGTCGGTGTGCGCTTCCGGGAGTTGTCCCCATTTTTCCACACTCGCGCCGAGCCCGGAGCCGAAGAATCCGCCGGACGCGAGGGCGTAGATCCCGTGCACGGCCTGCCAGCAGTCGACCGGTCCGGACTGGGGCTCGGTGGCGCCGAGGCACTGCAGGCGCGCCATGCGGTTCGCGCTGGACGTGATCAGGATCGTGCCGATCACGGCGGCGACCGACAGCACGCCGATGAACAGCCGGGTGGGAGCGCCCGCCAGCCACAGCAGCCCGAACAGGATGGCCGTGAGGATGATCGCGGTGCCCATGTCGCCGCCGAGCATGATCAGCCCGAGCAGCATGAAGGCGGCCGGCACCAGCGGGACGAGCATGTGCTTCCACTGCGCCAGCATCCTCTTGTCCTGCTTGCGGGCGAGCAGGTCGGCGCCCCACAGCACGAGGGCGAGCTTGCCGAACTCGCTGGGCTGGATCTGGAAGGAGCCGCCGAGGGAGATCCAGTTCTGGTTGCCGTTGACCGCCACTCCCACCCCCGGCACCTGCACCAGGGCCATCAGCACGACGGCGCCGGCGAGGATCGGGTAGGCCAGCGCCCGGTGCAGCCGCACCGGCATCCGGGAGGCCGCGTACAGCAGCGTGCCGCCGATCACGGCGGCGAGCAGCTGCTTGCGGAAGAAGTACGAGCCGGGCAGCGACATCTGCAGCGCGGTGATCTGGGAGGCCGAGTAGACCATCACCAGCCCGAGCACGGTGATCAGCATGCTGCCGCCGAAGATCACGTAGTAGGCGGTCAGCGGCCGGTCCCAGGCCTTGCGCACGCGCGTGTAAAGGCCGAGGACGGGGTTCTCGCGCGAGGGCCGGGGCGCGGCCGGCCCCCGGACGGCCCGCTGCACGGGCGGCCGCCCGGTACGGCTACCGGGCATCGGTGCCTCCGCTGTACGTCCGCATCGACCTCGACGGTCCCACGCGTCCCTCCCAAGGTCGCCCGGCGGCAGAGGGCCGGGTCAGGCGCCGAGTTCGCGAACCGCCTCCGCGAACGCGTCACCGCGCTTGTTGTAGTTGGCGAACATGTCCATCGAGGCGCAGGCCGGGGCCAGCAGCACCGTGTCGCCGGGCTGCGCGAGCCGCTTCGCCTCCTGGACGGCCTGGAGCATCGCCCCAGTGTCGGTCCGGTCGAGGTCGACCACGGGTACCTCGGGGGCGTGTCGCGCCAGGGCTTCGCGGATCAGGGCGCGGTCGGCGCCGATGAGGACGGCGCCGCGCAGCCGCCGCGCCGACTTGGCGACCAGCTCGTCGAAGGTGGCGCCCTTGGCGAGCCCGCCCGCGATCCACACGATCGAGTCGTACGCCGCCAACGAGGCTTCCGCCGCGTGCGTGTTGGTGGCCTTGGAGTCGTCGACGTACGCCACCCCGTCCACGTCGGCGACGTGGGCGATGCGGTGGGCGTCCGGGGTGAAGGCCCGCAGTCCGTCGCGGACGGCCCGGGCGGGTACGCCGAAGGCGCGGGCCAGGGCCGCCGCGGCCAGGGCGTTGGCGATGTTGTGCGGGGCCGGCGGGTTCACGTCGGAGACCTCGGCGAGCTCCTGGGCGTTCTTGTGCCGGTCCTCCACGAAGGCGCGGTCGACCAGGATGCCCTCCACGACGCCGAGTTGGGACGGCCCGGGCGTGCCGAGGGTGAAGCCGATCGCCCGGCAGCCCTCCTCGACGTCCGCCTCGCGCACCAGGTCCTCGGTGGCCTTGTCGGCCGCGTTGTAGACGCAGGCGACCCGGTTGCCCTCGTAGATACGGCCCTTGTCCCTGGCGTACGCCTCCATGGAGCCGTGCCAGTCGAGGTGGTCGGGGGCGAGGTTGAGGACGGCGGCCGAGTGGGCGCGCAGCGAGGGCGCCCAGTGGAGCTGGTAGCTGGACAGCTCCACGGCCAGCACGTCGTACTCCTCGTCGCCGAGGACGGCGTCCAGCAGCGAGACGCCGATGTTGCCGACGGCGGCGGTGCGCAGGCCCGCCGCCGTGAGGATGGAGGCGAGCATCTGGACGGTCGTGGTCTTGCCGTTGGTGCCCGTGACGGCCAGCCAGGGGGCCGCGTCCGGGCCGCGCAGCCGCCAGGCCAGCTCCACGTCGCCCCAGACCGGGACGCCCGCCTCCTCGGCGGCCGTGAACAGCGGCTTGTCCGGCTTCCAGCCGGGCGCGGTGACGATGAGCTCGGTGCCCTCGGGGAGGGTGTCGCCGTCGCCGAGGCGGACGGTGACGCCCAGCGCCTCCAGCGGGGCCGCCTGGGCCCGGGCGCGCTCGTCGTCGCCGTCGTTGACGACGGTGACGTGCGCGCCGAGGCCGTGCAGCACCGTGGCCGCCGGGACGCCGGAGACGCCGAGTCCGGCGACGGTGACGTGCTTGCCCTGGAAGTCGGGGCGTTCCGAAGACACCGAGGAGGTCACTTGTCCGCTGCCCATCCCGCGTAGAAGAGGCCCAGTCCGACGATCACGCAGATGCCCTGGATGATCCAGAAGCGGACCACCACCAGGACTTCGGACCAGCCCTTGAGTTCGAAGTGGTGCTGGAGTGGTGCCATCCGGAAGACGCGCTTGCCGGTGAGCCGGAAGGAGCCGACCTGGATGACGACCGACATGGTGATGAGGACGAACAGGCCGCCGAGGATGGCGAGCAGCAGCTCGGTGCGCGAGCAGATCGCGAGACCCGCGAGCACGCCGCCGAGCGCCAGCGAACCGGTGTCGCCCATGAAGATCTTGGCCGGCGAGGTGTTCCACCACAGGAAGCCCAGGCAGGCGCCCATCAGCGCGGAGGAGACGACCGCGAGGTCGAGCGGGTCGCGCACCTCGTAGCAGGCGCCCGGGTTGGTCAGGTCCAGCGCGTTGGCGCAGGACTCCTGGAACTGCCAGACGCCGATGAAGGTGTAGGCGCCGAAGACCAGGACGGAGGCGCCGGTGGCCAGACCGTCCAGACCGTCGGTCAGGTTCACGCCGTTCGACATCGCGAGGATCATGAACAGCGCCCAGACCACGAACAGCACCGGGCCGATCGTCCAGCCGAAGTCCGTGATGAACGACAGCTTCGTGGACGCCGGGGTGTTGCCGCGGGCGTCCGCGAACTGCAGTGAGAGCACCGCGAAGGCGATGCCGACGATCAGCTGGCCGGCCATCTTCGCCTTGGCCCGCAGACCGAGCGAGCGGCGCTTGACGATCTTGATGTAGTCGTCGAGGAAGCCGACCAGGCCCATGCCGACCATCAGGCCCAGCACCAGCACGCCGGAGTACCTCGGCGGCTCGCCGCTGATCACCTTGGAGAGGAAGTACGCGGCGACCGTCGCCAGGATGAAGGCGATGCCGCCCATGGTCGGCGTACCGCGCTTGCTGGCGTGCTCGCGCGGGCCGTCGTCGCGGATGTACTGGCCGTAGCCCTTGCGGGCCAGCAGCTTGATCAGCAGCGGGGTGCCGATCAGGGTGAGGAAGAGGCCAATGACTCCTGCGAACAGGACCTGATTCATCATCGGGCGGCGACCTCACCCTCGGCACCGGTCTCGAGCAGCGCCTCGGCCACCTTCTCGAGCCCGACCGAACGGGACGCCTTCACGAGCACGACGTCCCCCGGGCGCAACTCGCTGCGCAACAGGTCGACCGCCGCCTGTGCGTCGGACACGTGCACCGACTCCTCACCCCACGAACCCTCGTTGTATGCGCCCAGTTGCAGCCAGGCGGCTTCCCTGCCCCCGACCGCGACGAGCTTGCTGACGTTGAGCCGGACGGCGAGCCGTCCGACCGCGTCGTGCTCGGCGAGCGCCTCGTCCCCGAGCTCGGCCATCTTGCCGAGCACCGCCCACGTACGACGCCCCTTGGCCATGGCCGCCAGCGCGCGCAGCGCGGCCTTCATGGACTCGGGGTTCGCGTTGTAGGCGTCGTTGACGACCGTCACGCCGTCCGGGCGCTCGGTGACCTCCATCCGCCAGCGGGAGAGGGAGCCAGCCTCGGAGAGCGCGACGGCGATCTCGTCAGCGGACATGCCCAACTCGTGGGCGACGGCGGCCGCGGCGAGCGCGTTCGACACGTGGTGCTCACCGTACAGGCGCATGGTCACATCGCTTGCACCGGAGGGTGTGTGAAGCCTGAAGGAGGGCTGTCCGCTGTCCGTGAGTCGCACGTTCTCGGCACGAACATCCGCTTCGCCGGACTCTCCGAAAAAGATCACCTTCGCCTTCGTACGGGAGGCCATGGCCCGTACGTAGGGATCGTCCGCGTTGAGGATCGCGGCACCGCCGTCGGCCTCGGAGGGCAGCGCCTCCACGAGCTCGCCCTTGGCCTGGGCGATCTGCTCGCGGCCGCCGAACTCGCCGATGTGGGCGGAGCCGACGTTGAGGACGAGACCGATCCGCGGGGGCGTCAGCCCGGTCAGGTAGCGGATGTGCCCGATGCCGCGGGCCCCCATCTCCAGGACGAGGAAGCGGGTCTCCTCGGTGGCGCTGAGGGCGGTGAGCGGCAGCCCGATCTCGTTGTTGAGGGAGCCTGGCGTGAACACCGTGGGCGCCTTGCGCTGCAGCACCTGCGCGATGAGGTCCTTGGTGCTGGTCTTGCCCGCCGAGCCGGTGAGGGCCACGAGGGTGGCGCCGAGGCTCCGGACGACGTGCCGGGCGAGGGCGCCGAGGGCCGCCTGGACGTCCTCGACGACGATCGCGGGGACGCCGACCGGGCGGGTGCCGAGCACGGCGGCCGCGCCCGCGTCCACGACCTGCCGCGCGAAGTCGTGGCCGTCCACGCGTTCGCCGGCGAAGGCGACGAAGAGGCTGCCGGGCACCGCCTCGCGGGAGTCCCGGACGACCGGTCCGGTGACCTGTACGGACGGATCCGGTATGTCGTGCGTCTGCCCGCCGACGACTGCTGCGATCTCGGCGAGGGAGAGGGCGATCACAAGTTCATCCCCTGGGTCTTCTGGATTTTCATCCCTGGGTCTTCCGGATTGCTTCGCGGAGCACCTGGCGGTCGTCGAAGGGACGGACCACCCCGGCGATGTCCTGGCCCTGCTCGTGGCCCTTGCCCGCGACCAGCACGGTGTCCCCGGGCTGCGCGCGGGCGACGGCGGCGGCGATGGCCGCGGCCCGGTCCTCGAAGACCTGCACCTCGCCGCGCTGGTGCGCCGGCACGGAGGCCGCGCCCTGGAGCATGGTGGCGAGGATCGCGAGGGGGTCCTCGGAGCGGGGGTTGTCGGAGGTCAGCACGGCGGTGTCGGCGAGCCGGGCCGCGGCGGCGCCCATCGGGGCGCGCTTGGTGGTGTCCCGGTCGCCGCCGCAGCCGAGCACGACGTGCAGGCGGCCCTCGGTGACCTTGCGCAGGGCGCGCAGCACCGACTCGACGGCGTCGGTCTTGTGGGCGTAGTCGACGACCGCGAGGTACGGCTGCCCGGCGTCCACGCGCTCCAGGCGGCCCGGCACGCCCGGCACGGCGGCGATGCCGTCGGCGGCGGTCTGCGGGTCGAGACCGGCGGCGGCCAGGGCGACGACGGCGGCGAGGGTGTTCGCCACGTTGAAGGGGCCGGGCAGCGGGGCCTTGGCGCTGATCCGCTCGCCCTTGGGGCCCACGACCGTGAACGTGGAGTCGAGCTGGCCGATCCGGACGTCCTCGGCGCGCCAGTCGGCGTCGGGGTGGCCCTCGGCGGAGTAGGTGACGACCGGGACGGTCGCCTCCTTGGCGAGCCGGCGGCCGTACTCGTCGTCGGCGTTGACCACGCCGAGCCTGCTGCGCTCCGGCGTGAACAGCTGCGCCTTGGCCCGGAAGTAGTCCTCCATGTCGGAGTGGAACTCCATGTGCTCCGGGCTGAGGTTGGTGAAGACGCCGATGTCGAAGACGCAGCCGTCGACCCGGCCGAGGACCAGCGCGTGGCTGGAGACCTCCATGGCGACCGCCTCGACGCCGCGTTCGCGCATGACGGCGAACAGGGCCTGCAGGTCGGTGGCTTCGGGGGTGGTGCGCTCGGACTTGATGCGCTCGTCGCCGATGCGCATCTCCACCGTGCCGATCAGGCCGGTGGACCTCGCGGTCCGCAGGCCGCCTTCGACGAGGTAGGCGGTGGTGGTCTTGCCGGAGGTGCCGGTGATGCCGATCTGGAGCAGGTCCCGGCCGGGGTGGCCGTAGATCGCGGCCGCCAGTTCGCCCATCCGCGCGCGCGGGTCGTCGACGACCAGGACCGGCAGGCCGGTCGCGGCGGCGCGGTCGGCGCCGGACGGGTCGGTCAGCACGGCGGCCGCGCCGAGGCCGGCGGCCTGGGTGACGAAGTCGGCGCCGTGCAGGCGGGCACCGGGCAGGGCGGCGTACAGGTCGCCGGGGCGGACGGCGCGCGAGTCGTGGGTGATGCCCGTGATCCCGGCGGTGTCCTGCGGTGCGGCGACACCCAGCTGACCGGCGAGTTCCGCGAGGGGTGCGGCGGAGACCCGCGCCGGACGGGGCGGTCCCGGATATGTCACGGGATGACCCTTCTGGGTGGTTTGGGACTGATCAGCGTGTGGCACGGCGGTGAGCGTACCGGGCGTACCCGCCCGGGAGCGAAGCGAGGGGCCGGGGGCGCTCTGGTTCCCGGGGCCGGGGGTGATCGTTGTCACGGGGTGGTCCTGGTGGCTCGATGGTGCTCGGTGCTGTTCAGGGCTTGCGGGTGACGGGCCGGGGCCCTGCGGCCGCGGTCAGGGCCGGAAGGTGACGGGCAGGTTCGCGGGCTGGGTGCCGGTCGGCGGGATCTGCAGGGTCTTCAGGGCGAACTCCATCACCTGCTTGTAGACCGGCCCGCAGATCTGGCCGCCGAAGTAGCTGCCCTTGGTGGCGTTCTGGATGGCGCAGTAGACGGTGACGCGGGGCTGGTCGGCGGGCGCGAACCCGGCGAACGACGAGGTGTAGCCGTGGTACTTGCCGGTGGCCGGATCCACGCGGTTGGCCGTACCCGTCTTGCCCGCCACCCGGTAGCCGGGGATGCGCGCCTTGGTGCCCGTGCCCTCCTCGTCGTCCACGACCGACTCCAGCATCCGGGCGAGGGTCTTCGCCGTGCCGGCGCTGACGACCCTGGTCTTCTCGGGCTCCGGCGCGGCGCTGAAGCGTCCGTCGGGTCCCTTCGTGCCGCGCACGAGCGTCGGCTCGACGCGTACGCCGCCGTTGGCGATCGTCGAGTAGACGGACGCCGCCTGCATCGCGTTGATGGACACGCCCTGGCCGAAAGGGATCGTGTACTGCTGCGAGGTCGACCACTGGTCCGGCGGGGCGAGGATGCCCTTGGTCTCGCCGGGGAAGCCGAGCCCGGTGTAGCCGCCGAGGCCGAACTTGCGCAGGTAGTCGTAGAGGACCTTGTTGGCCTCCTTCTGCGTCTTGCCGAGCTGCCCGGTGGCCAGGATGGTGCCGATGTTGCTGGACTTGGCGAGCACGCCGTTGAGCGTGAGGTACCAGGTCGGGTGGTCGACGTCGTCCTTGAAGAGCCGGTCGCCGCGGTGCAGCCGGTTGGGCACCACGACGTGGGTCGTCGGCGTCGCCGCGTTCTCCTCCAGGACGGCCGCCATCGACATCACCTTGGCGGTGGAGCCGGGCTCGTAGGCGTCCTGGAGGGCCGCGTTGCCGAGCGCCGCGGGGTCGGCGTCGGACAGGTCGTTCGGGTCGAAGCCGGGCGAGTTGGCCATGGCGAGGATCTCGCCGGTGCGGGTGTCCTGGACGATCACGTAGCCGCGGTCCGCGCCGGACGTCTCCACCTGCTCGGTGATGGCGTTCTGCGCGGCCCACTGGATGTCGCGGTCGATGGTGAGCTCGATGTCGCTGCCGGGCACGGCCGGCGTCTCGGTGGAGCCCACGGTGGGCACCAGGCGGCCGCCGGACTGGGCGTAGCGGATCTTGCCGTCCTTGCCGGAGAGCTGCTCGTTCAGCTGGAGCTCGATGCCGCCGCCGGCCTTGTCCTCGGCGTTGACCCAGCCCAGTATCCCGGCGGCGAGGTCGCCGTTGGGGTACACGCGCTTGCTGGTGGGTACGGCGAAGACGCCGGAGAGGACGTTGACGGTGGTGCCGTCCGCCTCGGCCTTCTTGGTCAGCGCGCTCTTCAGGTCCTTGATCTGCTTCCAGACCTGGGGGGTCTGCCGCCCGGCGAGCTTGGTGTAGCGCAGGTTCCTGTTCTCGGGCCGCAGCTTGGCGACGAGGTCGTCCTGCTCCTGTCCCAGGATCGGCGCGAGCAGCGCGGCCGCCTGCTCGGGGCCGTCGGCGACCTTCAGCTCCCCGGGGGCGAACATCGTGGGGTCGGCGGTGATGTCGTAGGCGTCCTCGCTGGTGGCCAGCGCGATGCCGTTGCGGTCGGTGATCTCGCCGCGCTCGGCGGCCAGCACCTGCCCGACGTACCGGTTGCGCTCCGCCTTCGCGGCATACGTGTCGGCGTCGACGGCCTGCACCTGGAAGAGCCGTACGACGAAGGCGGTCAGGACGAGGGTCAGCGCCAGGCCGATCAGCCGCAGCCGGGGGCGCGGGCTGCCCAGGCGGATGGCGCGCGGGGCCGGGCGCGCGGCGGCGGGGCGGCGGGCCGGGCGGGCGCCCGGGCCGGGGCGGCGCCGGGCGTCCGGGCGGACGGGCCGGGCGGGGCCGGGCACACGGCGGCGCGTCGGTTCCCTGTCGGACACTTCCGTCACCTGCCGGGGGTCGGGGCCGTGGAGGGCGTGGGGGCGGGATCGGCCGTCGGGGGCGCGGGCGGGAGCGTCTGGGTGCGCATCGCCTCGGGGGCGAGGACCAGGGGCGCCCGCGCGCCGGCCGGCCGGGCGGCGGCCGGGCCGGGGACCCCCTTGACCGTGCCGTCGGGGTTCAGGAACGCCGGGTCGCCGCCGGGCACCATGCCGAGCTCGCGGGCGCGGCGCTGGAGGGCCTCGGGGGCGGAGTAGGCGTCGATGTCCCGCTCCAGGGCCTGCTCCTCGTCGGTGAGGTCCTTGGTCTCCCGCTGGAGGTCGTCGAGCTTGAACGCGCCCTCGCTCAGCGCGGAGTTCAGCACCAGCAGCCCGATCAGGCCGCCGCCGAGGAGCAGGACGACGAGGAGCACGAAGGGGGTGCGGGCCGCCTGCGCGCGCCCCGTCGGGAGGAGCTGGGCGAGCCGGGCCGCCCTGCCCCTCAGTTCGGGTTTGCTACTCACTGGCGTTCCCCTCCGCGGGCCTCACTCGGCGTCCTCCCTGATGCGTTCGGCGCCGCGCAGCCGCGCGGGTGCCGCCCGCCGGTTCTCGGCGATCTCCTCCTCGGTGGGAAGTTCGGCACCGCGGGTGAGCAGCTTGAGCCGGGGCTGGTAGCGCTCGGGGACGACGGGCAGCCCGGGCGGCGCGGTCGTGGCGGCGCCCGCCGCGAACACCTGCTTGACCAGCCGGTCCTCCAGCGAGTGGTACGACAGCACGGCGATCCGCCCGCCGACGGCCAGCGCCTTCACCGCCGCAGGGACGGCCCGCTCCAGCACCGACAGCTCGCCGTTGACCTCGATGCGCAGGGCCTGGAAGGTGCGCTTGGCCGGGTTGCCGCCGGTGCGCTTGGCGGCCTGCGGCAGCGCGTCGCGGATCAGTTCGACCAGGCGCGCGCTGGTGGTGAACGGCTCCCTCTCGCGCTCGCGCACGATCGCCGCGACGATCCGCTTGGCCTGCTTCTCCTCGCCGTACGCCCGCAGGATCCGCACCAGCTCGCCCGGCGGGTAGGTGTTGAGGACCTCGGCGGCGCTCATGCCGGTCGTCTGGTCCATGCGCATGTCGAGCGGGGCGTCCTGGGCGTAGGCGAAGCCGCGGTCCGCCTCGTCGAGCTGCATGGAGGAGACGCCGAGGTCGAACAGGACGCCCTGCACGCGCGCGATGCCGAGCCGGTCCAGCACCTCGGGCAGCTCGTCGTACACGGCGTGCACGAGCGTGGCCCGCCCCCCGTACGGCGCGAGCCGCTCGCCGGACAGGCGCAGCGCCTCCTTGTCGCGGTCGAGCCCGATCAGACGGGCCTCGGGGAACCTCCGCAGCAGCGCCTCGCTGTGCCCGCCGAGGCCGAGCGTGCAGTCGACGACCACGGCGTCCGGCCGCTCCAGGGCGGGTGCCAGCAGGTCCAGGCACCGCTGGAGCATCACCGGGACGTGTCGACTCTGGCTCAAGGGGCCCTCTCAAGCTCGGCGCGGCCGTACGCACCGCCGGGTCCCCGCCCTCCCCCGGCTTCGCCGGGTGACCCCGGTGAAGGGGAGGCCCGCCGGCGCCGGAAGCGTCAGCCGACCGGGAGCGGGAGGAGGCCGAGCCGTACGTACGCGCCGCGCACGTGGGGAGATCTCCGGAACGTCGCCCAGGTCTCCGGGGGAATTCGTCCAGCGGGGAGAGTCTCCGCGGAGAACCTCGCCTCCCGCTTCGCGTCACTTTAGTGCACCCTGTCTTGCGGTCAATCAACCGGCCTGCGCGTCGCGGCCGCCTCGGGCCGTGGCTATGGAGTAGCTCACATCCGGGTTCAATGGCGTTCTTTTGTCCCGTATCACAGGAGGCCGGTTCCGGGTGTGACCAGTACCGTCATGATTATGACGACTTCCGCATCGGTTCCCGCAGGCTCCGAAGCCGCCATCGGCGGCGGCACCGTGACCGACCGCCTCGTCGAGGCCAACGCCCGGTACGCCGCCGCGTTCACCGACCCCGGGATGGACGCCCGTCCCGTCCTCAAGGTGGCCGTCGTGGCCTGCATGGACGCCCGTATCGACCTGCACGCCGCACTCGGCCTGGAACTCGGCGACTGCCACACCATCCGCAACGCCGGCGGTGTGGTCACCGACGACGTGATCCGCTCGCTGACGATCAGCCAGCGCAAGCTCGGCACGCGCAGCGTCGTCCTCATCCACCACACCGGCTGCGGCATGGAGACCCTCACCGAGGACTTCCGCAGCGAGCTGGAGACGGAGATCGGACAGCGCCCGGCGTGGGCGGTGGAGTCCTTCAGCGACGTCGACCAGGACGTGCGGCAGTCCATGCGGCGCGTGCGCACCTCGCCGTTCCTGGCGCACACCGACGACGTGCGCGGTTTCGTCTTCGACGTGAAGACCGGCCTGCTGCGGGAGATCGACGCCGCCTGACCCTCCCGACCTGCCCGTCCCGTAACGTCCTGCTGTCGGAAACCTGTCGTTCAGGAGACGAAAAGGCCGCAAGACCGGACATGTCGCTGCCGGATGTCCACAGGCGAGTGACACGAATCGGTAACGGCGGCAAGAATGCGGGAGTGGTGTCACGCGGAACTGTTCACGCGTGATGTCCGTGTTACGGGGCGGGCCGGTCGGAGTGCCGGCCCTGGAAGATGGGGTAACCCCGCTCTTCACGAGCTGCGGGGAAAGGCCGAGGAGGGCCGGGTGACGACCTATGACGATCGAGCGAGCCTCACTGATCTGACCGCCGTGGTCGAGCGCGTGCGGAGTTCGGTGGAAGGCGTGATCGAGGGCAAGCCCGAGGTCGTACGGCTCTCGCTGACCGTACTGCTCGCCGAGGGGCACCTGCTGATCGAGGACGTTCCCGGTGTCGGCAAGACGATGCTGGCCAAGGCGCTGGCGCGGTCCATCGACTGCTCGGTGCGGCGCATCCAGTTCACGCCCGACCTGCTGCCGTCGGACATCACCGGCGTGTCCATCTGGGACCAGCAGCGCCAGGACTTCGAGTTCAAGCCGGGTGCCATCTTCGCGCAGGTGGTGATCGGCGACGAGATCAACCGCGCCTCGCCCAAGACCCAGTCCGCGCTGCTGGAGTCGATGGAGGAGCGCCAGGTCACCATCGACGGCAAGACCTACGAGCTGCCCAGCCCGTTCCTGGTCGTGGCGACGCAGAACCCGGTCGAGATGGAGGGCACCTACCCGCTGCCGGAGGCCCAGCGCGACCGCTTCATGGCCCGCGTCTCGGTCGGCTACCCCAGCGCGGAGGCCGAGCTGCGCATGCTGGACGTGCACGGCGGGGTCTCCCCGCTGGAGGACCTGCAGCCGGTGGCGCACGCCCACGAGATCGTGAAGCTGATCGAGGCGGTGCGCGGCGTGCACGTCTCGGACGCGGTCCGGCGGTACGCCGTGGACCTGGTCGGCGCCACCCGCACCCACCCCGACCTGAGACTGGGCGCCTCCCCGCGCGCGACGCTGCACCTGCTGCGCGCGGCGAAGGCGTCCGCCGCCCTCAGCGGCCGGGAGTACGCGCTGCCGGACGACGTGCAGGCGCTCGCCGTGGCCGTCCTGGCCCACCGGCTGCTGCCCACCGCCCAGGCCCAGCTCAACCGCCGCACCGCCGAGCAGGTCGTCCACGAGATCCTGCAGCACACGCCGGTGCCCGCGACGTCCCACCAGCAGAGCGGCTTCGGTCTGGGCCGCGGCGCGCAGGCCTACCCGCAGCAGCCGCCGCGGAGGCTGTGATGACCACCCCGTCCGCCGGGGGCACCGGGTACACGGAGGCCGACCGGGGGGACCGGAACGGCATCCGCACGGCCCTGGCGGGCCTGACCACCCGCGGGCGTTCCTTCCTGGCCGCCGGCGTCGCGGCGGCGGTCTGCGCCTACGTGCTCGGGCAGAGCGACCTGCTGCGGGTCGGCCTGCTGCTGGCGGTCCTGCCGCTGGTGTGCGCGACCGTGCTGTACCGGACCCGCCACCGGGTCGCGGGCAGCCGCCGCCTCTCCCCCGCGCGCGTGCCCGCCGGCTCCGAGGCCCGGGTCCACCTGCGGATGGAGAACGTCTCGCGGCTGCCGACGGGCCTGCTGATGCTCCAGGACCGGGTGCCGTACGTGCTCGGCCCGCGCCCGCGCTTCGTGCTCGACCGGGTCGAGGCGGGCGGCCGCCGCGAGGTGTCCTACCGGGTCCGCTCCGACCTGCGCGGCCGCTACCCGCTGGGACCGCTCCAGCTGCGCCTGAGCGACCCGTTCGGGCTGTGCGAGCTGACCCGGTCCTTCTCCACGTACGACACGCTGACGGTGGTCCCGCGCGTGGAGCCGCTGCCGCCGGTGCGGCTGAGCGGCGAGGGCCAGGGGTACGGCGAGGGCCGGCAGCGCTCGCTGGCGCTGGCCGGCGAGGACGACGTCATCCCGCGCGGGTACCGCTACGGCGACGACCTGCGCCGGGTGCACTGGCGCTCCACCGCCCGCTACGGCGAGCTCATGGTGCGCCGCGAGGAGCAGCCGCAGCGCGCCCGCTGCACGGTCCTGCTCGACACCCGCGGCATCGCCTTCCAGGGCGCCGGCCCGGACTCGGCCTTCGAGTGGGCGGTGGCGGGCGCCGCCTCCGTCCTGGTGCACATGCTGGAGCGGGGCCTCTCGGTGCGGCTGCTCACGGACACCGGCGACGCGGTGCCCGGCGAGGGCGGCGACGGGTTCTCCGGCGCGAGCCAGGAGTCGGCGGACGCGGCGGGGCTGATGATGGACACGCTCGCGGTGATCGACCACTCCGACGGGGCGGGCCTGTCCCGGGCGTACGACGTGCTGCGCGGCGGCGGCGAAGGGCTGCTGGTGGCCTTCCTCGGCGACCTCGACGAGGAGCAGGCCGCGGTGGCGGCCCGGATGCGGCAGCGCAGCTCGGGCGCGGTCGCCTTCCTGCTCGACAGCGGCACCTGGGGCCGGGAACCGGCCGGCGTGCCCGGCCCGTCGGACAAGGGCGGGGAGCGGCTGCGGATGCTGCGCGAGGCGGGCTGGACCGTGGTCGGCGTGCCGCGGGGCGCCTCCGTGGCCGAGCTGTGGCGGCAGGCCGACCGGGAGCGCACCGGCGTGGCCGCGGCCGGCGGGACGAGGGACGGGGGGACACCGTGATGAGCGGGCGGACACGACTGACGCTGGGCGCGTGGGCGGCGACCCTGATGGCCGCGTGCGCCCTGCTGCCGCTGGTCGAGCCGTCCACCTGGATCCTGCAGGCCGCGTTCCTGCTGGCGGTGCAGTCGGGGGTGGGCGCGGCGACCCGCCGGGTGCCGCTGCCCCGGCCGCTGACCGTGGCGGCGCAGGCGCTCGTCACGGTGCTGCTGCTGACGCTGGTCTTCGCCCGCGAGCACGCCTTCGCCGGGCTCGTACCGGGCCCGCGGGCGCTGGACCACTTCGGCGAGCTGCTGCGTCAGGGCTCCGACGACATCGCCCGGTACGCGATCCCGGCGCCGCTGACGTCCGACGGCATCCGTCTGATGCTCCTCGGCGGGGTCCTGATCATCGGGCTGCTGGTGGACGCCCTCGCGGTGACCTTCCGCAGCGCGGCCCCGGCGGGTCTGCCGCTGCTCGCGCTGTACTCCGTGGCGGCGGGGCTGTCCGACGGCGGCCTGGACTGGCTGTGGTTCCTGCTCGCGGCGGTCGGCTACCTGATGCTGCTGCTGGCCGAGGGACGCGACCGGCTCTCCCAGTGGGGCCGGGTCTTCGGCGGCGCGGGCGGGGAGCCGGGCGCCACCGTCGCCCCCGTGCGCACCGGGCGGCGCATCGGCGTGCTGGCCCTGGGCATCGCCCTGGTGGTGCCGCTCGGCCTGCCCGCGATGAACGGCGGCCTGCTGGACGCCGCCGGCGCCGGCGTGGGCTCCGGCAGCGGGGGCGGCGGCACGATCTCCGCGGTGAACCCGCTGGTGTCCCTGCGCGACAGCCTGAACGTGGACGAGGACCGCCAGGTGCTGTCCGTGCGCAGCGAGACACCGGACCGCAGCGACCTGTACCTGCGGATCGTCTCCCTGGACGACTTCGACGGCGAGACCTGGAAGCCGTCCAAGCGGCGCATCGAGCCCGTGCCGGACGACGCCTTCCCCACCCCGACGGGGCTCGGCCCCGGGGTGAAGCGCACGGAGTTCGACACCACGATCGCCGCGGCCGACTGGTACGCCCAGGACTGGCTGCCGATGCCCTACCCGCCGAGCGGGGTGCAGCTCCGGGGCAACTGGCGCTACGAGCCGGTGGGCATGACGCTGGTCGGCGACCACGGCCAGAACACCCGCGGTCTGACGTACGGCGTGAAGAGCCTGGACGTGCAGCCGACGGCGCAGCAGCTCGCCTCGGCGCCGGAGGCTCCCGCGGCCCTCGAGCGCGAGTTCACCGAACTGCCGGAGTCGCTGCCGCCGGGCGTGGCCACGACCGCCCGCCGGATCACCGAGGGCGCGGCGAACCACTACGACGAGGCGGTCAAGCTCCAGGACTGGTTCGCCGTGAAGGGCGGCTTCGAGTACGACACCCGGGTGGAGGTCGGCAGCGGCTCGCAGGCCATCGCCCGCTTCCTGCGGGACAAGCAGGGCTTCTGCGTGCACTTCTCGTTCGCGATGGCGGCCATGGCCCGTTCGCTCGGGATCCCGGCCCGGGTCGCGGTCGGCTTCGCGCCGGGCACCCCGCAGGCGGACGGCTCGGTGTCGGTGGGGCTGCGCGACGCCCACGCCTGGCCCGAGCTGTACTTCGAGGGCGTGGGCTGGACGCGTTTCGAGCCGACCCCGACGCGGGGCTCGATCCCGTCGTACACGGTGCCGGACACGCCCGGCATCTCGGTGCCGGACCCGGCGCAGCCGTCGGAGGCGGCGTCCTCGGCGCCCTCCGCCGCGCCCTCGGCGACCGAGAGCTGCACGCTGCAGCAGCGCAGGCTCGACGGCGGCTGTGCGAGCTCGTCGCCGCAGGCCGTGCTGGCCGCGGACGACGACGGCCCGAAGTGGTACACGGTGCTGGCGTGGGTCCTCGGCGGCCTCGTGGCGCTGGCGCTGCCCCTGGCACCCCTGCTCTGGCGGCGGCGGACCCGGGCCGTCCGGCTGGGGGCGCACGGCCGCTCGGACGCGGACGCGGCGGCGCACGCCCTGGCGGCCTGGCAGGAGCTGACCGACACCGCGTGGGACTTCGGCATCGTGCCGGACGAGTCGCTGACCCCGCGCAAGGCGGCGGCGCGGATCGTGCGGATCGGCGCTCTCGACCCGGCGTCCGCCGCGGCGGTGCACCGCGTCGCCGACGCGGTGGAGCAGGTCCTGTACGCGCCGCACCCCCGCCCCACGGCGGGTCTCACGGAGGACGTCCACCGCGTCACCGCGGGCCTGCGTGCGACGACGGGCCGCAGGACGCGGCTTCGCGCGGTGCTCGCCCCTCGTTCCACGGTCCGCGTGGTGTGGGCGGCGTCGGCGTGGTGGTCGGGTGTGCGGACACGGGTCCTGGCGATGCGGCCCACCTGGCGGAAGCCTTCGGGGCAGCAGGGCTGAGGAGCGGGGCGCGGGGGCTGAGAGGCGAGGCGCGCCGGCCGGCTGATGCCGGGGGGAGGGCCGGGTCCCGGGGATCCGGCCCTCAGGGCGTACCGAGGAGAGGCGGCCTCCGCGCAACCACGCACGGCGGACTGCACTCACGGCGTACGGCGAGGGCTCCGCTGCCGGTGGGCCCCGACGGCGGGACACCCCTTGATCCGGGGGCGGTGCGTGGACAGGGAGGGGCGGCGACGCGCCCGGTCCTCGGCGACCGCCTCGCCACTGCCCGCCGTGCGCGCGCATGCGTCAGGGGGGTGACCACCCGGCGGTGGTCACCCCCCTGCACACGTCTTCACTTGTGACCCGGAGCGTGATCGTCCGGGAAGCGCTAATGGCCCTGCTCGTCGCGGCGCCGCTGCCAGCGCTCCTCGATGCGGTTCATCATGGAGCGGCGCTGCCGGCCCTGATGGCGGGCGTGCGGTGCCCCGGCGGGCTGTTCGCCCGGCTTGGGGGCCTTGCGCCAGCCGGTCACCGCGAGAACCGCGCAGCCCAGCATGACGAGGAAGCCCACCACGCTGAGCCAGACCTGCTGGGCGACCATACCGGCCATGAGGAGCGCAATACCAACGAGGAAGCCCGCGACCGCCTGGTAGACCCGCCGCCGGGTGTACGTACGCAGCCCGCTTCCCTCAAGCGCCGACGCGAACTTGGGATCTTCGGCGTACAGCGCTCGCTCCATCTGCTCGAGCATGCGCTGCTCGTGCTCCGAGAGCGGCACGGAGTCCTCCTCATCGTGCAGTCGCCGGGGCGACGCGGGGGGTCCCTTCAGGATAGGCAGGGAATCGCCCCCGTGAAACCCGCCCCTCTGCGCCAAATGGCCAACCGGAGCCGCCATGGACGCCCGGCTCGCTGAGGCTCTCATTCCCCGGCGGCCGACCCGTCATGCCGGACGGTCTCCCTCGATCATACGGCGCCGCGCCTCCGTTCGGGGGGCCTGTGGCGTACTCCATCCGCAGCCGCGCCGCTGATCAGCGGCGCGCGGGCCGACGCGTCTCAGGCCCCGGCGGACGCAGGCGGCTCGTGCGACTCCTGCGTCTCCTGTGCCTCACGGGTCTCACCCAGCACGTGGAGCTGCGTGGCCACCGAATGGAACGCGGCGAGTTCCGCCGCGGCCTCCTCCAGCTTGAGCAGCGCCTCCAGGGCACCCGGCTCGGTGTCCACCAGCACGCCGGGGACGAGGTCGGCGAAGACCCGCACGCCGTGCACGGCGGCGACCCGCAGGCCCGCGTCCTCGACCAGCCCGGTGAGCTGGCCGGCGGTGAAGCGGCGCGGCACGGGGTCACCCGCGCCCCATCGTCCGTCCGGGTCCTCCAGCGCGTGCTTGGCCTCCTTGAAGTGACCGGCGAGGGCGCGCGCGAGCACGGCACCGCCGAGGCCGGCGGCGAGCAGGCTGAGGACGCCCTCGGGGCGCAGCGCGGCCACCGCGTTGCGGACGCCCTCGGCCGGGTCGTCCACGTACTCCAGGACGCCGTGGCACAGCACCACGTCGTAGCCGCCGCGCTCGGCGACGTCGAAGAGGCCGTGCGCGTCGCCCTGCACGCCCTGCACCCGGTCGGCGACGCCGGCCTCGGCGGCGCGGCGCTCCAGCGCGAAGAGGGCGTTCGGGCTCGGGTCGACGACGGTGACGCGGTGGCCGAGTCGGGCGACGGGCACGGCGAAGTTGCCGCTGCCGCCCCCGGTGTCGAGGATGTCCAGCGCCTGCCGCCCCGTGGCCTTGACCCGGCGGTCCAGGGCGTCCTGGAGGACCTCCCAGACCACGGCGGTACGGAGTGAGGCGCGGGGGCGCATCGGGTCCGACACGGCAGTTGACTCCTCGGCGCGGCACCGCCCCCTGCTGGGCGGAGCGAACGGGGCCTGCCCGGTCCGGCTGCGACAGGGAAGGCTTCAGGCGCCCTCCACCCTATTGCCTCGGCCGCCGCGCCAGGTCACCCCGGTGTCCCGGCCCGCGCGGAGGCCGGGCGCGCGTCCGGCCGTCCCCCGTCCGGGGCTCAGCCCGCGTCCGGCATGTCCCGGCCCGTGCCGCGACGGTCCTGGTCCGTGCCGCGCGGGTCCCGGTCCGTGCCGGGCCGGTCCGGCTGGTCCGTGTCCGGGCGCGGCTGCGGAAGGACCGGCTGGAGGACCAGCATGCGCTCCACCAGGCGGAGGAACATCGCCACGTCGCGTATCAGGTCGTCGGCGTCCCGGCTGCCGGCCGCGCCCTGGACGCCCGCCTCGGCCAGGGCGCGGCGCCGGGCACCCGAGGCGAACAGGGCGCTCCACTCGGTGAGTTCGGGCGCGATCTCGGGGAGCACTTCCCACGCGCTCCGTATCTTCGCCCGGGCCCGCGGCGAGGTCTCCGGCCGGCCCCGGGCGGCGAGCACGGCGGCGGCCGTGCGCAGGGCGGCGAGGTGGGCCGTCGCGTAGCGCTCGTTCGGCGTCTGGAGGCCGGTCGCCTCGTCGAGCCCCGCGCGCGCCTGGGCGAGCAGGTCGAGGGCGGCGGGCGGCGCCGAGGCCCGGCGCAGCACGGGGTGGACGTCGCTCGCCGGGCCGGTCAGTGAGGGGGCAGGGCCGGTGGCGCGGCGCCGGTGGGCGGCTGCTGCGTTGGAGCGGGCCATGACGAACCTCCTGTCGTCTGCGTGACGGCACACCTGCTACGGGAATGCCGTATGTGCCCATCGTGAGGTATGGCACTGACAATCCGATCTGACCTGGTGTTCTTTCCGGTAGCCAGACTCCGGGCGTCCATCCCTTACGGCCGGGTGGATCCGGTTGCGGCGGGAGCGGTGAGCCCGGTGGGGAGCCTCCGCGGGCGGTGCCGGGGAGGCGCGAGGGACGAGGCCGGGAAGAGGCGGCAGGGGTACGGCCCGGCCGGCCGCGTGGCGCGGACCGGTTGTGCTCGCGTTCCTGGCGCCGGCCGCCTTCGCCTTCGACACCGAGGGGAACCTGCCGGTCGGCCTCCTGGAGCCCGTCTCCGCGAGCCTGCGGGGCCGGTGCCGGTGCCGGCGGGGTCGGCCTCTTGGCACCGGTCACGGCGCGACGGTCGCCGTGGCGTCCCCGCCGCTCGCCCACGGTGTGCGGGCCGTGCCCCGGCGCCGTGTGCTCACGGGGCTGCCGGCCGCGCTGGTCGTGTCGGGTGCGGTCGCCGCGCCGGCGACCTCCCGTCGGCCGCTTCCCGTGGCGCGGCTGCTGACCGCGCTCGCCCAGGCACCGTCCCGGGCCGTGACGGGGCCGGTCGCGGTGGGTCCGTTCGCGCCCGAGGTCCGCGGGCGGGTGGTCGGGGCGCCGTCCGTCGCCGGTTCGCCCGGCCTTCGTGCTCGGTGTTCCCGCCGGGACCTGGCCGGGCCGGCGGACCGACTGGCGGGTGCCCGTCGCCGTGCCGGCGGGGCTGGGGCTCGTCTCCCTGGTGGCGATCGCCGTCGCGCTGCCGCCCTCGCGTCCGCAGGAGGAGCACGCCGCCTACGGGACGGGCCCGACGGCCGCCGGTTCGGGATCGTGCCGGCGGCCGGGGCACTGTCCGTCGCCGGGGCGTTCGCGGGGTTCACCTGCATCGTGAGGTTCCTGAGCGACGTGGGCGGGTTCGCCCCGAGCACGGTCCCGCCCTGTTCGCGGCTTTCGGAGTGGCGTGCCCGGCCGGAGTGAGCATCACCGGGGTGCTGCCGGCCCGCTTCCCGCGCGCCGCGCCGGCCCGCCCGTGCCTGAACCGACCCCCCGGGAACGCCCGGCACAACCGGGCACGGCACACGTGCGCCGGATCGGCGGGAACGGATCACCCGCGGTTTTGCGTCGGCCGGACGTTCGGGCTAGCTTTTGCACTGACCAGTCAGTTCAAATCGAGGTGACGAGTGCAGGGGGTGGGTGTGCCGTGGGCGGAATCGCCGTCACGGCCCGGGACCTCGGGCTCAAGGGGCCCCGCGGGTGGACGTTCCGCGGGGTCTCCCTTGACGCGCGGCCCGGCGCGCTGATCGTGATCGAGGGGCCGTCCGGCTCCGGCCGTACGTGTCTGCTGCTCGCGCTCACCGGGCGGATGAGGACCACCGAGGGGACGGCGGTCGTGGGCGGGGCCCCGCTGCCGAAGCGGATGGCTGCCGTGCGGCGGGTCAGCGCCCTCGCCCACGTGCCGGGGGTCACCGACCTGGATCCGGCGCTGACCGTCGGGGAGCACCTGCACGAGCGGGCGCTGCTGCAGCACCGGTACGGCGGCTCGCTGCGCGCGCTGCTGCGGCCGCGTGCCGAGCGCCGGAGCGAGGAGAGGCGGCGGACCGACGCCGTGCTCGCCGCCGCCGGCCTCGACCTGGAGGCCCTGCCCAAGGGCGGCCGGACGGCGGTGCGCGACCTGGAGCGCGTGGAGGTGCTGCGCCTGTCGGTCGCCCTCGCCCTGCTCGGCGGCCCCCGGCTGCTCGGGGTCGACGACACCGATCTGAAACTGTCGGCCGCCGAGCGCGCCGAGGTCTGGGCCCTGCTGAGGTCGATCGCCGAGAGCGGGACGACGGTCCTGGCCGTGGCCGGCGAGGCCCCCGACGGCGCGGTGGTGGTGTCCACCGCGGCGACCGCCGGCCGGGACGACGCGGCGGACGCAACCGAAGAGACCGAAGAGATCGAAGAGGCCCGAGGGACGCAAGAGACCCAAGGGACGGAAGAGACCGAAGAGACCGACCGGGCGGACCCGACCGAGCAGGCCGACCCGACCGAGCAGGCCGACGCGACCGGCCGGTCCGGCCGTACGGACACCTCCGACCGAGCCGACGAAGCGAAGGAGGCGGCCGATGCGCTCGCCGAAACTGGCCGCGCTTGAGCTGCGGCGCTTCGGCCGGGGCAGGCTCCCGCGGGCCGCCCTGGTCGCCCTGCTGGTGCTGCCCCTGCTGTACGGCGCCCTGTACCTGTGGTCGTTCTGGGACCCGTACGGCCGGCTGGACCGCATCCCCGTGGCGCTGGTGAACGAGGACAAGGGCGCGCGGGCCGACGGGGAGCGGATCACGGCGGGCGACGACATCACCGAGGGACTGCGGGACAGCAAGACCTTCGAGTGGCACGAGGTGAGCGCCGCCGAGGCCCGTGCGGGCGTCGAGGACGGCACGTACTACCTGTCGCTCACCATGCCCGCCGACTTCAGCCGGCGGATCGCCTCCAGCTCGGGCGACTCCCCCGAGACCGGCGCCCTGCAGGTGCGGACGAACGACGCCAACAACTACATCGTCGGCCAGATCTCCCGGACGGTCTTCGGCGAGGTGCGCCGGGCCGCGTCCTCGAAGACCTCGCGCGGCTTCCTGGACAGGATCTTCGTCTCCTTCTCGGACATCCACGGCGAGACCGTGAAGGCGGCCGAGGGGGCCGACAAGCTCAAGGGCGGCATCGGGAAGGCGGAGAAGGGCTCCAGGGACCTGGCCGGCGGGCTGGAGAAGGCCCAGGCGGGCAGCGGCAAGCTGGCCAAGGGCGTGAAGAAGCTGCACACCGCCGCGGGCCGCCTGGCGGACGGCTCCGCCCGGGTCGCGGCGGGCACCCGGACGCTCGCCGACAAGGTCAACGCGATCGACGACCGGATCGGCCCGTTCCTGAAGGACGACGAGAAGGCCATCGGGGACACCGCCCAGCTCGTCGCGGACGGCTCCCAGGCGGCCCGTGACGACCTCGCCGCCCTGGTGAAGCGGGCCCCGGAGGCCGCCGGGAAGGCCCGCACCGCCTCCGGCACACTGGACGAGGCCTACGCCGCCCAGTGCGAGGAGCCGGTCCTGCCCGGCGCCGCCTGCGCCGACCTGGAGAAGGCCAAGGAGGCGGCGGCCGACGTGGCGGTCGTCGCCGGCGACCTGGACACGCTGGTCGGCGACCACGACGCCGAGCTGAAGAAGCTCGACGAGGACCTCGGCACCCTCCAGAAGCAGGCCCAGGCCCTCGCGGACCGCGCGCCGCACCTGTCCGAGGACCTCGACGACGCCGTCGAGAAGGTCAACGATCTCAACGACGGGGCCGCCGCGGTCGCCGCCGGCGCGAAGAAGATCGACAAGGGGCTCGGCACCGCCGAGACCGGCGCCGCGGACCTGGACCGGGGCATCGACGAGCTGAAGACGGGCGCCGACGACCTGAGCGGCGGCATCTACAAGCTCGTCGACGGCTCCGGCAAGCTCGCCGGCGGACTCCACGACGGCGCGGAGAAGATCCCCGACTACGACAAGCAGGACCGCGACCGGCGCACCGAGGTCATGGCGGACCCCGTGCAGCTCGTCTCCCGGGACCTGCACAAGGCGCCCAACTACGGCACCGGTTTCGCCCCGTACTTCATCCCGTTGTCCCTGTGGGTGGGCGCGATGGTGGCGTACATGCTGATCCCGCCGATGAACCGGCGCGCGCTGGCCGCGGGTGCCTCGGCGTGGCGGATCGCGCTGGCGGGCTGGCTGCCGGTGGCGGCGATCGGGATGCTGCAGACCGTGGCGCTGATGTCGGTGCTGCACTGGGCGGTGGGCCTGGAGATGGTCCGGGCGGCCGGGACGGTGGGCTTCCTGTTCCTGGTGACGGCGTGCTTCGCGGCGATCGTGCAGTGGCTGAACGCGCGCTTCGGGGCGGCCGGCCGGATCCTCGTGCTGGCCCTGCTGATGCTCCAGCTGACGTCGGCCGGCGGCACGTACCCCGTGCAGACCAGCCCCGGCTTCTTCAACGCGCTGCACCCCTTCCTGCCGATGAGCTACGTCGTCGAGGCCCTCCGCAGGCTCATCACGGGCGGCGGCCTGGAACCGGTGTGGCACGCGTGCCTGGTGCTGACGGTGTTCACCGCGGGCGCCCTCGCGCTGACCGCGCTGTCGGCCCGCCGCCGCCAGGTGTGGACCCTGGACCGGCTGCACCCGGAGCTGACCCTGTGAGCGCACGCGTACCCGCGGCCTCCGCCGCCGGGCCGGCGGGCGTACCCTCCCCTCCCGTGCCGGAGCCGGGTGCCGCTCCTGTGACAATCAGGGCCATGGAACGCAGCAGTGCCGCGTCGGGCGGCAGCACCCGTCGCGAGGCCACCCGGCAGAAGCTCTACGAAGCGGCCGTCACGCTCATCGCCGAGCAGGGCTTCTCCGCCACCACGGTGGACGAGATCGCCGAGCGCGCCGGGGTCGCGAAGGGCACGGTCTACTACAACTTCGCCAGCAAGTCGGTCCTCTTCGAGGAACTGCTGCGGCACGGCGTGGGCCTCCTCACCGCCTCCCTGCGGGCGGCGGCCGAGGCGACGGCCGAGAGGGGCGGCACCAGGGTCGACGCGCTGGACGCGATGATCCGCGCGGGACTCGTCTTCATCGACCGCTACCCGGCCTTCACCCAGCTGTACGTGGCCGAGCTGTGGCGGACCAACCGGGCCTGGCAGGACACCCTGATGGTGGTGCGGCAGGAGGCCGTCGCGGTCGTGGAGGACGTACTGCGCGAGGGCGTGGCGAACGGCGAGCTCAGCGAGGAGATCGACGTGCCGCTGACGGCGGCCGCGCTGGTCGGCATGGTCCTGGTGGCCGCGCTGGACTGGAAGTCGTTCCAGCCGGAGCGCTCCCTGGACGACGTGCACGCGGCCCTGTCCCGGCTGCTCCAGGGGCGCGTGAGCGGCCGTCCCTGAGACGCGCGGCGGCGCCCGCCGTCCGCACGTGAAGGCGCCGGCCCGGGGTGGCCGCGTCCCCCGCGGGCCACCGTCGGACCGGCGCCTTCCGTGCTTCCCCCGTGTTCCCCCGTGCTTCCCCCCGTACGTTCCCCCTTCGGACCCCCGTCGCGGTCGTCCCCCGGGATCCCCCGTGCCTCGCTCCCGCCGGCACCGCCGGCGGAAGGAGCGGATCGCGGGCCGGCCCGTTCCGGCGCCCCGTGTCGCCGGTACCGGAGCCGTGCCCCTCTCCGTGTCTCCACTCTCCCGCCGACGGGGGCCGGCCCCCATCCGCGCGCGTACTCAAGTCCCCGGCTAGGTACGGGTACTCACCCCTGGGCCCGCGCCCCCAGCCCTCCTCGCCGCTCCCTGGTCACGTGCGCCTCCGCGCCGGTGCTCCCCCGCCGGAGTATCCGGGGAACCGGCTGGTCACGGACCCGGTCGGGGCTAGCCGGCGGCGGCCGATAAAGTCGCTGGCATGGCACGGATTGCGGTGATCGGCGCCGGGATGGGCGCGATGGCGGCCGCGGCCCGGCTGGCCGTCGCGGGCCACCGGGTGGCGGTGTACGAGCGGACGGAGACGTACGGCGGGGCCGTGCGCCGGTTCGAGCGGGACGGCTTCTCGTTCGACACCGGCCCGGGCCTGCTGCCGCTCCCCGCCGTCTACCGCGACCTCTTCGTCAAGACGGGCAAGGAGCCGCTGGAGGCGTGCGTCGAGCTGGTCCAGGTCGACCCCTCGGCGTGCCACGTCTTCGCGGACGGCACGCGGGCCGCGCTGCCCAACGCCTCCCGGGCGGGCGTGGTCGCGGCCCTCGACCGGGCGCTGGGCGCGGACGCCGGCCGGCGCTGGGGCGACTTCCTGGTGCGCGCCCGCGAGGCCTGGGACCGCACCCGCCGGCCCCTGCTGGAGGAGCCGCTGTGGCCGAACTGGCAGGTGCTGGCCGAGCGCGAGCCCTACCCGGCGGTCCCGCACCGCCGGCTGCTGCGCACCCGCCGGGCGGGCACCCTCGCCGAGGTCGGTGCCCGGGAGCTGCGCGACGCCCGGCTCGCCGCCCTGCTGGAGAGCCACGCCCTCGCCCACGGCCTGGACCCGCGGACCGCCCCGGCCGCCGCGGCCGTCCTGCCGTACATGGAGCACGCCTTCGGCACCTGGTACGTGCGCGGCGGGCTGCGGGAGCTGGCGCGCGCGGTGTACGAGCGCTGCCGGGCCCGGAAGGTCGAGTTCCACTTCGGTGCCGAGGTCGCCGGGGTGGTGGAGAAGGACGGCCGGGCGGCCGGGGTGCGGCTCGCCGACGGGACGGTGGCGGAGGCGGACTTCGTGGTGGCGGGGACCGCGCCCGGCACGCTGGAGCGCCTCACCGGGGGGACGGCGCCGCGCGGGGCCGGCGAGGTCCCGGCCCGGGCCGGCGCGGCCGGCCGCCTCACGGTGCTGCTCGCGCTGCGCGGCGGCCGCCCCGCGGACGCGCCGCACCGGACGGTGGTGCACACCCGGGACCGGGAAGGGGAGCTGGACGCCCTGTTCGGCCCGGCGTCCGCGCTGCCCGCGGACCCCACGGTCACCGTGCTGCGCCCCGGCGACCCGGCGCTGGTCCCGGACGCCGGGCACGAGGCGGTGACGCTCACCTCGGTGGTCCCCGCGCGGTCCGACGGCGGCCCGGCCGGGCCGCAGGCCTGGGAGCGGCACGCCGAGCGCATGGTCACCGCGGCCGGGCGGGCGGTGCCGGACCTGCGCGACCGTCTGCTCTGGCAGGAGGTCCGCACCCCCGCGGACGTCGCGGAGGCGACCGGCGCGGCGGGCGGGGCCGTCCCGGCGCCGGCCCTGGCGGCGGCCGGCGGGCGGCTGCTGCACCCGTCGAACCGCACGCGCGTCGAAGGGCTGTTCACCGTCGGCGGCTGGGCGCACCCGGGCGGGGGCCTGCCGCACGCGGGCATGTCGGGAGCCCTGGTGGCCGGGCTGATCGTGGAGGGGCCGGACTTCCGCGGCTCGCGGTGACCGGTGCGCCGCGGCGCGGTCAGAACCGGTACTGCTCGTCGAACCCGTTGCCGTGCGCCTGCTGCCCGTTGCCCTGGTACGGGTGGGGCTGCTCCGGCGGGAGCTCCCCGTACGGGTCGTCGGTGCTGCGCTGCTGCGGGACCCAGACGCCGCCGGGCGGGGTCGGGCCGTAGCCGCCGGCGGCGTACGGGTCCTGGGCGTAGCCCTGCTGGTCGTACTGCTGGTGGGCGCCGTAGCCGGAGTCGTACCCGCCCGCGTAGGACTGGGTGCCGATGTACGGGTCGGAGTAGGCGGCGTACTGCTGCTGGCCCGCCGTGTCGTAGCCGTAGCCCTGCTGCCCGTAGCCGGAGTAGTCGTAGGCGTAGGACGGGTCGGCGGTCCGGGCGGCGGCCGCGTGCTGGTCCTGGCCGTAGCCGGAGTCGTACGTGCCGTAGGAGCCGGTGTCGTCGGGCAGGGGCTGCGGCTCGTACACGGCGGTGGTCTCGGCGGCCGAGGGCTGCGCGGACCGGCCCGGCGTGAACACGTCGTCGCGGTCGTGGTCGTCGTCCCGGCCGTGGGCCGCGGCGTCGTGGCCGTGCGTGCCGTCGTCGTAGCCGTGCGTGCCGTCGTCGTAGCCGCTCCCGGCTTCGAGGCCGGAGACCTCCAGCGTCGGCTCCCGGCGGCCCCGGTCCGCGCGGCCGCGCCGGCCGCCGAGCCCGGGCAGGCCGGCCGGGGCGGAGACCGCCCAGCCCGCCGCGAAGCCGCGGCGGAAGGAGAGCGTGACGTAGGTCTGGCCGATCGCGAAGGCGGCCGCGCCCAGGCCGATGACGACGACGGACGGGATCAGCACGCCGATCACGACGCCGAGGAAGCCGCCGAAGGCGAGCAGGCGCCAGCGCAGCCGCGCCTTGTACTGCAGCAGCACCTCGCCCAGCAGCCACAGCGCGACGATGCCGAACGCGATGTAGAGGACCGTCCAGCCCATGTACGCCCCTCTCCCAGTGGCCGCTACGCAGTGTGTCGTACTCCGGTGCGACCGGTCTAGGCCCGCGGTGGGTGGTGCAGGCCCAGGTTCTCGTAGATTTCCAGCGTCGCCGTGGAGTTGTTGAGCGTGATGAAGTGCAGTCCGGGCACGCCCTCGGACAGCAGCCGCGCACAGAACTCCGTGGCGAAGTCGATACCGATGGAGCGTACCGCTGTCGGATTGTCCTTCGCTGTGAGGATCCGCTCTTTCAGGGCGTCCGGGAACGAGGCGTTACTGAGCTTCGGCAACCGTTCCAGCATCTTCACACTGGTCACCGGCATGACCTCGGGGATCACCGGGGTCTCGCAGCCGGCCGCGGCGACCCGGTCGCGCAGCCGGAGGTAGGACTCCGGGTGGAAGAACATCTGTGTGATCGCGTAGTCCGCGCCGGCCCGGCACTTGTCGACGAAGCGGGCGACGTCGCTGTCCCAGTCCGCGGAGCGCGGGTGCATCTCCGGGAAGGCCGCCACGCCGACGCAGAAGTCGCCCGACTCCTTGATGAGCTGGACGAGTTCGGCGGCGTAGGTGAGGCCCTGCGGGTGCGGGACCCACTCGCCCATGGGGTCGCCGGGCGGGTCGCCGCGCACGGCGAGCATGTTGCGGATCCCGGCGTCGGCGTACTGGCCGATGATGTTGCGCAGCTCGGCGACGGAGTGGTCGACCGCGGTGAGGTGGGCGACCGGGGTGAGGGTGGTGTCGGAGGCGATCTGCTCGGTGGCCCGCACGGTGCCGGCGCGGGTGGAGCCGCCCGCTCCGTACGTCACGGAGACGAAGTCGGGGCCGACGGCCTCGACCCTGCGCAGCGCGTTCCACAGGTTCCGCTCGCCCTGCTCCGTCTTGGGAGCCCAGAACTCGAACGAGTACGTCGTCTTCCCGGCGGCGAGCATGTCGCGCACGGTGCGTGCGCGATCAGTCCTGGTGGATGCGGTTCCGAGGGCCATACGGGCAGGTTAGCCAGGGGGCGGCGGTCCCCCAACAAGAGCAGGGAGATTTGACCTGTTTGTCGACTTGCTGTCCACCCCTTGGACAACGGGCCTCCGGCGGCCCCGCCCGCCCTCAGACCTGCCGCAGCCGCTTCGCGAACCCGGCCGCCGCCGCGCCCGGGTCGTCCGCCTCCGTGATCGCCCGTACGACGACGACCCGGCGGGCGCCCGCGTCGAGGACCTCGTCGAGGTTGCCGAGGTCGATGCCGCCGATGGCGAACCAGGGGCGGTCGGTACCGAGAGAGGCCGCGTACCGGACCAGGTCCAGGCCGGGGGCCGGACGGCCCGGCTTGGTGGGGGTCGGCCAGCACGGGCCGGTGCAGAAGTAGTCCACGCCGTCCTGCACGGCCGCGGCGGCGGCCTCGGACTCGGCGTGCGTGGAGCGGCCGATCAGGACCCGGTCGCCGAGGATCGCGCGGGCCGCGGGCACGGGAAGGTCGCCCTGCCCGAGGTGCAGGACGTCGGAGCCGGCCGCGTGGGCGACGTCCGCGCGGTCGTTGACCGCGAGCAGCTTGCCGTGGCGGGCGCAGGCGTCCGCGAAGACCCGCAGGTGCTCCAGCTCCTCGGCGGCCTCCATGCCCTTGTCGCGCAGCTGCACGACGTCGACGCCGCCGCCGAGCACCGCGTCGAGGAACTCGGGCAGGTCGCCCTGCCGCCTGCGGGCGTCCGTGCACAGGTAGAGCCGGGCGTCGGCGAGCCGGGCACGCGGGTCGGTGGCGGTGTCGGTTCCGGGCATGCGGATGTCCCCCGTGGTCGATGTGGACGGGCCCGGCGGGCCCGCTCTCGCGGCCGTCGGACCCGGGCCGGGCCCGACGACGGGTCAGGATAAGCCCCCGCCCGGACGCGCTCCGAGCCCTCGGCCGGGCCCCGGGCCGCCATGGACGGGTCGTGGCCGGCGCCGCGGGGGACGGGGCGCGGGGCGGACCGGGCACGCCGCCCGGCCCACGCCTGCCTCCCTCGGCACCCGCGTCGAGGAACACGGCCGGGCGACCGCCCCGGTCCCCCTCGCGGCGCCCGGCCGGCACCGGGCGCGTCCCGCTGTCGCCCCGGGGCACCGGGGACGGTCAGGCCCGTACCCGGCCGACCCGGGTCAGACGGCCAGCGCCTGGGCGCGGCGCTTCACCTCCGTGCCGCGGTTCTCGCGCAGGGCCTGCGCCGGGGTGCCGGGCAGGCTCGGGTCGGCCGTGAACAGCCACTCCAGCATCTCTTCGTCCGTGAAGCCGTCGTCCCGCAGCAGCGTCAGGGTCCCGGACAGGCCCTTGACGACCTTGTCCCCGTCGATGAAGTCGGCGGGGACGTGCAGCGCCCGGTTCTCACCCCGGCGTACGGCGATGAGCTGGCCCTCCTTGACCAGCTGCCGCACACGCGTCACCTCGACGCCGAGCATCTCGGCGATGTCGGGAAGGGTGAGCCAGGCAGGGACGAGAGCATCGATCTTTGCGTCAATCTCGGTCACGGAAACAAGCCTGCCATCCCCCACTGACAGGAGGAAGCCAGGCCGGTCCACCTGCGCGAACGCATCAGGCCGTCGCCGCCTTCAGCGGCCGCGCCGGGTCCGCCAGCAGCCGCGGCTCCATCACCGCGCCCGACTCGATCAGGCGGCGCCCCTGCGCCAGGTCCCGGGGCCGGCCGACCGCCAGCAGGGCGACCAGACGGCCGCCGCGCAGCCAGCACACCGTCCACGCCGGGCCGGAGGCGTCACCGCGCCACACCGTCCGGTCGGCGGACGCGTGGTGGCCGGCGTACTGGACGAAGCGGCCGAACTGCTCGGACCAGAAGTACGGCACCGGGTCGTACACCGCCGGTGTCTCGCCGGTGGCCCCGCCGACGATGTTCACGGCCACCGTGCGCGGCCCCTGCAGGGCGTTGTCCCAGTGGTGGACGAGCAGGCGCTCGCCGTAGCGGCCCGACGGGAAGGAGGCGCAGTCGCCGACCGCGTAGACGTCGGGCAGCGAGGTGCGCAGGTGCCGGTCGGCCACGATCTCGCCGTGCGCGCCGAGCTCGATGCCCGAGCCGGCCAGCCAGGCGGTGGCGGGCCGGGCCCCGATGCCGACGACGACCGCGTCCGCGGGCAGCCGCGTGCCGTCGTCCAGGAGCACCGCGCCGGGCTCGACGCGCCGCACGCGCGCGTGCGTGCGCAGCTCGGCCCCGGCGTCGGCGTACCAGGCGGCCATCGGCGCGGCCACCTCGTCCGGCAGCGCCCCGGCCAGCGGCCGGCCGGCGGCCTCGACGACGGTCACCGCGCAGCCCGCCTCGCGCGCGGCGGTGGCGAACTCCGCGCCGATCCAGCCGGCGCCGACGACCACGATGTCGTGCTGCCGGGCGAGCACCGGCCGCAGCCGTTCGGCGTCGTCCAGGGTGCGCAGCAGGTGCACGCCGGGCACGCCCTCCGTGCCCGGCAGCCGGACCGGCTCGGCCCCGGTCGCGACGACCAGGACGTCGTACGGCACGGGCCCGGCCCCGGTGTCCAGTTCGTGGTCGGCGGGCCGCAGGCCCAGCACCTCGCAGCCGAGCCGCAGTTCGATGCCGAGCGCCTCGAAGTCGACGTCGAAGGCGGAGCCCTCGGCCTTGCCGAGCAGCACGGCCTTGGACAACGGCGGCCGGTCGTACGGCTGGTGGGGCTCCGCGCCGATCAGGGTCACGGTGCCGGGGAAGCCCTGTTCCCGCAGCGCGACGGCGGTCTGCACGCCGGCCATGCCCGCGCCCGCCACGACCACCCGGCGCGGCCCGGACGCTCCCTGTTCCTGGGTCTGCTCGCTCACCTGATCACCCTAGTCACCTGACGGACCGTCAGTCAGTGCCCGTGCGCGGGAATCTGCTCCACCACGCTCGTCCCGCTGCCCCGCTGCGACTCCCACCGCCAGGTCTCCTCCAGCCGCACCCGCCCGTCGGGCAGTTCCGTCACCGTCGACACGCAGTGTCCCGACGAGGTCGTCCCGTCGTGCTTGAGCTGCACGTACCGGAAGTCCAGCCGGTCCCCCTCCCGGGTACCCACCAGATGCCCCCGTACGACGTCGCCGCCCGCGTACTCGGCCCACACCACGCCGTCCTCCTCGCGGTAGGCGAACCGGGTGCGGGTGCCGACCTGGCCCGGGGCCTGGTCGGCGACGGGGGCGAGGACGAGACCGTCGAGCGAACGGGCCACGGGCGGAGGCTCCCTTACTGAGACGTGCGGCGTCGGGCTAGGGTGGCCAACGTAGAGCACTCGCGGGAGCCCGGACGCACCGGGCTGAGAGGGAGGCTGGCGGCCTCCGACCGTACGAACCTGATCCGGGTCATGCCGGCGAAGGGAGGGGCTGGACGCCCATGTCGCGCACGTCCGACACGTCAGACGTCCTGGTCGTCGGGGGCGGGATCATCGGCCTGGTCACGGCCTGGCGGGCCGCGCAGCGCGGCCTGGCCACGGCCGTGCTGGACCCCGAACCCGGCGGCGGGGCCGCGCAGGTGGCGGCCGGGATGCTGGCCGCCGTCACGGAACTGCACTACGGCGAGCAGACCCTGCTCGGCCTCAACCTGGAGTCCGCCCGCCGCTGGCCCGGCTTCGCGGCGGAGCTGGCCGAACTGACCGGCCACGACCTCGGCTACCGCCGCAACGGCACGCTCGCGGTCGCCCTGGACGCCGACGACCGCGCCCATCTGCGCGAACTGCACGCCTTCCAGCAGCGCTCGGGGCTGGACTCCCAGTGGCTGTCGGGGCGGGAGTGCCGGCGTCTGGAGCCGATGCTCGCGCCGGGGGTGCGCGGCGGGCTGCGCGTCGACGGCGACCACCAGGTCGACCCGCGGCGGCTGGCCCGGGCGCTGGTGGCCGCGTGCGAGCGGGCCGGGGTGGTGTTCCACCGCGCGTGGGCCGAGCGGCTCACCGTCGTACGGGACCGGGCCACGGGCGTGGTGACGGCCGACGGCACCGCGCTGGGCGCCGGGCGGGTGGTCCTGGCCGCGGGCAGCCTCAGCGGGCGGCTGGCGGGCGTCCCCGACGACGTCCTGCCGCCGGTGCGGCCGGTGAAGGGGCAGGTCGTGCGGCTGGCGATGCCGACGCGGCACGGGCCGTTCCTCGGCCGGACCGTGCGGGCCGTGGTGCGCGGCAGCCACGTCTACCTGGTGCCGCGCGAGAACGGGGAGCTGGTCGTCGGCGCGACGAGCGAGGAGCTGGGCTGGGACACGACGGTGACCGCGGGCGGCGTGTACGAGCTGCTGCGCGACGCGCACGAGCTGGTCCCGGGCATCACCGAGCTGGCGTTCACCGAGGTCCGGGCCGGGCTGCGGCCCGCCTCCCCCGACAACGCGCCGCTGCTGGGCCCGACCGGGCTGGACGGACTGCTGCTGGCCACCGGCCACTACCGCAACGGCGTGCTGCTCACCCCGGTCACCGGCGACGTCATGGCGCACGTCCTGGCGACCGGTGAGCTCCCCGACGAGGCCCGTCCCTTCACCCCCCGCCGTTTCGGCACCGCCGTCCTCACGGAGCAGCCCGCATGAACATCTCCGTCAACGGCCGCCCCCGGGAGATCGCCCCCGGCACGGCCCTCGACACCGTGGTGAAGTCCCTCACCCAGGCACCCTCGGGCGTGGCCGCCGCCCTCAACGAGACCGTCGTCCCGCGCGCGCAGTGGCCGGTCACCGCCCTGAGCGAGGGCGACCGCGTGGAAGTCCTCACCGCCGTCCAAGGAGGCTGACCATGGCCGACGACCCCTTCGTCCTCGGCGGCACGTCCCTCGCGTCCCGCCTGATCATGGGCACGGGCGGGGCGCCCAGCCTCGACGTGCTGGAGCGCGCCCTGGTGGCCTCCGGTACGGAGCTGACCACGGTCGCGATGCGGCGCGTGGACCCCTCGGTGCACGGCTCGGTGCTGTCGGTGCTCGACCGGCTCGGCATCCGGGTGCTGCCCAACACGGCCGGCTGCTTCACCGCCGGGGAGGCCGTCCTCACCGCCCGTCTGGCGCGCGAGGCGCTGGGCACCGACCTGATCAAGCTGGAGGTCATCGCCGACGAGCGCACGCTGCTGCCCGACCCGATCGAGCTGCTGGAGGCGGCGGAGACGCTGGTCGACGACGGGTTCACGGTCCTGCCGTACACCAACGACGACCCGGTGCTGGCCCGGAAGCTGGAGGACGCCGGCTGTGCGGCGATCATGCCGCTGGGCTCGCCGATCGGCTCCGGCCTCGGCATCCGCAACCCGCATAACTTCCAGCTGATCGTGGAGCACGCGCGCGTGCCGGTGATCCTGGACGCGGGCGCCGGCACGGCCTCGGACGCCGCCCTGGCGATGGAGCTGGGCTGCGCCGGTGTGATGCTCGCCTCGGCGGTGACGCGGGCGCAGGAGCCGGTGCTGATGGCCGCGGCGATGAGGCACGCGGTGGAGGCGGGGCGGCTGGCGTACCGGGCCGGGCGCATCCCGCGCCGCCGTTTCGCGGAGGCGTCCTCGCCGGCCGAGGGCCGCGCGCACCTGGACCCGGAGCGCCCGGCGTTCTGAGGGCGCGACCGTCACAGGTCTGCTGCATTCCGTCCCCCGGGCGGCGGAACGAGCCGCCCTGCCGGCGGCGGCTCGTACACTCGCCTGCGTGGACACGACCCTTCAGGACCCGCTGGTCGGGCAGGTGCTCGACGGCCGGTACCGCGTCGAGGCGCGGATCGCGGTCGGCGGGATGGCCACGGTCTACCGGGCCGTGGACACCCGTCTCGACCGGGTCCTCGCGCTCAAGGTGATGCACCCGGCGCTCGCGGCCGACGCCTCCTTCGTGGAGCGGTTCATCCGCGAGGCGAAGTCGGTGGCCCGGCTGGCCCACCCGAACGTGGTGCAGGTCTTCGACCAGGGCACCGACGGGCCGTACGTCTACCTGGCGATGGAGTACGTGGCCGGCTGCACCCTGCGCGACGTGCTGCGCGAGCGCGGGGCGCTCCAGCCGCGGGCCGCGCTGGACATCCTGGAGCCGGTCCTGGCGGCGCTCGGCGCGGCGCACCGCGCCGGGTTCGTGCACCGGGACATGAAGCCGGAGAACGTCCTGATCGGCGACGACGGGCGGGTCAAGGTCGCCGACTTCGGCCTGGTCCGGGCCGTGGACACGGTGACCAACACCACCGGGACCGTGCTCGGCACGGTCTCCTACCTCGCGCCCGAGCAGATCGAGCAGGGCACCGCCGGCCCGCGCGTCGACGTGTACGCGTGCGGCGTGATGCTGTACGAGATGCTGACCGGCGCCAAGCCGCACGACGGGGACTCCCCCGCCACGATCCTCTACAAGCACCTGCACGAGGACGTCCCGCCGCCCTCGGCCGCCGTGCCGGGCATGGCGTACGAGCTGGACGAGCTGGTCGCGTCGGCGACCGCGCGCACCCCTGACGTCCGTCCGCACGACGCGGTCGCCCTGCTCGCGCTGACCCGCGGGGCGCACGCCCGGCTCGGCGCGGACCAGCTGGACGCGGTGCCGCCGCAGGCGCTCGCCGCGGACCACGACAACGCCGAGGACCGCACCAGCGTGATCCCGCGCGCGCTGACCGTGCCCCGGCCGCTGCCGGTCGGCGAGGACGGCGAGGCCCCCGCCGGCCTCGACCGCACCAGCCGCCTGCGCACGCCCGCCCCCGACCCGCCCCGGCGCCGCACCCGGCTGCGGCGCGGGCCGATGGCGGCCGTCGTCGCCGTCCTGCTGCTGCTCGGCGTCGGCACCGGCGTCTGGTACATCAACTCGGGTCAGTTCACCAAGGTCCCGCCGGTGCTGGAGAAGACCGAGACGCAGGCCCGGGACCGGCTGGAGGCGGCCGGGCTGGAGGTCGGCGAGGTCACGCACGCGTACAGCGACACGGTGGAACGCGGCACGGTCATCGGCACCGACCCGGCGGTGGGCGCCCGCATCCGCGGCAACGACTCGGTGGCCCTGACCGTCTCCAAGGGACCGCGGACCGTGCGGGTGCCCGACCTGGAGGGCTACCGGCTGGACAGGGCCCGGTCGGCCCTGAAGGACGAGGGGCTCCAGCCGGGCATGGTCACCCGGGCGTTCAGCGAGGACGTGGCCGCGGGCCAGGTCGTCTCCACGCGGCCCGAGCTGGGCACGAAGGTGCGCGCGGGCTCGGCGGTCGCGCTGACCGTCAGCAAGGGCCGCCCGGTGGACGTGCCCGACGTGACCGGGGAGGACCTGGCGGACGCCAGGGCGGAGCTCGCCGACGCCGGCCTGAAGGTGAAGGTCGCCGCCGAGCGGGTCACCTCCGAGCACGACAAGGGCCGGGTCGCCCGGCAGAGCCCGGGCAGCGGCGGCCGGGCCGCCGAGGGCGACACGGTGACGCTGACGCTGTCCAAGGGCCCGGAGATGGTCGAGGTCCCGGACGTCGTCGGCGACGGCGTGGACGACGCCAGGCGGAAGCTGGAGGCCGCCGGTTTCCGGGTCGAGGAGGACCGCGGGCTGCTCGGCCTGTTCGGCGACACCGTGGAGGGCCAGTCGGTGGACGGCGGGGACACCGCGCCCAAGGGGTCGACGATCACCCTCGAGATCCGCTGACCGGGCCCGCGGAGCGGCGGGCGTCACAGCGGTCCGGCGGCCGTGCGGGGCCTGCCGCATGACACCCTGAACGGGTGAACAGTGAGCAGTCCGGCCGCCCGCGCAACCCCGTCGGCGGCCACGTCCCCGTGGCCGGCGGCCTGCACTCCGTCGGCCTGTCCTACGCCCGCGAGCTGAAGGCGGAGGCCGTGCAGGTCTTCGTCGCCAACCCGCGCGGCTGGGCCACCCCCGCCGGCAACCCGAAGCAGGACGAGGCCTTCCGCGCGGCGTGCGCGGCCGAGTCGATCCCGGCGTACGTGCACGCCCCGTACCTGATCAACTTCGGTTCGCACACCGAGGCGACGGTGGAGCGGTCGGTGGAGTCGCTGCGGCACTCGCTGCGGCGCGGCCGGGAGATCGGCGCGCTGGGCGTGGTGGTGCACACCGGCAGCGCGACCGGCGGCCGGGAGCGGTCGGTGGCGCTGCGGCAGGTGCGGGAGCACCTGCTGCCGCTGCTGGACGAGCTCACCCACGACGACGACCCGTACCTGCTGCTGGAGTCGACGGCCGGCCAGGGCGCCTCGCTGTGCTCGCGGACCTGGGACTTCGGGCCCTACTTCGAGGCGCTGGACGCCCATCCGAAGCTGGGGGTCTGCCTGGACACCTGCCACATCTTCGCGGCCGGCCACGACCTGACCGGGCCCAGCGGCATGCACCAGACCCTGGACCTGCTGGTGGAGACCGTCGGCGAGGGCCGGCTGAAGCTGATCCACGCCAACGACTCCAAGGACGTGGTCGGCGCGCACAAGGACCGGCACGCCAACATCGGCGCCGGCCACATCGGCGAGGACGCGTTCCGGGCGCTGATGACGCACCCCGCGACCGAGGGCGTGCCGCTGGTCATCGAGACGCCCGGCGGCAAGGAGGGGCACGCGGCGGACGTGGAGCGGCTGAAGAAGCTGCGGGACCCGTGAGGCGGGCCGCTCAGAGGTCGGGGCCCTCCCCGGGCTCCTCCTGGTAGGAGTAGCGCTGTTCCTTCCACGGATCGCCGATGTTGTGGTAGCCGCGCTCCTCCCAGAAGCCGCGGCGGTCGGCGGTCATGTACTCCACGCCGCGGACCCACTTGGGGCCCTTCCAGGCGTACAGGTGCGGGACGACCAGGCGCAGCGGGAAGCCGTGCTCGGCGGTGAGCAGTTCGCCGTCCTTGTGGGTGGCGAACAGGGTGCGCTCCGAGGCGAAGTCCGACAGCCGCAGGTTGGAGCTGAACCCGTACTCGGCCCACACCATCACATGGGTGACGTCGGGCGCGGGCGGGGCGATGTCGAGGATGGTGTGCGCCGGGATGCCGCCCCACTCGGCGCCGAGCATGCTGAACTTCGTGACGCAGTGCAGGTCGGCGACGACCGTCCGGTAGGGGAGGGCGGTGAACTCCTCGTGGGTCCAGCAGTGCTTCGCGCCGTCGGCGGTGGCGCCGAAGACCCGGAACTCCCAGCGCTCCGGGCGGAACTTCGGGACCGGTCCGTAGTGCGTGACCGGCCAGCCCTTCTGCACCCGCTGCCCCGGCGGAAGCTCGAACTGTGCCCCTCCTCCTGAACCACGCGCTCCCGATCCGCGCTCTGCCGGCTGACCCATGACTCCATCCTGACAGACCTCGGGGGATGCACAGGACCGGGCCCACCCGTATTCGGACAATAAGCAACAAGCATGACTAAGCCAGCACTTACTTACTAAGTGAAGACTTACTGGACGATCTTCACCACCGGTGGAATCATGCGGCGCAACCCGCCAGTACCCACCGGTTGGAAGGAGCCTCTGCGATGCAGGGCGACCCCGAGGTCATCGAATTCCTGAACGAGCAGCTCACCGGTGAGCTGACCGCCATCAACCAGTACTTCCTGCACGCGAAGATGCAGGAGAACTTCGGCTGGACGAAGCTCGCGAAGTACACCCGGCACGAGTCCTTCGACGAGATGAAGCACGCCGAGGTGCTCACCGACCGGATCCTGTTCCTGGAGGGGCTGCCGAACTACCAGCGGCTCTTCCACGTGCGCGTGGGGCAGACCGTCACGGAGATGTTCCAGGCGGACCGGCAGGTCGAGGTCGAGGCGATCGACCGGCTCAGGCGCGGCATCCAGGTGATGCGGGAGAAGGGCGACATCACCTCGGCCAACATCTTCGAGACCATCCTCGCCGACGAGGAGCACCACATCGACTACCTGGACACCCAGCTCGAACTGATCGAGAAGCTCGGTGAGGCGCTCTACCTGGCGCAGCTGATCGAGCAGCCGGAGAGCTAGACGGCGGCCTCTTCGAACTCGCCCCGCTCCTCCGGCCCGGCCAGCACCGGCTCCCCCTGGCCGGCCGGCTCACGGCGCGGGTACGCACCCCTGCCCAGCAGCGCCTGGATCCGGCGCACGCACGACCCGCAGTCCGTGCCCGCCTTGCAGGCGGAGGCTATCTGGCGGGGCGTGCAGGCGCCGTTGTCCGCGTGCTGCTTGACCTGCTGCTCGGTGATGCCGAAGCAACTGCAGACGTACACGCGGTTCACCTCCTGCCGGGATCGTCGGTGGTGCCCGTCCCGACTGGTCGGTGAGGCAAACCTAACCTTACCCATGGCGCAGGTGCCGCAAAAGCGGGAGGGGGCGCGGATCGTATGTGATCCGCGCCCCACTCCCGGGCTGGTGACGGGCGACCGGGCTACTGGTCCCGGTACATCTCCGCGACGAGGAACGCCAGGTCCAGCGACTGGCTGCGGTTGAGCCGCGGGTCGCAGGCCGTCTCGTAGCGCTGGTGCAGGTCGTCGACGAAGATCTCGTCGCCGCCGCCCACGCACTCGGTGACGTCGTCACCGGTCAGCTCGACGTGGATGCCGCCCGGGTGGGTGCCGAGGGCCTTGTGGACCTCGAAGAAGCCCTTGACCTCGTCGAGCACGTCGTCGAAGCGGCGGGTCTTGTGCCCGGAGGCCGCCTCGAAGGTGTTGCCGTGCATCGGGTCGGTCACCCAGGCCACGGTCGCGCCCGAGGCGGTGACCTTCTCGACCAGCTCGGGCAGCTTGTCGCGGACCTTGTCGGCGCCCATGCGGACGATGAAGGTCAGCCGGCCCGGCTCCCGCTCGGGGTCCAGGCGCTCGATGTACTGCAGCGCCTCCTCGGCCGTCGTGGTCGGGCCGAGCTTGATGCCGATCGGGTTGCGGATCCGCGAGGCGAACTCGATGTGCGCGTGGTCCAGCTGCCGGGTGCGCTCGCCGATCCACACCATGTGCGCGGAGACGTCGTACAGCTGCCCGGTGCGCGAGTCGACGCGGGTCAGCGCCGACTCGTAGTCGAGCAGCAGCGCCTCGTGCGAGGAGAAGAACTCGACGGTCTTGAACTCCTCCGGGTCGGCCCCGCAGGCGTGCATGAAGTTGAGCGCCTGGTCGATCTCGCGGGCCAGCTGCTCGTAGCGCTGCCCGGACGGCGACGACCTCACGAAGTCCTGGTTCCAGGCGTGCACCTGGCGCAGGTCGGCGTAGCCGCCGGTGGTGAAGGCGCGCACCAGGTTCAGCGTGGAGGCGGACGCGTGGTACATCCGCTTCAGGCGCTCGGGGTCCGGGACGCGGGCCGCCTCGGTGAACTCGAAGCCGTTGACGGAGTCGCCGCGGTAGGTCGGCAGCGTCACGCCGTCGCGGGTCTCGGTCGGCTTGGAGCGCGGCTTGGAGTACTGGCCGGCGATCCGGCCGACCTTCACGACCGGCACGGAGGCCGCGTAGGTCAGGACCGCGCCCATCTGGAGCAGGGTCTTCAGCTTGTTGCGGATGTGGTCGGCGGACACCGCGTCGAAGGCCTCGGCGCAGTCGCCGCCCTGGAGGAGGAACGCCTCTCCCTTGGCGACGGCCGCCATCCGGGCGCGCAGCTGGTCGCACTCGCCCGCGAAGACGAGCGGCGGATACGACTCGAGGTCCGCGATCACTGCGCGCAGAGCCTCGGGGTCGGGGTACTCGGGCTGCTGCGCCGCGGGCAGGTCTCGCCAGGTGTTGCCAGCGGTCGGGCTGGTCTTAGCGTTCACGGTCACGCCCTCAACATTACGGGGTGATGTCCGGGCTTCCGGCCGATGCCCAGGAATTGAGACGCCGGATACGGTCCGGGCATGGGGTAGGGTGCGCCGTATGTTCGCGCACTCGACCCAGAACTGGTGGTGGACCGCTCCTCCGGCGGCCCACTGACTGCGCGTACGCACGACTTCGCGAAGGCCGCCCGAGAGGCGGCCTTCGGTGTTCTCCGGCTCCGGGGTCGTCTCTCCTCCACCGAGGGAGCACGACGATGAACCTGCTCGACCTGACCGACGATCCCCGCCCCTTCGCCCTGCTGCACCGCCGCACCCCGGGGCGCGACGGGAACACCGTGGAGCTGCTGCTCGGCCCGGTGTCCGCACGCGACCGCCTCGCCGACCTGCCCGACGAGGGCCTGGCCCTGGTGCCCTTCCGCCAGATCCGCGAGCGCGGCTTCGACGTGCGCGACGACGGCACCCCGCTGCTGGTGCTGACGCCCGAGGAGCGGTACGAGATCCCGCTGGCCGAGGCCCTGGACCGGCTGCCCGCCCACGACGTGCGCGTCGAGGGCGGCGGCTTCGACGTCGGCGACGAGGAGTACGCGCGGATCGTCGGGCGGGTGCTGCGCGAGGAGATCGGGCGGGGCGAGGGCGCGAACTTCGTCATCCGGCGCACCTACCAGGGCCGGATCCCCGGGTTCGGGCGGGCCGACGCGCTGGCGCTGTTCCGGCGGCTGCTGGAGGGCGAGCGGGGCGCGTACTGGACGTTCGTGGTGCACACCGGCGACCGGACGCTGGTCGGGGCGAGCCCGGAGGTGCACGTGCGGATGTCCGGCGGCACGGTCGTCATGAACCCGATCAGCGGGACCTACCGCTATCCCGACGGGGGCCCGACCCCCGAGCACCTGCTCCGCTTCCTCGCCGACGGCAAGGAGATCGAGGAGCTGTCGATGGTCGTCGACGAGGAGCTGAAGATGATGTGCACCGTCGGCGACATGGGCGGGGTCGTCGTCGGGCCGCGGCTGAGGGAGATGGCGCACCTCGCGCACACCGAGTACGAGCTGCGCGGCCGGTCCTCGCTGGACGTGCGGGAGGTGCTGAAGGAGACCATGTTCGCGGCGACCGTCACCGGGTCGCCGGTGCAGAACGCCTGCCGGGTGATCGAGCGGCACGAGGCCGGCGGCCGGGGCTACTACGCCGGTGCCCTCGCGCTCCTCGGCCGGGACCCGGGCGGCGCCCAGACGCTGGACTCCCCCATCCTCATCCGGACCGCCGACATCGACGCCGGCGGGCGGCTGCGGGTGCCGGTCGGCGCCACGCTGGTGCGCGGCTCGGACCCGGCGGGCGAGGTCGCCGAGACCCACGCCAAGGCGGCCGGGGTGCTGGCGGCGCTCGGGGTCCGCCCCCGGCGGCCGCGCGGGGAGGCCGTACGGCCCCGGCTCGCCGACGACCCCCGGGTGCGGGCCGCGCTGGACGGCCGCCGGGCCTCGCTGGCGCCGTTCTGGCTGCGGATGCAGGAGCGCTCGGACGCGCCGGGCGGGCACGCCCTGGTGGTCGACGGGGAGGACACCTTCACGGCGATGCTGGCGCACCTGCTGCGCGCTGGCGGACTGGACGTCACCGTCCGGCGCCACGACGAGCCCGGGCTGCGCGCGGCGGTGCTCGGGCACGACGGGCCGCTCGTCCTGGGCCCCGGTCCCGGCGACCCGGGCGACCCGCACGACCCCAGGATGCGGTTCCTGCGCGGGCTGGCCGCCGAGGCGCTCCGGACGCACCGGCACGGCGTCCTCGGCGTCTGCCTCGGGCACGAGCTGATCGCGGCCGAGCTGGGCCTGGACATCGTCCGCAAGGACGTCCCGTACCAGGGCGCGCAGACGGCCGTCGACCTGTTCGGGCGCACGGAGACGGTCGGCTTCTACAACAGCTTCACGGCGCGCTGCGACGACGGGACCGCCGCGGAGCTGGCCGCGCGCGGCATCGAGGTCAGCCGGGCGGCGAACGGGGAGGTGCACGCGCTGCGCGGGCCCTCCTTCGCCGGGGTGCAGTTCCACCCGGAGTCGGTGCTGACGCTCGACGGCGCCGCCATCGTGCGGGAGCTGATGGGTCAGCTGCGCGGCACCAGCACGTTCTCCGAGCGGCGGCCGGCCGTGTAGTCCAGGACGTTGCGCACCGTCGTCTCGACGATCTGGCCGACCGCCTCGCGCGTGTAGTACGCCTGGTGGGAGGTGACCAGGACGTTGGGGAAGGTGACGAGGCGGGCCAGGGTGTCGTCGGCGATGGCCTCCAGGGACTTGTCGAGGAAGAACAGGCCCGCCTCGGCCTCGTACACGTCGAGGCCGACGCCCGTGAAGCGGCCCGCGCGCAGCTCGGTGACCAGGGCGGCGGTGTCGACGAGGCCGCCGCGGCTGGAGTTCACCAGGATCGCGTCGTCCTTCATCGCCTTCAGGGCGTCGGCGTCGATCAGGTGCTGCGTCTGCGGCAGGAGGGGGACGTGCAGGCTGACCAGGTCGGACTCGGCGAGCAGCTGCTCCTTGGTGACGTACCGCATGCCGAGCTCCAGGCAGGCGGGGTTCTCCACGACGTCCCAGCCGAGCAGCCGCATGCCGAAGCCGTGCGCGATCCGGGTGAACGCCTCGCCGATCTTCCCGGTGCCCAGCACGCCCGCGGTGCGGCCGTGCAGGTCGCGGCCCATCAGGCCGTCGAGCCGGAAGTCGAAGTCGCGGGTGCGGGTGGAGGCGCGGACCACCCGGCGGTTGACCGCCATGGCCAGGGTCCAGGCGAACTCGGCGACCGAGTACGGGGAGTACGACGACACCCGCGCGATGGTCATGCCGAGGCGCTCGGCGACGGCCAGGTCGATGTTGTTGAAGCCGGTGGAGCGCTGGGCGGTCATCCGGGTGCCGCCGGCGGCGAGGGCCTCCAGGACGCGGGGGCCCAGGTCGCAGTTGACGCTGGTGGAGATCGCCTCGTGGCCGGCGGCGATGGGGGCGGTGTCCTCGTTGAGGAAGACGTCCAGGCAGCGGACCGGGTGGTGCCCGGCGAAAGCCCGCTCGATCAGTGGCTGCTCGTCGGCCTGCACGCCGAAGGCGAGGATCTCCACGGGGTGGGTTCCTTCCTGAGAGGTGGACCGTGTCCGCCGGACAGGGCGGACACGGCGGGCACGGGGGGGGCACGGCGGATGCGCGGTGGGGCGGGTACCCGCGTCCCGCCCGGGGCGACGCCGGCTCAGCCGAAGAACACGCCGATCTCCTCGTACAGCCGCGGGTCGACCTTCTTCAGCCGGGCCGTGGCCTCCGTGAGGGGCACGCGGACGACGTCCGTGCCCCGCAGGGCGACCATCGTGCCGAAGTCGCCCTCGTGGACGCAGTCGACGGCGTGCAGACCGAAGCGGGTGGCGAGCCAGCGGTCGGAGGCGCTCGGGCTGCCGCCGCGCTGGACGTGGCCCAGCACGGTCGTCCGGGCCTCCTTGCCGGTCCGCTTCTCGATCTCCACCGCGAGCCACTCGCCGACACCGGAGAGGGGCACCGGGTTGCCGGTGCCCGGCGAGTCGCCCGTGAACACCAGGTCGCCGCTGCTGGGCCGGGCCCCCTCGGCGACCACCACGATCGGGGCGTACGTGGCCCGGAACCGGGAGGTCACCCAGGCGCAGACCTGGTCGAGGTCGAAGGGCTGCTCGGGGATGAGGACGACGTTGGCGCCGCCGGCCAGGCCGGAGTGGACCGCGATCCAGCCGGCGTTGCGCCCCATCACCTCGACGACGAGCACCCGCATGTGGGACTCGGCGGTGGTGTGCAGCCGGTCGATCGCCGCGACCGCGGTGTTGACGGCCGTGTCGAAGCCGATCGTGCGGTCCGTCGCGGCCATGTCGTTGTCTATGGTCTTCGGCACGCCGACGCACGGCACGCCGTGCTCCTGCCACAGGCGCGCCGCCACGCCCAGGGTGTCCGCCCCGCCGATGACGACGAGTCCCTCGATCCCGTGCCCGGCCAGGTTCTCCCTGATCCGCGCGACGGCGCCCTCGTGCCGGAACGGATCGGTGCGCGAGGAGCCGAGGACGGTGCCGCCGCGGGGCAGGATGCCGCGCACCGCGGGGATGCCGAGGGGGACGGTCTCGTCCTCCAGCACCCCGAGCCAGCCGTCCCGGAAGCCGGTGAAGTCGTGGCCGTACTCCTGGACGCCCTTGCGGACGAGAGCGCGGATGACAGCGTTGAGACCGGGGCAGTCGCGGCCCCCGGTCAGTACTCCGACTCGCATGGGCAGGTCCCTTCGCCGCGGTGTCCGCTCCTTCCACGCTAACGAGGAATCGGCGCCCGCACGGCCGCACGCGCCGGGTCAGTCGTCGTCGAGGCCGCGCTCTATCGCGTACCGGACCAGCTCCACGCGGTTGTGGAGCTGGAGTTTGCCGAGGGTGTTCTGGACGTGGTTCTGCACCGTGCGGTGGGAGATGACGAGCCGTTCGGCGATCTGCTTGTAGCTCAGGCCCTTGGCGACCAGGCGCAGCACCTCGGTCTCGCGCTCGGTCAGCCGGGGCGCCCCCGGTGCGTCGGTGCCCTGCGCGGGGGCGGGTTCGGAGGCGAGGCGGCGGTACTCGCCGAGGACCAGGCCGGCCAGGCCCGGGGTGAAGACCGGATCGCCGGCGGCCGTGCGGCGCACCGCGTCCTGGAGCTCCTCGGTGGAGGCCGACTTCAGCAGGTAGCCGGTCGCGCCGGACTTGACCGCCTCCAGCACGTCGGCGTGCTCCCCGCTCGCCGACAGCACCAGCACCCGCACCGCCGGGTCGGCGGCGACGACCTCCTTGCAGACCTGCACGCCGGGCTTGCCGGGCAGGTTCAGGTCGAGCACCAGGACGTCGGGGGCGGCGGCCTTGGCGCGGCGGACGGCCTGCTCGCCGTCGCCCGCGGTGGCGACCACCTCGAAGCCGGACTCGGCCAGGTCGCGGGCGACGGCGTCGCGCCACATGGGGTGGTCGTCGACCACCATCACCCTGATCGTGTCCTGCCGGTCCTGCGTGGCGTCCGTCATCGCCGCTCCGCCTTCCCCCGTGTCCCGTGCGTGTCGCTCGTGTCCTTGGGCACCCTCAGTTCGACCTCGGTGCCCTGCCCCGGCACCGAGACCAGCTCGGCGCTGCCGCCCAGGTCCCGCAGCCGTCCCCGGATCGACTGGGCCACCCCGAGCCGGCCCTCGCCCTCGGCCTGGGCGAGCCGGCCCCGCGGGATGCCGGGTCCGTCGTCCCGGACGGTGACGATCACCTCGTCCGGCTCGTCCTCGACCAGGATCCACGCGCGCGCGTGCTCCCCGGCGTGCCTGCTCACGTTGTCCAGGGCGGCCCCGACCGCGGCCGCCACCTCCCGGGCGGCGCGCGGCGCCAGGGTCACCGGCGCGCCGGGCTCGGCGAGGCTGACCCGGGCCCCGGCGTACGGGGCGAGCAGCGCGCGCAGGTCGGCCGGGCCGTCCGCGTCGGGTTCGCCGGCGGCCCGGACGACCGCTCCCTCGGCGGCGTCCCGCGACGCCCGGGAGACGGGCACCAGCCCGCCGGAGACCAAGGTGCGCAGGGCGACCTCCTGCTCGCCGGCCAGCCGGCCCAGCTCGGCCGCCTCGCCGCCGAGCGCGGTCCCGCGCCGCTTCACCATGGCCAGCACCTGGAGCACGCTGTCGTGGATGTCCCGCGCGAGCCGCTCCCGCTCCCGCGTGGCGGCCTCGATCTCCAGGGCGCGGGCGAGGGTGCGTTCGGAGGCGCGGGCGACCTCGACGACGTACCCGATGGCGATGGAGGCGACCCAGACCAGGATCACGTTGTGGACGGTGTCGCGGGCCGGGCTGCCGCGTTCGACCAGGTTGGCGACGGCGACGAGGGTGGAGGCGAGGGCCGCCCAGCGCCAGCCGCCCTTGATGGCGAAGGCCAGCACCGAGCCGGCCGTCCAGATCGACGGCAGCGTCGGGCCGCCCGCGTGGATCCGCTCGGGGGCGTCGGCCAGCGGCGTGAGCAGGATACCGGTGACCGCGAGGGTGAGGTCGGCGGCGAGGAAGCCCCTGGTGCAGCGGGCGGCGTTCGCGAGCCGGGGCAGGGTGGCCAGGGTCCAGACGCACAGCACGGCGAAGTAGGCGACGGCGAGCCAGGGCCGGACGAACTCCTCGTAGGCGGTGGCGAACAGGCCGACCGCGTACACCGTCGTCAGCACCCGGTAGCCGGTGAGCGCACGCCACAGCGGCTGCTCGACCGACATCCTCGTGACCTTCTCGCGCCTGGCCATTCCCCCACCCCCCGGACCCGGCCCGGCTAGGGCTCGGACCGCCGCTTCTCGGCCTTCTCCTTCTCGGCCTGTTCCTTCTCCGCCCGCGCGAGCGCGGCCCTGGCCGCCTTCTCCGCTTCCTTCCCGGCCTTCGCCTCCTCCGCGAGCTGCCGCTTCATGGCGGTCGCGTACATGTCGACGTACTCCTGGCCGGAGAGGTTCATGATCTCGTACATGACCTCGTCGGTCACCGCGCGCAGCACGAACCGGTCGTGCTCCATGCCCTGGTAGCGGCTGAAGTCCAGGGGCTTGCCGATCCGGATGCCCGGCCGCATCAGCTTCGGCACGACCTTGCCGGGCGGCTGGATCTTCTCCGTGTCGATCATGGCGACCGGGATGACGGGCGCGCCGGTGGCGAGCGCCACGCGCGCGAGGCCGCCCGGCTTGCCGCGGTACAGCCGGCCGTCGGGCGAGCGGGTGCCCTCCGGGTAGATGCCGAACAGCTCGCCGCGCTCCAGCACCTCTATGCCGCTCTTGATCGCGGCCTCGCCCGCGCCGCGCGCGCCGGAACGGTCCACGGGGAGCTGGCCGACGCCCTTGAAGAAGGCGGCGGTCAGCCGGCCCTTCACGCCGGGCGTGGTGAAGTACTCGGCCTTCGCGATGAAGGTGACCTTGCGGTCGAGGACCGCGGGCAGGAAGAACGAGTCGGAGAACGACAGGTGGTTGCTCGCCAGGATCGCGGGGCCCTCGGCGGGAACGTTCTCCAGGCCCTCCACCCAGGGCCGGAAGGCGAGCTTCAGCGGCCCTCCGATGGTGACCTTCATCGCGCCGTACAACAACCGAGTGCCTCCTGTGTCTGTGGATCAGACCATAACCCGGAGCGCCGTCAATGGCGCCGACGACCCTGGTCGGTGTCAGTACGGTCGCGTACGGTGAAGGCCCGCGCACGATGTGCCGGTCCCTTCACACCCGCCCGACCCCCTTTGCCGCCTTTGCCGCACTCGACGAACAGGAGGCCGAAGGTGCCGCTGCTGCCCGGAGCCGAGCCGCTGCGCCACGCCGGCTCTGAGACCGCCGTCCTGCTCTGCCACGGCTTCACCGGTTCGCCCCGGTCGCTGCGCCCCTGGGCGGAGCACCTCGCCGCCCGCGGCCTGACCGTCTCGCTGCCGCTGCTGCCCGGGCACGGCACGCGCTGGGAGGACCTGCGGATCACCGGCTGGCAGGACTGGTACGCGGAGGTGGACCGCGAGCTGCGGCTGCTGCGCGAGCGCTGCGCGACGGTGTTCGTGGCCGGGCTGTCCATGGGCGGGGCGCTCGCCCTGCGGCTGGCCGCCCGGCACGGCGACGCGGTCGCCGGCGTCATGGTCGTCAACCCGGCGAACAGGATGCACGGCCTGGCGCAGCACGCCCTTCCGGTGGTCCGTCACCTGGTGCCCGCCACCCGGGGCATCGCCGACGACATCGCCAAGCCGGACGTCACGGAGCTGGGCTACGACCGGGTGCCGCTGCACGCGGCGCACTCGCTGCGGGCCTTCTTCCGGCTCGTCGACCGCGAGCTGCCGCAGGTCACCCAGCCGCTGCTGCTGATGCGCAGTCCGATGGACCACGTCGTGCCGCCGGCCGACTCGGCCCGTATCCTCGGCCGGGTCTCGTCGACGGACGTGACGGAGGTCCTGCTGGAACAGAGCTACCACGTGGCGACGTTGGACCACGACGCGGGGCGGATCCACTCGGAGAGCGCCGCGTTCATCGACCGGCTGGCACCCGGCTCCGGCACGGATCCGCGTCCCGACGGGGAGCCCGCTCTCGGCATGGAAGGGACGACCGCAGGTGGCTGAGCACGACTCCGACCGCGAGGACCGCGAGCCGGACGAGAAGGGTGCCCCGCTCGACGAGGAGGCCGCCTGGGCGGCGATCGTCGCCGGCTACGGCGAGGAGCCGCCGGACCCGCCGGGTGCCAAGCCCTTCAAGTCCGTCGAGGACCTGGCGCTCCTGGAGGCCGAGACCAACGACGACCGGACCGGGTCCGACGACGGTGGAGCCGGGACCGGAACCGGGACCGTGGTGGACGACGACGGGCCCGGGGCCGGTTCCGAGGGGGACGAGCCGGGCACGGCCAGGCCGCTCGGCAGTTCGGTCGCCTTCGCGCCCGGCGTGGGCACCGGCCGCGCCGCGGGCCCGCGCGACTACACCACGGCGGAGCCGTCCGACGAGGACCTCGACGCGGACGACGAGGGGCACTTCGTGCCGCCGGAGCCGCCGCCGCTGCCCGAGGCCGACGCCACCGCGAAGTTCGCCTGGCTCGGCGTGCTGGGCGCACCGGTGCTGCTCCTGCTGGCGGTGCTGCTCGGCTGGGACATGACGTGGTGGCTGGCCACGCTCTGCATCGGCGGCTTCCTCGGCGGGATCGCCGCGCTGGTGCTGCGGATGAAGCCGGACGACGAGGACGACGACGACCCGGGGCGCGGCGCGGTGGTGTGAGCCGGGCGGGCCCGGCCCGTGCGCCGGGCTAGCCGGCGGGCACCCTGAGGGCGGCCAGGACCGGGAAGTGGTCCGTGGCCGCCCTCAGGTCCGTCTCGCTCACCCCGGGCTGGCCGAGGGGCACCCCGCAGCCCAGCACCTCGATGCCCTTCGTCGCGAAGATCGCGTCGATCCGCTGGTAGGGGTCGCCGGGCGTCCAGGTGTGCTCGGCGCCCCAGGGGGCGGTGGCCCAGCAGTCCTGGAGGCCGTCGGCCAGCAGCCGGAAGGCGCGGCCGTCCGGGCGTTCGTTGAGGTCGCCGCCGGCGACCGCGTGCTCCACGCCCAGCGCGGCGAGCCGGTCGAGGAGCAGGCCGCCCTGCTCGTGGCGCTCCTGCGCCCTGAGCGACAGGTGACAGCTGAGCACGCCGAGGCGGGCGCCTCCGAACCGCACGACGGCCGTGGCCAGGCCGCGGCGGTGCTGGCCGGGGGTGAGGGGCAGCAGGACGTCCTCGGTGCGTTCGACGGTCGTCCGCAGGGAGCACAGGATCGCCGGGCCCGCGGCCGTGGCCCCGCCGGTGAGGGTCACCAGGTCGGCGGCGTGGGCGAGGCGGGCGAGCTTCTTGCGCCAGCGGAAGAAGCGGGGGGCCTCCTGGAGGAGGACCAGGTCGGGGGCGCAGGCGCGGATGACGCGGGCGAGGGCGGCGGTGTCGTCCTTCATCGAACGGATGTTGTAGCTGAGGACGCGGATGACGGCTGAACCGTCGGGTTCGGTGCGGGAGTTGGGCAGCAGCGGTGTCGCCATGCCGTCAATTTACGGGGTGGGGCGCCGGGGCGCCTGACGGGCGGGGCGCCGGGCTCCGTCTCGGCGGGGCCCCGTTCGTCGTGGCTCGGCGCGCGGGTCCGCGCACCCCTGAGCAAGACGGGCGTGCGGCTCGACGGCGGGCGGCCCGTCGCCGTGGGACGACGCGCAGGCCCCCGCACCCCTGAGCAAGACAGGTGTACGGCTCGACGGCGGGCGGCCCGTCGCCGTGGGACGACGCGCGGGTCCCCGCACCCCTGAGGGGGTGCGGTTCGCCGGGGGGGGCGGGGGCGGGGGGGGGCTCCCCGCCCGCCGGGGTGTCACATGACCGGGTCGGGCTCCCCGGCCCGGTCGGCGGCGCCCACCACGCCCCCCGTGGTGCCGCGCTGGGGCGCCAGGACCTCGGCGCACC